>JAFAPI010000241.1 GCA_019247195.1 Gammaproteobacteria bacterium
GCTCGTTGATCTGCTTCAGTCCCGCCCGCGTGAGCCAGTAGGGCAGGATGCGGAAGTAGCCGCCGCCGGAGACCGGGACCTGCAGCCCGAGGAAGCTCGCGGTCGACATCGGGAACTCCGCCAGCGTGCGCCCGGACGGAGCGGTGATGCGATGCGGTTCCGGGCGTGCGCCCGGTAGTCCGTACAGGTCGTGACGGATCGGGAACACCGACGAGTCATAGCCGAAATTGAGATCGATCAGCACGTCGAGCGCCCACAGCGAGCGGCGCGTCACCGAGAAGCTCGCGGCACGATAGCCCTGGACCGCCTGGCCGAGGGTGTCCTCCAGGGAATGCTTGGCGCGGGCGGTCTCCTCGCGGAATTCCTTCGGGCTCTGCCGGTAGACGAGCTGGTGCGAGTAGCCGTGGCAGCCGACTTCGTGACCCGCCGCCGCGATGCGTCGCACCAGCTGCGGCTGCCGCTCGGCGAGCCAGCCGAGCACAAAGAAGGTGGCGTGGACGTTACGCGCGGCGAGGATCGTCAGCAGCCGCTCCGTATTGGCCTCGACGCGCGACTCGCGCAGCGTCCAGCTGTCGCGGGAGATCGCGCCGCTCAGGGCGGCGACGTGAAAGTAGTCCTCGACGTCGATGGTGAGGGCGTTCAGCTGCACGTTCTTCTTGGCGGTTGGGTTTTCCATCGCGGCCCGACTATAGCGAAGGCCGCGCTGCGCGGAATCGGGGATTCGCCTTATTCGCGTGCGCCGCGCCCTACACATCGCACGTTACGGTATACCGGCGGCGACGGCTGCGCGACGCGTCGCGCTTTGGCGCCAGAAACGACGACGGCCCCACGCGGGGGCCGTCGTGCGCAGACGCAGTTAATTCAGATCGAAGCGCGTCGCCGGCGCAGCGCAAGGAACCCCACGCCGCTCAGGCCGAGCACCATCAACGGCAGCACGCCCGGCTCCGGCACGGAGGTCGCGCCACCCGGGGTCGTCGCCTTGACGACCGGGCGCTGCACCCAGCGGTTGTGAACCTGTGCGCACGCACTCGAGCCGCACGTCATGGCCGCCGCCGGCGCGCTCATGATCGCAGCCACCGCCGCCGCACTCGCCATCGCTGCAATCACTGTCATTTTCTTCATCGCCGCTTCCTCCAATGACCTTCCCTAACTTTCGATCACGGCTCGCACCGCGGGGTCATCAGTGTTTGTTGAATCCCTGGTTCTAATTCTGCACCGGCTCAAGGGCGGTTGGAATCCGTCGAAGGCCGGTCGGACGCAAGATTAGCAAAGCGCCTACACGCCGTTGCGTGCTATGCGACATATCCCCCCGCAAAAGAGGCGCGCTTCACACAGTGACACGCAGCGGCGACGCGCACGCCCAAATGTCGGTGCCCGGCGACGCAAAAAACCCCTTTTAACAACAATGACTTGCGGGAGGGGTACCCGGCCCAGTCCGCGTCCCCGTCTGTGGCGGGCGACGCGCCGGGCCCCCGCCCGCGCTTGCATGTGGGCAAGTTACTGAAAACTTGAACAAAACCGCGGCCGGCACGCGGATTGCAATTCCTTCCTCCGCCAGCTGCGTCCCGGGCTTTTCGGTCGCTCCGGACCCAGCAGCAGTGTTGGAACGCTTGGAGTGTTGGTTGTCTGCGCGGCGACGCGCGGACACGTGGGGGAGGGTCGGCCGTGAGAAAACGCAACCTGACAGGGTGGGTACTGCTCGTCCTCTTCGCGCTCGGGGGCTGCCATCACGGCAGTCATAGCAGTAGCAGCGCCGCCAGCGTCAATCACCGTTCCGGCAGCGGCAGCGCCACGGTCTCCTGGGACGCGCCCACGACGACCACCACGGGCGCGGCCCTCACCGACCTCGCCGGCTACCGTATCTACTTCGGTACCGATGCCAATGCCCTCACGCAGACCGTGCAACTGAGCGGCGTCGGGCTGCAGACCTACGTCATCGACAACCTGAGCCACGGCACCTGGTTCTTCGCCGTCAAGGCCGTCACCAGCCTCGGCGTCGAGAGCCCGCTGTCGGACGTCGTCAGCAAGACCATCAGCTGACGTTCGCACGCGGCCGCACCGCGGCAGTTACCGAGAGAGGGCGCCCGCATCCCGTAAGATGCGCGCATGATGGCCTCCGCCTCACTGCGCCCCTGGCTCATCCTCGCCCTCGCCGCCGCCGTCGCGCTGCTGTACGCACCCAGCAGCGCGGTGCTCTACGCGCAGTGGTCGGACTTCATCAACATCACCTACACGCACGGCTGGCTGATCCTGCCGATCAGCCTTGCATTCATCATCCTGCGGCGCCGCGCCCTCGCCGCCGCGCGCACGGCCCCCTCGCACGCGGGACAGCTGCTGCTCGCCTTCGCAGTCATCGCCTGGCTCGTGTGCTACCGCGCCTGCATCCAGGATCTGCACGTCACCATCTTCCCGGCCCTCTTCTGGCTCGCCGCGCTGGCGGCGTGGGGCTGGGAGGTGGGCCTGCTGCTCGCCTTTCCCGTGGCTTTCTTCTACTTCGCGGTGCCGTCCTGGTCGCAGCTCGGCAATCCGCTGCAGGAACTCACCGTGGTTGCGATGGACGCTTTTCTGCGGCTCACCGGACCGCGGGCGATCATCCAGGGCGACCTGATCCATATACCGAACGGGAGCTTCATCATCGAGGAGGGGTGCAGCGGTCTGCATTTCCTGATCGTCGGGCTCGCCGTGGCTGCGCTGCACGGAGAGCTTCGACACGACTCCTGGCGCACGCGCCTCGTGCAACTTCTCCTCATGAGTGCGCTGGCGCTCCTCGCCAACTGGGTACGCGTCTACACCGTGATCGAGGCCGGCTACCTCACCGACATGCATCACTACCTGGTGAGCGTCAGCCACTACTGGTTCGGCTGGGGCGTCTTTGCGCTCGCACTGGTGGTCTTCTTCTGGCTCACCACCTGGCTCTCCCCGCCCCCCGCTTCACCAGCCGCGGCACGACAGCCGGACGCGCCACCGGGCGCTCCGGCTGCGTCATTACCCGCAGCCGGGGAGGTGCGCGGACTCATCGTCGCGCTCGTGCTGCTCGCCGGCTTGCCGGGCGTGAGTTGGGCGCTGCGGGCACGTGTGCCGCTGCCCGCCGTGGACAATGCGCCCGCCGCCAGCGCGACCGGGTTCTGGCGCGGGCTGGGAGAGATACAGGCGAGTGAGTGGCAA
>JAFAPI010000254.1 GCA_019247195.1 Gammaproteobacteria bacterium
AAACTCGGCCGGGAATGAGATCTTGAACAGCACGTTCTCCATGACGTAGCTGCCGAAGGGCTGCGCGAGCTTGAGCGGCTCGCCGCGCAGCAGCACGTCCGAGAAGCCCCACTTCTGCGCGGACAGGGCCGAGGGGTAGCCCATCTCCCCGCTGAGCGCCATGAGCGCCAGACGCACCGCGCGGCTGGTGGCGTCCCCCGCCGCCCAGCTCTTGCGTGAGCCGGTGTTGGGGGCGTGACGGTAAGTGCGCAGCACCCCGCCGTCGACGAAGGCGTTCGACAGCGCGTTCACGACCTGCGCCGGGGTGCCGCCGAGCAGACTCGTCGCCACCGCGGTCGAGGCGACCCGCACCAGCAGCACGTGATCGAGGCCGACGCGGTTGAAGCTGTTCTCGAGCGCTAGCACGCCCTGGATCTCGTGCGCCTTGATCATCGCGGTCAGGACGTCGCGCACCGTGAGAGGCGCCCGCCCCGACATCACCGCCGTGCGGGACAGGTAGTCGGCCACGGCCAGGATCGCGCCGAGGTTATCGGACGGGTGCCCCCATTCCGCGGCCAGCCACGTGTCGTTGAAGTCGAGCCAGCGCACCATGGCGCCGATGTTGAAGGCCGCCTGCACCGGGTCGAGTTCGAAGGAGGTGCCCGGCACGCGCGCGCCGCCGGCCAGCACGGCGCCGGGGACGAGCGGCCCGAGGAGCTTGCGGCAGGCGGGGTACTTGAGCGCCTGGAACCCGCAGCCGAGGGTGTCCATGAGGCAGTAGCGGGCGGTCGCGTAGGCGCTCTCGCTGCGCACGGCGAAGTCGCGCGCGTAGCTCGCGATCGCGGTCAGGGCGGAGTCCGGCGGCGGTCGCTGCGCGGAGCGGAGGTCGTGCGCCATGTCAGCGGCGCTGATCGAGTGGCACGAACTTGCGCGGCTCCGGTCCGGTGTAGTTCGCCGCCGGACGGATGATCTTGCCGTCCGCCCTTTGCTCGAGGACGTGCGCGGCCCAGCCGGTGGTGCGTGCGATCACGAACAGCGGGGTGAACATGGCGGTCGGCACCTGCATCAGGTGATAGGAGACCGCCGAGAACCAGTCGAGATTGGGGAAGAGGCGCTTCGCCTCCTGCAGGACCCGCTCGAGGCGCTCCGCGATGTTGAAGAGGCTCATGTCCTTCGCCTCCTGCGACAGCGTCCGCGCCACCTCCTTGATCACCTCGCTGCGCGGGTCGGAGACGGTGTAAACCGGGTGCCCGAAGCCGATGATCACCTCGCGGTTGCCGATGCGCGCGCGGATGTCCTGTTCGGCCTCGTCCGGGGTGTCGTAGCGCTGCTGGATCTCGTAGGCGCCCTCGTTGGCACCGCCGTGCTTGGGCCCGCGCAGCGCGCCGATCGCCCCGACGATGCAGGAGTGCAGGTCCGCCCCGGTACCGGCGATCACCCGCGCGGCGAAGGTGGAGGCATTGAACTCGTGCTCCGCGTACAGGATGAGTGAGGTGTGCATCGCGCGCACCCACGAGGGGGGCGGCATGCGCCGGTGCAGCAGGTGCAGGAAGTGCCCGCCGATCGAGTCGTCCTCGGTCTCGACCACGACGCGCTGCCCGGCGTGGCTGTAGTGATACCAGTAGCAGAGCATCGAGCCGAGGCTGGCGAGGATGCGGTCCGCCGCCGCGCGCGCCAGGGCGGCGGGATGGCCGTCCTTCTCCGGCAGGCAGCAGCCGAGCACCGAAACCCCCGTGCGCAGCACGTCCATCGGGTGGGTCGCCGGCGGCAGCGCCTCGAGCGCGGTGCGCACCGGCGCGGGCAGCCCGCGCAGCGCCTTCAGGTGCGCCTTGTAGGCGGCCAGCTCCGCGCGGGTCGGCAGCCGTTCGTGGATGAGGAGATAGGCGATCTCCTCGAACTCCGCCGCGGTGGCGATCTCGAGGATATCGTAGCCGCGGTAATGCAGGTCGTTGCCGCTGCGGCCGACGGTGCACAGCGCGGTGTTGCCGGCGGTGACGCCGGACAGCGCGACCGATTTCTTGGGTTTGAGGGCCGGGTCGTTCATGGTTCGTTCCCGAACAGCTGGTCGAGCTTGCGCTCGTAGTCGTGATAGCCGAGCACCTCGTAGAGCGCGGCGCGCGTCTGCATGGTGTCGAGGATCTCGCGCTGCGTGCCCGCGCGGCGCAGGGTCGCGTACACCGATTCCTGCGCCTTGGCCGCCGCGCGGAACGCGGACAGCGGGTAGAGCACGAGCCGCACGCCCGCGGCTCCGAGCTCCGCGACGCTGAACAGGGGGGTCTGGCCGAACTCGGTGATGTTGGCGAGCACCGGGACGGGCAGTGCGGCGCTGAAGGCGCGGTACTCCTCGAGCGTACGCAGCGCCTCGGCGAAGATCATGTCAGCGCCGGCCGCCACATAGGCGTGCGCGCGCGCGAGCGCCGCGCTCTGGCCCTCGACCGCGTGCGCGTCGGTACGCGCCATGATGACGAAGTGCCGGTCGGTGCGGGCATCGAGCGCCGCCTTGAGCCGGTCGACCATCTCGGCCGCCGGCACCAGCGCCTTGCCGGGCCGGTGCCCGCAGCGCTTGGCCGCCACCTGATCCTCCAGATGCAGGCCCGCGGCGCCGGCGCGAGCGAGCTCGCGCGTCGTGCGCGCGATGTTGAAGGCGCCGCCCCAGCCCGTGTCCGCGTCCACCAGCAGCGGCAGCGGACAGGCACCGGTGATGCGCCGCACGTCCTCGCACACATCGTTGAGTGCGGTGAGGCCGAGGTCGGGCAGCCCGAAGGAGGCGTTGGCGACGCCGGCGCCCGAGAGATACAGCGCGCGGAAGCCCGCGCGTTGCGCGAGCAGGGCCGCGTAGGCGTTGACCGCCCCCACCACCTGCAGGGGACGCTCGGCCTCGAGCGCGGCTTGCAGACGCGCGCCGGCGGACGGGCTCGCTTCGGTCATGGGCTGGGGCCTCTCGCGGGGGGCGGCATTCTAACGCGGCGCGGGGGCGCCGGTTACGGCAGCCGCACCACCGTGCGCCCGGTGACCTTGCCCTCCAGGTAAGGCGGGAAGGCCGCCGGCAGATCCGCGAAATCGAGGGTGCGGGTGGCGATGCGATCGAGGTGACGGGGACGCAGGTCCGTGGCGATGCGTCGCCACACCGCCAGGCGCACCGCGCGCGGCGTGGCCGAGGAGTTGATGCCGAGCAGGCTGACACCCCGCAGGATGAAGGGCATGACGGTGGTTTTCAGTTCCGGCGCGGCGGCGAGGCCGACGCTCGCGATGTTGCCCCAGAAGTCCACCACGCGCGTCAGCCAGGCCAGTACCTCGCCGCCGAGGTTGTCGATGGCGCCGGCGAAGCGGGGGGTCTCGAGGGCGCGGCCGCCCGCGCCGAACTCCGGACGCGCGAGCACCTCGCTCGCGCCGAGGGCGCGCAGGTAGGGCTCGGCTTGCGCCTTGCCGCTCAGCGCGATGACGCGGTAGCCGCGGCCGGCGAGCATGTCGATCGCGAGGCTCCCCACGCCGCCGCTCGCGCCGCTGACGAGGATGGCCCCCGCTGCCGGGTGCTGGCCGTTACCCTCCATGCGATGGATCGCGTAGGCCGCCGTGAAGCCGGCCGTGCCGATCGCCATCGCTTCGAAGGCGCTCATCCCCGCGGGCAGCGGGATCACCCAGTCCCCGGGCACGCGTGCGCGCTGCGCGTAGCCGCCGTCGTGCGTCTCGGAGAGCGAGTTGCCCGTGACCAGTACGCCCTCGCCCGGCTGGTAGCGCGGGTCGGCGGAGGACTCGACGATGCCCGCGAGATCGATCCCGCCGACCAGCGGGTAGCGGCGCAGGATGCGCCCCGCGCCGGTGGCGGCCAGCGCATCCTTGTAGTTGATGCCCGAGTGGGTGACGCGGATCACCACCTCGCCGGCGGAGAGGTCGGCGAGGGTGAGATCCTCGAAGCGCGCGCGCACCCCCTGCCCCTCCTGATGGATGCGGTAAGCGCGGAAGGTACCGCTCATGGTGTCTCCAGGCGCTGCAGCCAGACGAGAAGCCCCTGCGTGTTGAGCTCGAGGTCCCCGGCAAGGCGCTGCAGGATCTCGGCATCGCTCTGGTGGCAGCCGTGCTCGCGGGCCAGGCGCAGCCACAGCGCCGCCATGTCCGCGCGGATGCCGGCGGCTGGCTGTGGATCGCGGGCGTGGGCGCGGGCGAGGCGCGCGAACTCGCGCACCTGCGCTTGCAGCGCGGCCGCGAGCCGCGCCAGCCCGGTGACCCGGCTGAAATGCATGAGGTACATCGCCTCCGGGCGGTAGCTCATCAGGCGCTCGATCGAGGCGCACAGCTGCTCGGGGTCGAACTGGGTGGGCGTCGTCGTCGGGATGATGAAGGCGCCGCGCGCGGTGTCGAAATCGCGGTAGGAAATGCCGAAGGTGTCCCCCGGAAAGATGCTGGCGTGCGCGGCATCGATCAGGGCGTAGTGGTGCAGCGCGTGGCCGGGGGTATGGATGGTCTCGAGCGTGCGGCCGCCGAGGCTGAAGCGCTCGCCGTCGGCTGCGACGTGGACCCGCGCGCGCGGCAGCGGAACCAGTTCCCCGTAGAGGCGGTCGAACCGCTCCGCGCCGTAGACGACCTTCGAGCCCTCGATCAGCTTTGCCGGGTCGAGGAGGTGGGGCGCGCCGCGCGGGTGCAGCACCGCGGTGGCGCGCGGCAGATGCTGCAGCAGCCGTCCCGCGCCCCCGGCGTGGTCGAGGTGCACGTGGGTCAGGAACAGGAAGTCCACCGCCGCGGGCTCGATGCCGAGCTCAGCGAGCGCGGCGAGCAGGTAGGGAACCGAGAAATTGGTACCGACGTCCACGAACGCGGCCCGGCCGGCATCGACAATGACATGCGCGGCGGCGTGACCGGGGTGCAGGTATTCGGCGTCGACGGCCGTGATGCCGTGCGGGTGGCGATAGAGGCGCGCGTGCACGGGAACAGCGCTCATGGACCGACCGGACTGGCGAAGGAAGACGCACATCGTAACCTGTAAGCTAGCGGCCCACATGAAGCGCCCCCTGGCCGTCGGGCGCGTCGCGCTCCTCGCCGCGCTCGCGGCGTGGCCGCTCGCGGCGCAGCTCCCCGCGCACCGCGAGAGCGGCCCGCTGGTCTACGACGGCATCCCCGCGCCGGACCCGGCTCTGTCGGCGCGACTGGCGCGCTACCTCGAGTCGCGCGAGGCCACCTGCTACGACTGGACCGCAGACGGCGGCCTGCTGATCGGCACCCGCTTCGGGGACGTGCAGCAGGTGCACAAGGTGGCCGCGCCGCTGGCGAGCCGCGAGCAGCTCACCTTCTTCGCCGACCCGGTCGACCGCGCGCGCGCCGCGCACGTCGGCGCGGGGTTCGCGCTGCTGAAGGACCAGGGCGGGGACGAGAACGCGCAGGTGTACTACCAGGCCCCCGACGGCAACGCCCGCGCCCTCACGCAGGGGCCGTACATTCACGGCAGCCTGGTGTGGGCGCACGACGGCAAGCGCCTCGCCTTCTACGGCAACGACCGCGATCCGCTGAGCTATGACGTGTACCTCGCGGACGTGTCGACCGGCGCGGCGCCGCGCCTGCTGGTGGGAGGGCGCGAGGACACCTGGTACCCGCTCGACTGGTCGGCGGATGACTCGAAGCTGCTCGTGTGGCGCGTCCTGTCGATCACCGAGAGCTATCTCTACCTCGCGGACGCTGCGAGTGGCGAGCTCACGCCGCTGGATCCCACGCCACGGCGCAGCACGATACGGCTGGCGCGGTTTGCGCCCGACGGGCGCGGCGTGTACCTGCTCACCGACGAGGACTCGGAATTCCTGCAGCTGAAGTTCAAGGACCCGCTGACGCATGCCAATCAGCGGGTGACTCCGGATCTGCCCTGGGACGTCGAGGATTTCGACGTCAGCGCCGACGGGCGCTACATCGCCTACGTGGTCAACGAGGACGGCCGCAGCCGGCTCGCGGTGCTCGACTCGCTGCAGAAGCGCACGCTGGCCCCGGCAGGCCTGCCGGAGGGACGGATCGGCAATCTGCGCTTCGATCGCACCGGCCGCCGCCTGGCGCTGTCGGCGGAGTCGGCGACCAGCCCGCGCGATGCGTACGTCGTCGATCTCGAGCGGGGGGAGACGACCCGCTGGACGCACAGCGAGACCGGCGCGCTCGATACGAGGTCGCTGGTCGCGCCGGAGCGGGTGCGCTTTCCGACCTGGGACCGCGTGAACGGCAAGCCGCGCCTGCTGTCGGCCTTGCTGTATCGGCCGGCGCACGCGCAGGGGCCGCTGCCGGTGGTCGTCAACATCCACGGCGGGCCCGAAGCGCAGGCACGGCCGGAATGGGATCCCTTCGTGCAGTTCCTGGTGAACGAGCTCGGCTATGCCGTGCTCGAGCCCAACGTGCGCGGCTCCTCCGGCTACGGCAAGACCTTTCTGACGCTCGACAACGGTCTGCTGCGCGAGGATGCGCTGCGGGATATCGGCTCGCTCCTGGTGTGGATCGGGGTGCAGCCCACCTTCGATCGCGACCGCGTGGTCGTCATGGGCGGCTCCTACGGGGGGTACCTGGCACTGGCGGCGCTGGTGTCCTATGGCGAGCGGCTGCGCGGCGGTGTCTCGCTCGACGGGATCAGCGATTTCGTCACCTTCCTCAGCAATACCTCGCCCTACCGGCGTGACCTGCGGCGGGCCGAGTACGGGGATGAGCGCGATCTGCACACGCGCGTCTTCCTGCAGCGCATCTCACCCCTTACAAATGCGGCGCGCATCAAGAAGCCGCTGCTGGTCGCGACGGGCCTCAACGACCCGAAGGTCCCCCCTTCCGAGTCCGAGCAGCTGGCGTACAGCGTGCGCGCCGCGGGCGGGGAGGTGTGGTACTTCTCGGTGCGCGACGAGGGTCACGGCTTTCGCAAGAAGCCCAATCGGGATGCCTACCTGGAGACGGCGGCCCAGTTTCTGCAGAAGCTGGCACGGTAGCAGACCCACTCAGGGGGCGAACGTCACCGTCACCCTGAGCCCGCCGCCGCCTGCGCCCTCGGCGAGCGCCACGCTCGCGCCGTGCGCGTCCGCGATGGACTTGACGATCGCAAGTCCGAGGCCGCTGCCGGGCTGCGCGGTTCCGGCCGTACGGTAGAAGCGATCGAACACCCGCTGCCGCTCGCTCGCGGCGATCCCCGGGCCCTGGTCGCTGACGATCAGACGGGCGCCGTGTCCGTCGGCCGCCGGCTCGGTCACGACGTCCACGCGCCCGCCCGCGGGGCTGTAGCGCACCGCGTTGTCGATGAGATTGCGGGCGAGGGTGCGCAGCGCCTCCGGCTCGCCCTGCACCTGGACCGCGCGTTCGCCCTCGACTCCCAGGTCGATCTGCCGCAGGTCGGCGAGCGGCATCAGCTCCGCGACGACCTCCCGCGCCAGTGCATCGAGCCGCACCGGGCGATGCGGCACGGTGCGCGGCTCCTGGCGCGCGAGCGCCAGCATCTGCTCGATGAGGCGGATCGCGCGCTGCACGCCCGCCGACAGTGTGCGCATGGCCGCCGCCCGCTCGGCCTCATCGCCCGCGTGACTGAGCATGTCCATCTGCAGGTGCAGCGCCGTCAGGGGAGTGCGCAGCTCGTGGGCCGCGTCGGCCATGAAGGCGCGCTCGCGCTCGAGCGCGGCGCGCAGTCGCGCCAGCAGCTCGTTCAGCGCCTGCACCAGCGGCTGCACCTCGAGGGGCAGGGCGCCGGCGGGCAGCGGTTCCAATGCCTCCACCCGCCGCGCCCGCACCTGACCGGTGAGCCGCTCGAGCGGCCGCAACGCCTGGCCCACCGCGAGCCAGATCAGCAGCGCGAGTCCGGGCAGCAGCAGCGCGAAGGGCTTGAGGGTCTGCAGGGCGAGCTCCGCCGCCCGCGCCTGCCGCACGCTCATCGGCTGGGCGACCTGGATGACGCGCGTCTCGGCCTGCACCCCGAAGACGCGCCAGCGCCCCTCGCGCGTGTCGACGGTCGCGAAGCCGAGCGTGGTGACGTTCGGGAGCACGGCGTGCGGGCGCAACAGATACACCCGCACGCCATCGAGTGACCATACCTGCACCACGAAGTCGTAAGCCGCCGCATCCTCGGGCGGCAGCCGCGGGGCGAGCTGGTACTCGACCGGCTCATCCCGCAGCACCAGGGCGGTCTGGCGCAGGTGATAGTCGAAAAACGCATCCGCCTCGAGGAGGGCGTTGCGGTAGACGATGAAGCCCCCGGCTGCACCGACCACCAGGACGCCGCCGAGCAGCCAGGCCAGCAGCCGCGCGCGCAGGCTCCTCATGACGGGCGCACGCGGTAGCCGACCCCGCGCACCGTGAGGATGAAGTCCGCACCGAGCTTCTTGCGCAGGCCGTGGATGTGCACCTCGATGGCGTTGCTCTCCACTTCCTCGCCCCAGCCGTACAGCCGCTCCTCGAGCTGCGCGCGCGACAGGATCGTGCCCGGCCGCTCCAGCAGCAGCTGCAGCAGGCGGAACTCGCGCGGGGCCAGGCTCACCTCCGCGCCGTCGCGCACGACCCGGTGCGCCGCGGGGTCGAGGCTCACGTTGAGATGCTCGATGCGCGGCGCGCTGCGGCCGGCGCGCCGGCGCAGCAGCGCGCGGATACGCGCGGCGAGCTCCTCGATGTCGAAAGGCTTGATGAGGTAGTCATCGGCGCCGGCGTCCAGGCCCTGCACCCGGTCGGAGATGGCATCGCGCGCAGTCAGGATCAGCACCGGCAGGGCGAGCCCGCGTGCGCGCTGCGCGGTGAGAAAGCTGAGTCCGTCCTGGCCCGGCAGGCCCAGGTCCAGGAGCAGCAGGTCGAAGGTCTCCGCCGCCAGCGCGCGCTCGGCGGCGCGCGCCTCGCGCACCCAGTCGATCGCGAAGCCCTCGCGCCTCAGGCCTGAGCGGATGGCCTCGCCGATCATCGGGTCGTCTTCCACGAGCAGCAGCCGCATGGTGGGCAAAGTATGATCAATCCGGCGGCGACGCGGGCAGGGGGCGGGGTGGCGGAGGAGCGGCTCATCGAGTCGGCGGCGGCGCTGGGGGTGGCGCTCAAGCCGGCCGACGCCATGCGCCTGATGCACCTCACCGCAGAGCTGGCGCGCTGGAACCGCCGCGTCAACCTCACCGCCATCTGCGAGCCGGAGCGCATGACGAGCCATCACCTACTCGACAGCCTGGCCGTGCACCCGGACCTCGTCGGCGCGCGCATCGCGGACGTCGGCACCGGCGCCGGTTTCCCGGGACTGCCGCTCGCCGTCGTCAATCCCGACCGGCACTTCACGCTCATCGACTCGAACGGCAAGAAGATCCGCTTTGTCGAGCACGCGGTGCGTGAGCTGGCATTGCACAACGTCACGACGCTGCAGAGCCGCGCCGAAACGCTCAGGCCGGCCACCCCCTTCGACACCATCGTGGCCCGCGCCGTCGCGCCCCTGCCCCGGCTCCTGCGGCAGCTGCCAGGTCTGGCGGGACCTGCGACGCGCGTGGTGGCGCTCAAGGGCAGGCACCCCGAGGCG
>JAFAPI010000044.1 GCA_019247195.1 Gammaproteobacteria bacterium
GATCGCAGGCTACTCCGCCGCACGGCACCACCGTCACCGAGAGAACGCTGCGACCCAAAGCGGCCAGTTCGACTCCTACCTATTGAGCTTGTCGTGGGCCCCCACGTATTGTCTGACGCACGCAGACGACGGCGCGGAGTGCGCAAACAAAGGCTACGGATTTGTTCTGCACGGACTGTGGCCGCAGTACGACGGCGGCGGCTACCCCGAAAACTGCGCTACCCAGTTTGATCTGACCCCGGAGGCCGCTGCCAAGGGACGGACCGTCTATCCGAGCGAGCGTCTGATGTCGCACGAGTGGCAGACGCACGGTACCTGTAGCGGACTCCAGGCAACGGAGTATTTTTCGGCGGCGGACCGCGCCACTGCGGTGATACGCATCCCCGAATCCTTTAATGCGCCGCGGGACGATCAGGCCTTAACTGCTCCAGAGATCATTGACCTGTTTCATCGTGCCAACCCCCAGACACCGGATGGCTCGATGGCGGTGGCCTGCAGCCGCGCCACCCTGTCCGAGATCCGCGTGTGCCTCACCAAGGAGCTGACGGTGCGTGCGTGCGGCCAGGGTATTCGCAACAGCTGCCCGAGAGTTCCACTGCGGGTACCCGCGTCTCGGTAAGCCGGACGGTCAGACCTCAAACGTTCAGGTTTCCAGGCGACTAATCGGTGCACTGAATTTGCACGCGACGGCCAGAGTCGCGTCTAGAGCCCCGCGTTTGGGCTCACCGGCGAAAGCACCAACGGATTGCGCGTCTGATGGCTGAATACCGCGTAAGAGACCTGAACATCCAACCGACCGGTGACCGGTTGCGGAAATAGACGCGATAACGGCTATGGTGGTGTGGGTTTGACCGTTCCGTACAGTACTGTACGGTTACTCCATGCCCAAGCCAACTCGCAAAGGCGCCGAGGAAGCCCGCAATCAGCTTCCGGACTTGCTCGACGCCGCTGAGCGTGGACGCGCGACAATCATCACCAAACACGGAAGACCCGTTGCCGCACTGGTTCCTTTGGAGGAGTGCAATGCCAAGGGAAGTCAGCAGTCGCTGATTGAGCTCCAAGGTTCAGCTCGTTGGCAAGCGCGGCGACCTCGTGCGGCGCCAGGAGCGGCGCAGGGTGCGCTGCCACGGCACCCACCCAAGTGACCAGGGCCGCATGGAGAACGGTTTTCAAACACACGCCTCGCGTCGTCGGGGTTGCCAAGGCACTCTGCAGCAACCGCGGCCCACGAACAAGGCGCGCCTGCTCGAGCCTTCGACGATGAACGTCTGGTGATCTTAACGGGAGTGTGGGGCGGCGCGCGATCTGGATCGTGGACGAGGACGATGCGCAAGCTTTTGCAACCGCAGCGACTGACCCTTCGAGCGCGGGAACTCACGTCCCACGCGCCATCCTGCGAAGGAGCCACTAGCCCAGCAACGGATGACCCTCGGGAAGTTGATGCGCATACCAGGTCGCAAGCCGATGCCGGATCGTCTTCTCGCTGACCTGAGTCTCCGGCATGGGCGCGATGACCTTGTCGTGCACCAGCAGGCGATAGATGAAGAGCGCCTTGTCGCTCGCGGAGTCGGTGGCCTCGAATTCAACGGCCTTGCGCCCTTCCGCATACTGAACGCCGGCCAGCAGGGCCGCCTTGAACAACTCCCCTTCATGCTTGAGCTTTTTCGTAGGCGACTCCGTACTTGTTGCTGCCGACTAATCGACCGCGAGGGCGTCGGCGGCCTCGCGCAGCTTGATCACCTTCCAACGACCTGACAGCTCTTCCTGCACCTCGACCTTCAGGTGCCGCACGCCACTGTCGCTCAGCGGGTCTGACGACGCTCTTCGCTCATTGCGCAGTTGCCGGGCCCGGTCCCCTGCGCCGTCGGCACGCCCCCCACCCGGGGAGCTTGCCCGTTCGAAGAACTCGGAGTCGTCCACCTCCTCGCGATGCTCAACCAGGCTCGGGATCGCGGAGCTGGTGACAGCCGCTTCACGGGCACGCGTCATTTCCGGCTCGAGCACGGGTATCACCGCGGCAGAGGCGAATGCCGAGCGTACCCGGACCGCCAGCTCCTTGGCCGATCTCGGGTCGGGGAAGAACCCCAGCCGGAGGAAATAGCTGGACCGCCCCTTGCGGTGATTTTCCGTTGCGTACAGCGTGTGGCCCTTGAAGGCATCGAGCGACCGTACCTGGTCGAGAGCGATCGGGTGTGCGGCCCAAAGCAGTTGCACCGCAAAGGATACGGGCGCTCCCTGGACGACCGCCTCGCGCAGCGCCTTGCGGGTACCCGTGTCTTCCGGCCGCAGCAACGCAATCTGCTCGTGATCAGTGGCATCGGCTTCGCCCGGCGCTCGAGGGCTGCGGTCCGCCTGCAGTATCTGCATGACCTGCGTGTCGGACAGATGAGCCTCTTCGTCCCGCACCCAATAGCCCTTCGGGGCGTCGGGCCTGGCGGTCCGCTCGAGGTCGCGGGGCGCGATAGTGGCGAATGCGCTGGGGTAGTGGCGCCGCACGGACTCTGCCCATCGCTCCGCGTGCGCGAGCGTCGCGAAGAACCCCATGTGAAGGTAGAGGCGCTCACCGCCATCCGGCCCACGAACGCGACTCATGAAGAAGGTGTAGGGCTGCAGCTGCGGCGAAGTGGGTGGGCGAATGGAGACCGGCGCGGCCAGCGCACACAGCGTCAGCATGAAGCGGCCCGTGCCCGCCTCCGCCCGCATCTCTGTACCCAGACTTGATGACCCTGCAGGCTCTGCCGAAGCTGATCGCATACGCACCCTCCCTGACAGCGTTCCAGTCCGGTCGGGAGAGCGGCAGATTTAAGGCAGACAGGTCGGCGCGTCACACTCAGGTGAGTGGAGCGGCAACCCCGCTGTCTTAGGCTGTCACACCCTTAGACCGGTGGCTTTGCGTGCCCGCCTTTCGGACGGGTTTGCCCTTTTCGCCTGGCTCGGCTCGAGACGAATGCGCTCTGGATCTTGGCGAGAATCGCGGCAACGAATTTGCGTCTCAATCGAGCCGCGGCGAGCATGGACCCTGAAAGATCATATGTCTAGTGGCACGGCGCATGAAGGCGGCGAATACATCGGCGGGGCCACCCGATCGCGTCTCTATATGGAGACAAGACTGCACCGGCGCACAGCTTGAGGCGTGTGCACACGATCGCACCGCACGCGGCTACATCGCGGGCCCCGGATCACCTTCGAGCACCTCCGAGCTGGGGTCTTGCCGCGATGACAGATCGGCGAGTGAACGTGCTCACGGTGGACTCACACCAACCCGTACTTCGGTGGTCGCTGAACCCGCGAGGTTCGAGTTGTCGCATCTTTCTGTGGTAACGCCGCGGTTTTGACGCATCCCGGGCGGGTCGACTGGGCGCAGATTGAGCGGATCAGCACGGCACCCGGTCGCATCAGGGACCATGGCATCGATTCAGCGTCTCTTGAGCCCACTGACGGGTCGGGTTTCCTATCGCGTGCAGGTACGACTCAGAGGCTATCCCTCCCGCAGCGGCACCTTCCGCAGCCGCAAGGACGCCGAGCGCTGGGCCAGTTCGATCGAGTCGGGGATCCGCGAGGGACGTCATTTTCCGCATGCCCTGGCACGCCGGACCAGCTTCGCCGCCCTGGCCGATCGCTATGTCCAGAGTGTGCTCGCCGATGCACGCCCCGCGAGACGATCGAACGCGAAGCACCACATCGCCTGGTGGCTCGCGCGGCTGGGCACGCTCAACCTCGCCGAGATCACTCCCGACCACATTGCCCAGGGGCGAGACGCCCTTGCATCGCAGCCCTATGTCCGTGCCAAGACGCACCCGGGAAAGGATCGCTCTTCCCTCGCCGCCGAGTACCCACGATCGGGGGCCACGGTCAATCGCTACCTCGCCACGTTGTCTCACATGTTCGCGACCGCCATGAGGGAATGGCGCCTGATCGATCGGAATCCGGTCGCTGAGATAAGCAAGAAAAAGGAAGCCCGGGGACGGGCCCGGTTCCTGCGCGATGAGGAGCGCGAGGCCCTGCTCGCGGCCTGTACGCGGTCGGCGTGGCCGGCGCTGCAGGCGCTCGTGCTGCTCGCCATCTCAACGGGCGCGCGACGCAGTGAGCTCATCCATCTGCAGTGGAGCGATATCTACCTTGATTTCCCCTCGCCTCAGGCGGTCATCCAGACCAGCAAGAACGGCGACCCCAGACGGCTGCCGCTGGTCGGCAAAGCGCTCGAGTCACTCAGGACCCTGCACAGTGCGAATGCCGGCGCGCACCGCTTCGTCTTCCCGTATCCCTCCGGGAGCGACAAGCCCTACGTCGCTTTCGACGCCCATTGGTATGCCGCCTTGGCCAAGGCCGGGATTGCGGACTTTCGCTTTCACGACCTGCGCCATACGTGTGCCTCCTATCTCGCCGCCCAAGGTTCGAGCCTCCTCGAGATCGCCGACGTGCTGGGACATCGCACCATGGCGATGGTCAAGCGCTACAGCCATCTCGCCGAGGGACACAAGGCCATGGTCATCGCGAGGATGGCGAGGGAGCGTGGGCTCTAGCGCCAGCTTTCAGGGGCTCCCCGACGGCAGACACGCGCCAGACCGAACCCGAACGGCAGACTGGCTGAGGGCGAGGCAGCCCTGCGGTGCTTTAATATCGGCCCCAAGTGACTTTGCGGCCAACAACGACCCCCGACCTGCTCCGTCTGCGCTGGCGGGGCCCTTTGACGAATGCGCTACTCGCCCTGACGCTGGTTCTCGCCCAGACGGGAGCGATCCTGCACGCCTGCTCGCATCTGAAGTTGTCGGCTGAGTTGCTGAGCACGCCGGCCACCGATAGTCAGTCCTGTCAGGCCTGTTGTTCCTTTGCATCCGTGCTCGCAGCCGCGAGCGGCAAGTACCCCGCCCTCCATCGGGGGCCCCGAACCGCTGGCGCGCTCGTTTTGAGGTCAGCGTCACTGTTCGTTGCCCCCTCGCCTCGCCACGCCTTTCTATCACGCGCTCCCCCTGCTCTCGCCTGACGACGACCGATGTCCGCTGCGGTGCATAACCCACCGCACCGCGTGATCGCGAACGCGACGAGGCGAATCATGACCAAGCTCACGCCCCTGGCCGGGGCACTCCTTTTAATCTGCGCCGCCGCTGAAGCCGCCGCCCAGAGCACCAGCGACGAGGTCGCGGCACTGAAGGCGGAGATCGACGCCCTCAAGACCGACTACTCCTCGCGCGTGCAGGCGCTCGAGGCCCGCATCAAGCAACTGGAGAGTGCCGTGGCCGCGCAATCCGCCGCGGCGCCCGCCTCCGTCGCGGCCGCCGCAGGCGCACCGCCGCCCCCCGCAGAGGCGGCCCCCCTGCCGCCGCCCCCGCCGTCCTACCCGGCAGCGCCACCACCTGCAGGCCGTTCGAGCAATGCGACCGCGTTCAACCCGGCCGTGTCCGCGATCCTGACCGGCAACTACGCCAGCCTCTCGGAGGATCCGGCGACCTACCGCATCGCGGGATTCATACCGCCGCCGGGGGGTGAAGGTCCCGGCAACCGCAGTTTCAACCTCGACGAGTCCGAACTCACGATGTCCTCGAACGTCGACCCATACTTCTTCGCCAACCTCACCGCGGCGATCCAGGGCGACAACACCATCGACATCGAGGAGGCCTACTTCAAGACACTCGGCCTCAGTCACGGCCTGACGCTCAAGGGTGGCCGCTTCTTCTCGGGCATCGGCTACCTGAATGAGATCCACTCCCACAACTGGGACTTCGCGGATCAGCCGCTCGTCTACCAGGTGTTCCTCGGCGGACAGCTCGGCCAGGACGGCGCGCAGCTGCGCTGGGTCGCACCGACCGATACCTTCATCGAAATCGGCGCCGAGGCCGGCAGCGGACGTGCCTTCCCGGGCACGCAGCGCAACTCCAACGCCCTGGCGAGCCATGCGCTGTTCGTGCACGTTGGCGGGGACGTGGGCGACTCCACCAGCTGGCGCACCGGGCTGTCCTGGCTCGATGAGCGCGCCAGTGACCGCACGTACCCGGATCTGGACGAGTCGGGTTTGCCGGTCATCGATGCCTTCAGCGGCACCTCGCGCCTGTGGATCGTCGATGGCACGCTCAAATGGGCACCGCATGGGGATCCGACCTATCACCAGTTCAAGCTGCAGGGCGAATGGATGCACCGCACCGAGAACGGCCAGCTGGCGTTCGATGTCACGGCGCGCGACCTCAACGGCGGGTACCGCAGCGAGCAGTCCGGCTGGTACCTGCAGGCGGTGTATGAGTTCGTGCAGCGCTGGCGGGTCGGGTTGCGCTACGACTCGCTGAGCTCCGGCACCCCGTACCTCGGCCTCGTCAGCGCGGGCCTCCTGCCGCTGAGTGACTTCCCGACGCTGGCGCGCGCCTCCCCCGAGCGCACGACCGTCATGGTCGACTGGAGCCTGAGCGAGTTCTCCCGGCTGCGCGCGCAATACGCGCTCGATGACGCACGCGCGCGCGAGCGCGACCGACAGCTGCTGCTGCAATACATCTTCTCCATCGGCGCGCACGGCGCGCACAAGTTCTAAGGCTGCCCCATGCTCAAACATCTCTGCCGCTTTCTGATCACCACGCTTGTGCTCGGCCTGGCGCTACCGGCGCAGGCCGCTCTCAAGGTGCTCGCCACGACGCCGGACTGGGCCTCACTCCTCAACGAGCTCGGGGGCGACAAGCTCAACGTCTACACCGCCACCAGCCCGTTCCAGGACGTACACCGGGTCGATGCGAAGCCGAGCCTGGTCGCGCGCGCGCGCAGCGCGGACCTCGTCGTCGCGACCGGTGCGGACCTCGAGATCGGCTGGCTGCCCGTTCTGCTCCAGGACTCCGGCAACCCGAAGATTCAGCCGGGGAGCCAGGGCTATTTCGAGGCGGCGCCGCTGGTGCACCTGCTCGAGGTGCCCTCGGCGGTTGACCGGGCGATGGGAGACATCCACCCGCTCGGCAATCCGCACGTCACTCTGGATGCGCATAACATCGCGATCATCGCCAAGGCACTCTCGGCCCGCCTGGTGCTGCTCGATTCGGCGAACGCCGCCTACTACGCCGCGCGCGGCGAGGACTTCCAGAAGCGCTGGCAGGCCGCGACGGTGAAGTGGGAGGCGAAGGCCGCTCCGCTGCGCGGCGTACCGGTCGTGGTCATCCACCGCGACCAGTCATACCTCTGCAACTGGCTGGGCTTGCGCGATGTCGCCTCCATCGAGCCCAAGCCCGGCGTGCCCCCGAGCGCCGGCTACCTGGCCGAGCTCGTCACCAAGCTGACCGCGGCGCCGCCGAAGATGATCCTGCGCAACGCCTACAACGATCCCAAGGCAAGCGACTGGCTCTCACAGCGCATCCACGTGCCGGTGGTGCTGCTGCCGTATACGGTCGGCGGTACGCCCGAGGCGAAGGACCTGTTCGGTCTCTTCGACGACACGATCAACCGGCTGCTGGCGGGTGCGAAGTGAGCACCCTGCAATCCGACCTCAGCATCCTCTGGCCGGCGATGATCGCCGGGCTCCTGGTCGTGCTCTCGCACGTGCCCCTGGGGCAGCAGGTGCTCGCGCGCGGCATCGTCTTCATTGACCTCGCGATCGCGCAGGTGGCCGGACTCGGGGTGATCACGGCGCACGTGTTCGGCTTTGCCGCAGGGTCCTGGACCACCCAGGTCGCCGCCGCCGCGGCTGCGCTGGCAGGCTCGCTGCTGCTCACCTGGACGGAGCGCAAGCGGCCCCAGGTGCAGGAGGCACTCATCGGCATCCTGTTCGTCCTCGCCTCGACCGCGCAGCTCCTGATCCTCGCCAACGACCCGCACGGCGGGGAGGACCTGAAGGACCTGCTCGCCGGGCAGATCCTGTGGGTCACCCCGCAGCAGCTCATCCACGGCACCCTCATCACCGCGATCTTTCTGCTGGCGTGGTTCCGCTTCCGGGAGGCGCTCGGTCGAGTGGGGTTCTACGTGCTCTTCGCGCTGGTGGTGACGATCTCCGTGCAGCTGGTCGGGGTCTACCTGGTCTTCACCAGCCTCATCGTGCCGGCCGTTGCCACCTACCGGTACCCGCCCCGCCGGCAGCTGCCGCTCGGCTACGCGCTGGCGCTGGTGAGCTACGTCATCGGGCTCGCCCTGTCGGCGGTGTTCGACATGCCGGCGAGCCCGGTCATCGTGTGGGTGATGGCACTGCTCGGCCTGGTCGTGCACCTGGCCGCCAGGCCCGCGCCGGCGACGTAACCGGAAAACGGCGCGGAGTCAGTCGCCCTGTCGGGCGAGGCCTCTCGCCATCAACAGCGCGCCCTCGAGGCCCGCGTCCGCGAAAGCGGGCAGGACGCAGAAGTCCGCCTGCTTCACGTGCTCGCCCACTTCATAGCCCGAGAGCGCACTGACGAGCGCACGGTGCAGCTGCCCGAGCAGCTGCGGGGTATTCATGACTCCGCCGCCGATCACGATGCGTTGCGGTGACCAGGCGAGCACCAGCGCCGCCGCGAGATCCCCGAGGTAGGACCCCATGAGCGCACGCAAGGTGGCATCGCCGGCAAGGTCCGCACCCTTCTTGAGTCGCCCTGCGACCGCGGGTCCGGAGGCGAGGCCTTCGGCGCAGTCATCATGGAACGGGCAGACGCTGGGTACCGTGTCGTCGGCCCGGCGCGCCAGGCGGATGTGACCGATCTCGGGGTGCAGCGCCCCCTCGAGTGGACGCCCGTTGATCAGGAGCCCGCCGCCGATACCGGTTCCCACGGTGACGTAGGCGAGGGAATGCAGGCCACGTCCCGCTCCCCCGTGCCATTCGGCCAGCGCGGCGGCGTTCACGTCGTGCTCGAGGACCACCGGTGCGCGCAGGTGCTCAGCCAGGGCGGCGCGCAGATTGGAGTTAGCCCAATGGGGCTTCGGCGTGCTCAGCACGCGTCCATAGTCGCTCGAGCGCGCATCGCATACGACCGGTCCGAAGGCCGCCATGCCGACCGCGGCCAGCTTCCTTCCCGGCGGCACGGCGCCGGCGATGAAGGCGAGCAGGTCCCCGAGTGCCGCGGCCGGCGTCGTCGTGGGCCAGCGGCCATCGGCGAGGATATTCCCCGCAGCGTCTACGACGCGGGCGAGGATCTTGGTGCCCCCCGTCTCGATGCCGGCGAACACCGCGTCGCTCATGTTCAGGACCGGAAGCGCCGGGTCGGGTGGCAGCAGAAACCAGGACCCGAGCGGCCCGCGGGCAGAGGCATCCTCGGATCCACCGCGCTAATGAAAGTGACGGCAGCGCAGGTCATGGTCGTGAGAGTCCAGAACCAGTTATCCGCGCGATCTTGGTTGAACACCGTGCCGCCGCCGTGAGCCTGTTTCGCGCAGGGTATCGCAGGGGAGGTTTAGGTACGTCATTCGGTGCTCATATTTCAACGCCGCGGTACGTGCTCATCCGCACGCGCCGGTGTTTCCCGGACCTCCAACCGCCCCGGCCTCGGGGCCGTGCCGTACAATCCCTCCTGCGCCGCCGTAGCTCAGTGGTAGAGCAGCCGCCTTGTAAGCGGCAGGTCGTCTGTTCAATCCAGACCGGCGGCACCGCTTGAGACAGAGAGCCAGCTAGCTACTGTCTAGCGTCTTTAGACAGATTTGTGGCGAACTGACTGTCTAGAGTCCCGTGTCTCTCCGTCTAACCATTAGACAGAGTCCCTGTATAAGTGTCTAAGGTCCTTAAAGATTCTGTCTGGTTGTCCAAAGCTCTTGGACGACCTGATGTCTATCCGTCTAATTACGGTCACACAACCAACCGTGTCTAACGGTCTTAGGTCCTTGGACGGACTGGTGATTACAGACTCTGACTGTCTAAATAACTAAGGCCGTTAGAGGACCGGTGTCTGGCTGTCTACGATTCCTTAGACAGCTCGTGCCCAGACGGCGCATGTCTCACTGTGCAACCGCCGAGCCCCTTGGATGAGTCGGTAATTTCGTAATCCCAGCACACTAGTGGTCGGCTGGCGGCAGCCTCAGACTTTGCGGTTGACGGATGTAAGGAGGGAAGCATGTCTCGTATCCTGATCTCCGGGCTACTCGCGTTGACATGCGCCGGTGCGTGGTCGCTCGATGCGCCGATCGCCTGGCAGGCCCGCTGGAACGAGGCCCTCTTCGCCGAAGCCGGCCGGACCCACCGCTTCGTGCTCCTCGACCTGCACGCGGTGTGGTGCCACTGGTGCCACGTCATGGACGAGGAGACCTACGCCGATCCCAAGGTGCGCCGGCTGATCGCCGCGCACTACGTGCCCGTGTCGATCGATGCGGACGCGGACCCGGCCCTCACCAGCCGCTATGGCGACTGGGGCTGGCCCGCGACCATCGTGCTCGCCGCCGACGGGACCGAGATCGTCAAGCGCCGCGGCTTCATCCCGCCCGAGCAGATGGCCTCGCTCCTGCAGGCGATCATCGATGACCCGACGCCCGGGCCCTCGGTGGAGGCCGCCGCGGCGCCGAAGACGGCGCGCAGCCCCGCGCTCGAGCCCGCCCAGCGCGCCGGCCTCGTGCACACCTACGAGGCGCTCTACGATCCCGCGCACGGTGGCTGGGGCGAGGTGCACAAGTACCTCGACGCGCCGACGATGGAGTACACGCTCGCGCACCTGGACGCGCCGGACACCGGAAAAACGGCCGAGCGCCGCGCGCGCCAGACCCTCGACGCCAACCTCACGCTCATCGATCCCGTGTGGGGCGGGGTGTACCAGTACTCGGACGCGATCGACTGGCGCTCGCCGCACTTCGAGAAGCTCCTCGCCTTCCAGGCCGATGACCTGCGCCTTTACTCCCTCGCGTGGGCGCGCTGGCGGGATCCGCGCTACCTCGACGCTGCGCGCGCTCTGCACCGCTACCTCGTCGAATTCCTGCGCTCGCCCGAGGGGGCGTTCTACGTGAGCCAGGACGCCGACCTGTCGCAGGAGGTCACCGGGCATGCCTTCTACGCGCGCGACGACGGACAGCGCCGCGCGCTCGGCATCCCGCGCGTGGACACGCACCTGTACGCGCGCGAGAACGGCTGGGCGATCACCGCGCTCTGCCGCTATCACGATGTGACGGGCGAGGCCGCGCCGATCGAGGAGGCACGCCGCGCCGCCGAGTGGGTGCTCGCGCACCGGGCCTTGCCGGGCGGCGGTTTCGGGCATGGCGAGGTCGACCTGGGGGGCCCCTTCCTCGGCGACAGTCTCGCCATGGGGCAGGCCTTCCTCGCCCTCTACCGCTCGAGCGGGGAGCGCCACTGGCTGGAGAAGAGCCGCGCCGCGATGGCGTTCATCCAGGCGCGCTTCAAGGATCCGCGCGGCGGCTACATCTCCGCACCCCCCGCGGCAGGCGCGAGCGGCGTGTTCAGGGAGCCGGTACGCGCGCTCGATGAGAACTCCGGCGTGGTGCGACTCGCCAACCGGTTGCGCTGGGAGAGCGGCGACAAGCGCTACGCCGGGCTCGCCGCCCACGGCATGCGCTACCTCGCCAGTGTGGCGCGCGAGGACCGCCTCGAGGCCGAGATCCTCGTGGCCGATGCCGAGCTCGCCGGACCGCCGGTGCACATCACGATCGTCGGCGGCCGGCACGACCCCGCGGCCGCGGCGCTGCACGCCGCGGCGCTCACCTACCCGGCGGATTATCTGCAGGTGGACTGGTGGGACCGCAGCGAGGGGCCGCCCCCGAGCCCCGAGATCACCTACCCGGCGCTGCCGCGGGCCGCCGCGTTCGCCTGCACGGCGAACAGCTGCTCGACGCCGGTGTTCGAGCCTGAGGGTATCGCACCCGCCGTGCGCGCGGCGCTGTAGCCGACGGCGGCGTGCGCGAGCTCGAGGCCGAGCAGCTCGCGGCACTCGCGCACGGCCATGTCGAAGGAGCCGAGCTTCGCGAGGGCCGCCTCCAGTGCCTCGACGAACGGCCGCTCGATGAGCGCGCGCATTACCCGGCGCCGCGCCCAGCGCAGCGCCCGGTTGGCGGCGCCGATCTCGCGCGTGTAGGCGGCGGCATCGTGGGCGCGGAGTGCGTCGAGCGCCTGCTGCACCAGGTGTTGCTCGACTTCGATGAACTCCCGCGTATTGCCCTCGGCCGAGCCGCCGCGATAGAGCGTGCCGGCGCGGATCGCCGCCGCGCGCGCCAGGTTCTCGTGCTCG
>JAFAPI010000234.1 GCA_019247195.1 Gammaproteobacteria bacterium
TGCTCGCGGTCGAGCCGCGGCACCGCCGCCGCGGCGTCGGCCGCGGCCTGCTCGGCTGGCTCGAGGAGACCGCGCTCACCGCCGGCACCTTCACCATCGGGCTCGAGCTGCGGGCCTCGAATGCCGCGGCGCAGGCCTTCTACCGCGCCTGTGGCTATCGCGACTGCGGCGAGGTGCCCGGCTATTACCAGGGCGTGGAGGCCGCGCTGCGCTTCACGCGCGACCTGCGGGTGGCGCGCGGCCAGAGCGCCCCGCCCGCGGTGTCCCCGGAGGACCCGGGGCGCTGAAGCTCAGGGGGGCGGGCGCGAGTCGATGCGGAAGTCGAACTCGTAGCTGTGCGAGCCGTCCTCGGCGACGGTGATGGTCATCGCCCCGCTCAGGCCGCGCAGCTCCCCCGTCGCCGAGTCCGGCACCACGCTGATGCGGCTCTCCGGCTCACCGCGCGTGAGGGTGGCGCTGTGCTGCAGCACGAAGCTGCCGCTCCTGCCCTTGAGCTTGCCGGTCACGCGCTCGAGCGCGACGTAGCCCGCCGAGCCCTTCACGTCGCACTGCAGCGCCAGCATCTCCCCCTTGCTCACACCCTCGAGATCGCCGTGGAAGCGCTTGTCGATCGTGAGGCGGTTGAGGTTCGCGGCGCGCGCGACCTGCGTGTCCGGCTTCTGCGGGGTGACCTTGACGTCGAAGGATCCGGTCGCGCGCTGGCTCATCATCGCCTCCAGGGTCAGTCGGGCATCGGCGTCAGCTGCCCGATGAGCGCGTCCTCGAAGCCGAGCCGGCTCAGAT
Source organism: Gammaproteobacteria bacterium (assembly GCA_019247195.1). Taxonomy (GTDB): domain Bacteria; phylum Pseudomonadota; class Gammaproteobacteria; order Steroidobacterales; family Steroidobacteraceae; genus 13-2-20CM-66-19. Next base: position 784 of record JAFAPI010000234.1, read on the forward strand.
CGCGCATGCGCTGCGGGAAGAGCACGCCGTCCAGGTGGTCCACCTCGTGCTGCGCGACGCGCGCATGGAAGCCCTCGACGGTGCGCTCGAAGCGCGCGCCCTGCAGGTCATACCCGGCATAGTGCAGCCGCGTGTAGCGCGGCACCAGCCCCCGCAGCCCCGGCACGGACAGACAGCCCTCCCAGCCGTCGGCCTGCTCTGCGCCGAGCAGGGTCAGCTGCGGATTGACGAGCACCGTGTAGGGGATCGCCGCCAGGTGCGGGTAGCGCGGGTTGTCGTTGAGCTCGAAGATCACCACCCGCAGGCTCACGCCGATCTGCGGCGCGGCGAGGCCCGCGCCCTTCAACTCGCGCATGGTGTCGTCCATGTCCCTGACGAGCGCGGCGAGCTCGGCGTCGAAGCGCTCGACCGGGCGCGCCACCGCGCGCAGGAGCGGTGCGCCCATCTTCAGGACCGGCCGCACCGCCATCTATTCCTCCGCGAGGCGCTCGGGCTGCGGCACCACGGCCACCGAGGTACGGTGGTCGCGGAAGCGCAGCACGTGCTCGTGCGCCGGGCGCGGTGGGGCGGCCTCCGCGCGCGCCACCGCCTCGGTGACGAGGTGGTGGTGCGGGGAGAGCTCGCACACTGGGTCGGCCTGGTGGGCATCGCCGGTGAGGAGGTAGGCCTGGCAGCGGCAGCCGCCGAAGTCCTGGCTGCGCTCCGGGCAGCTGCGGCACGGCTCGCGCATCCAGTCCTCGCCGCGGAAGCGGTTGAAGGCCGGGGAGTCGTACCAGATGGCGCGGATACTCTGCTCGCGCACGTTGGGCGGGTTCAGGTCCGGCAGCATGCGCGCCGCGTGGCACGGCAGCGCGGTGCCATCCGGCGTGACGGCGAGGAACACCGAGCCCAGCCCGTTCATGCACGCCTTGGGGCGGCGCTCGAAGTAGTCGGGCACCACGAAGTAGATCTGCATGGCGTTGCCGACCCGGGCACGGAACCCGGCGGTCACCGCCTCCGCGCGCGCCAGCTGCGCGCGGCTCGGCAGGAGCTCGGCGCGGTTGAGCCACGCCCAGCCGTAGTACTGGGTGTTGGCGAGCTCGACGTACTGCGCGCCCATGCGCTCGGCCATGGCGAGGATCTCGCCGACGTGGTCGATGTTGTGCCGGTGCAGCACGACGTTGAGCACCATCGGGTAGCCGTGGGCGCGGATCAGGGCGGCGACCTGGGACTTGTGCTCAAAGGTGCGGGTGCTGGAGAGGAAGTCATTGAGCTCGCGGGTGCTGTCCTGGAAGGAGAGCTGGATGTGGTCGAGACCGGCACGCTTGAGCGCCGCGAGGCGCGCCTCGGTCAGCCCGACGCCGGAGGTGATGAGGTTGATGTAGTAGCCGAGCCCGTGCGCGGCGCCGACGATCTCCTCCAGGTCCTCGCGCAGCAGCGGTTCCCCGCCCGAGAGTCCGAGCTGCACCGCCCCGAGCGCGCGCGCCTCCGCCAGCACCCGCAGCCAGGTCGCCGTGTCGAGCTCCGCGCCGGTGCGCGCAAAGTCGGTCGGGTTGTAGCAGAACACGCAGTGCAGCGGGCAGCGGTAGGTCAGCTCGAGCAGCAGCCAAAGGGGCGGGCCGGGACGGGCGCTCATGGCCGAAGCTCCAGCCAGCGTTTCTCGAGCGCGAGGGCGATGAAGGCGCTGACGTCGTGGCCGAGGTTCTGGGCGTTGTAGCTCGTCTCGAGCTCGGCGATGATCTCCGCCACCGTGCGCGTGCCGTCGCAGCGGCTGAGGATGGCCCCGGCGCTGCCGTTGAGCTTCACCATGCCCTCCGGGTAGAGGAGCACGTGCGAGTGCTGCGCCTCCTCCCACTGCAGGCGCAGCCCCGGGGCGATCGCCGGCCGCTCGCTCGCGCCGGGGACCTTCATGCGCTCACCCCGTAGGCGAGCGCCATCGCATCGTTCATCTGCCACAGCACGTCGAGCTTGAACTTCAGGATCTCGAGCGCCCGCTCCTGCTCGCCCCGGGTGCGGAAGCGCTCGAGCGTCACCTTGAGTCCGAACTCGACGTCGCGGCGCGCCTGGCTGACCCGGCTCTGGAAGTAGGTCAGTCCCTGTGGATCGATCCACGGGTAATGCTGCGGCCAGCCGGCGAGGCGCTGGCGGTGGATCTCGGGGGCGAAGAGCTCGGTCAGCGAGGCGCACACCGCCTCGGGCCAGGGCGCGCGGCGCGCGAACTCGAGATAGGCATCGACCGCAAAGCGCACGCCGGGCAGCACCGCCGTGAGGCGCTCGACCGCCGCGCGCTCGAGGCCGACCGCCTCGGCGAGGCGCAGCCAGGACTCGATGCCGCCCGCATCCTCGCCGTAGCCGTCGTGATCGAGGATGCGCTGCACCCAGGCGCGCCGCACCGCGCGCTCCTCGCAGTTGGCGAGGATCGCCGCGTCCTTGCGCGGGATGCAGATCTGGTAATAGAAGCGATTGGCGACCCAGCCGCGGATCTGCTCGACGCTCGCCTTGCCGGCATTGAGCATGACGTTGAAGGGGTGGTGGATGTGGTAGGCGCGGCCGCGCTCGCGCAGCTGGGCCTCGAACTCCGCCGCCGTCCAGGCCGCGCTCACAGCTCGATCTCCAGCCCGTCGTTCGCCACCTCGACGCCCAGGCGCGTGAGCTCCGCGCGCTCGGCGGAGTCCTCATCGAGGATCGGGTTGGTGTTGTTCACGTGGATGAGGATACGGCGCGTCGTCTCGGGCAGGCGTCTGAGCCACTCGAGCATCCCGCCGGGGCCGGACTGCGGGAGGTGCCCGAGCTCGGCGGCGCGCTTGCCCGACACGCCCTGCGCGATCATCTCCTCCTCGCTCCAGAAGGTGCCATCGAGCAGCACGCAGTCGGCGCGTTGCAGGTGCTCCCACACCCTCGCATCGATCGCACCCAGGCCGGGCGCGTAGAAGAGGCGCCGCCCGCTCGTCCCGTCGATGAGCTCGAGCGCCAGGTTGTCCCCGGGCGCGGGCTCCCGGCGTCGCGGCGAGAAGGGCGGTGGCCGCCCGGGCACCGCGAACGCGCGCCAGCTCACCCCGGCCGCACCGGCGACGGTGAACGCGCGGCCGTCCGGCTCGATGCGGTGACGCTCCAGCCCGCAGTAGTGCGGGAGCAGCCGCAGGATAGGATGGCCCTCGGTGAGATCGGCCGCGACGGGGTCGGTGCACCACAGCTCGAGCGGCCGGGCAGACTCGCGCAGCAGCAGTAGTCCTGCGGTGTGATCGAGCTGCGCGTCCACGAGCACGATGCCCTGCAGCGGCGACTCCCGCCGTCCGGGCCCCGGGGCCAGCGCCGGCGCGGCGCGCAGCTGTGCCAGCAGATCCGGCGATGCATTGACGAGCGCCCACCGCCCGGGCTCATGGCCGGACACGGCGATCGAGGACTGGGTTCGGGGCTGGGTCCGCAGGGTGCCGTGGCGGACGCCGGCGCAGTTGCGACAGTTACAGTTCCACTGGGGGAAGCCGCCGCCGGCGGCCGATCCCAGCACCCGGATCTTCACGGTGCATCAAGACTCGCACGGGGCACATGCGCCACCGCGCGGCGCGTCAGCGCCGGGCGATGTAGAGGGTGATCTCCATGCCGAAGCGGAACTCAGTGGCGGTCGGTGTTTCCCAGCGCATGTCCTTCGCTCTCCTTGTTGAATCGGCCCAGAAGATAGCCGGAACCGGGGGTAAGCGCAAAGCAGTGCGGCGGCCGGGCTTATGTCACACGGGGCCGGCGCGGCCCCGCTCGCGCTTTCAGGTGCGGGTGGCGACGCGGCGCGTGAGCCGCTCGAGGGAACGGCGCGCGGCGGCCTTGGCGATGTGCTTGCACCACAGCGGCTCGCGCGCGCCGTGCTGGCGCCGGAAGCGCTCGCAGTCGCAGGTCCAGAGGATGCGATCGTCCCCGGTCCTGAGCACCTGCACCGTGCGGCTCGGGAAGGTGTAGACGCCGAGGACCTCATTCTCAGGCTCGCGCCTGCGCCGCAACCGGATGGCCATGGCGCAAGCCTAGCGCAGGCGGGCTGTGGATCGCCTGTGGATTAGCTGTGGACCGGCTGACTTTTGAGTCCCGCCCCGCCTCAGCTGACGATCTTGGCCTTGATCGCCTCGTACTCCGCGTCGGTGATGAGGCGGGCGTCGAGGAGCTGCTTCGCCTCCTGCAGCCGGCGCACCGCGTCCTCGCCGGTCGCGGCGGCGGCCGGCGCGGCCGCGCCGGTGCTCAGCTGGATGCCGCCCGAGCGCGCGCGCAGCTCCTCCAGATCGCGCACGCGGCGCTTCTCGCGCCACGCCTGGTCCTGTGCCTGGCAGATCCGGTAGACCGCCTGCGCCTGATCCTTGCGCAGCCCCCTGAACTCGACCGACTGCGTGCCCGCGGCGGCGAGGGAGGCGAGGTCGGCGGCCTTCGCCGCCCGCAGCGCCAGATCCGCGCTCAGCATGCCGACCCGCAGCGTGACGTCCTCGAGGTCCTGCCAGCGGATGGTCGTGACGTCGAAGCCGCCGAGGACCTTCCGCGCGAGGACGATGAGCCGTCCGCTGGTGGCGGCGAGGAGCAGCCGCCGGTGCCAGAGCGCGAACAGTCGCCGCTGGACGGCGACCGCCTCGAGCGTCTCGCCCGGTATCAGCACCGAGCGCAGCTCTCCGAGCGGGCGCGCAAGGCCCGCATCGCTGACCGACGGGTCACTCATGGTGGTCCTCTCCTCACCTGGCCGGCCGCGGCGGCGTGGTCGCGATCGCGGCCCGCAGCTCGCGCAGCTTCGCCTTCACCAGCCGCTCGTTGGCCGGCCCCATGCGCAGCAGCAGCTTCTGCCCGGACGAGCGGCCCTCGAGATCGGCGTCCGCGTACTCGTAGAACACCCTCGGCTGCGTCACCGCCGGCGGCGTGGCGGGCTCGGGAGTCTGCAGCAGGTGATCGATCACTTCCACCACGCGGTCGTTGAAGTACTTGCCCGGGTAGCCGAGGTCCTCGTAGGACTGCTGGAAGAGCGGATAGAGGTGCCGGTAGACGCCGACGAGCGTGTGCACGTCCGCGTGCGCGAGGGTCTGCACCAGGGGCGAGTAGCGCTCGTAGTTGGCGCTGCTCAAGGTGAGGGTGTCGCCCTGGGTGTCGGTGCGGGTCGTGCCGGCCACCGGCTTGATCGGGCGCAGGTCGACCGCGAGTTTCTTGCGCGGCAGGTTGTCGACCGTGACCACGATGTGGCGCACCAGGTTCTGCGGCACGAGGTAGCGCTCGAGCGCGTCGCGCCCGAACACACCCGCGAGCGAGTCGTGCGCGAGCGTGTCGCTGTCGTTGAGCGCAGGCAGCGCCGCCCCCTCGCCCGTGCCCGGCAGCGGGTTGGCGATCGCGGGCGCCGTGGCGGCGGGCGCGGCGGGTGCCGGGGCCGCCGCGGCCGGCGGGGCCGGCGCGGTGCGCAGTCCGGACCAGTACCAGAGCGCCCCGGCGATCACGGCCGCCGCCACGATCCCGATCAGCCAGGCCATCTTGCGTCGCGCGGACGCCTCGAGATCATCTCCCCACACGTGTCGCGACCTCCACCCAGGCGGTGCGGACACTGTACTCCCGCGCGGCGCGGGCCGCATACAGGGCGGGAGCGCGCGGCGGACTGTACGGACGCCGCGCGCCGCCAGCTGCGGCCGCGATGTGCTTCAATGCACGCATGCCCGCGAATTTCCACCCGGCGGTGAGCCGCTGGTTCGAGCGCACTTTCCCCGCGCCGACCGAGGCGCAGGCCGCGGCATGGCCGGTGATCGCCGCGCATCGCCACGTGCTCATCGCCGCGCCGACCGGCTCAGGCAAGACCCTCGCCGCCTTTCTCGCGGTGCTCGATGAGCTCACGCGCGAGGGCCTGGCCTCAGGCGCGCTGCCGGATGAGACGAGCATCGTCTACATCTCCCCGCTCAAGGCGCTCTCCAACGACATCCACCGCAACCTCGAGGCGCCCCTCGCCGGCATCGCCCGCGAGCTCGAGGCGCTCGCCCTGCCGGTGCCCGAGATCCGCACCTTCGTGCGCACCGGCGACACCCCGCAGCACGAGCGCGCGCGCATGCGCCGCCAGCCGCCGCACATCGTCGTCACCACGCCCGAGTCGCTCTACATCCTGCTCGGCAGCGAGTCGGGCCGCGCGATGCTCAAGAGCACGCGCACCGTCATCGTGGACGAGATCCACGCGATGGCCGGCAGCAAGCGCGGCGTGCACCTCGCGGTGACGCTCGAGCGGCTCGAGGCGCTCGCCGGGCGCAGGCTCACCCGCATCGGGCTGTCCGCGACCCAGAAGCCGATCGAGGAGGTGGCGCGCTTCCTGGTCGGCGCCGCCAACCTGCGCCCCGACGGCAGCGCCGACTGCACCATCATCGACGCCGGGCACGTGCGCACGCGCGACCTGCAGCTGGAGATCCCCCCGGCGCCGCTCGAGGCGGTGATGTCCGGGGAGGTCTGGACGCAGGTCTACGACCGCCTGGCGCAGCTGGTCAACGAGCACCGCACCACGCTCGTCTTCGTCAACACGCGCCGCCAGGCCGAGCGCCTGGCGCGCCACCTCTCCGAGCGCATCGGCGAAGAGAACGTCACCGCACACCACGGCAGCCTCGCCAAGGAGTCGCGGCTGGACGCCGAGCGGCGCCTGAAGCGCGGCGAGCTGCGGGCGCTGGTCGCCACCGCCTCCCTCGAGCTCGGCATCGACATCGGCGAGGTCGACCTCGTCTGCCAGCTCTCCTCGCCGCGCTCGATCGCGGCCTTCCTGCAGCGCGTCGGCCGCTCCGGCCACAGCGTCGGCGGCACTCCCAAGGGCCGGCTGTTCCCGCTGTCGCGCGATGACCTGCTCGAGTGCGCGGCGCTGCTCGCGGCGGTGCGGCGCGGGGAGCTCGACCGGCTCGTCATGCCGCGCTGCCCACTCGATGTGCTCGCGCAGCAGATCGTCGCCGAGGTCGCGACGCGCGAGTGGCAGGAGGCGGAGCTGTTCGGGCTGCTGCGCCGCGCCTGGCCCTACCGCGCGCTCGCCCGCGCCGACTTCGATGCGGTGCTGCGCATGCTCGCCGAGGGCTACAGCACCCGCCGCGGGCGCCACGGCGCCCTCATCCACCACGATGCGGTCAACCAGCGCATCAACGGGCGCCGCAGCGCGCGCCTCACCGCCCTCACCTCCGGCGGCACCATTCCCGACACCGCCGACTACCAGGTCATCCTCGAGCCGCAGGCGCAGTTCGTCGGCACGGTGAACGAGGACTTCGCGGTCGAGAGCCTGCAGGGGGACATCTTCCAGCTCGGCAACACCTCCTACCGCATCCTGCGCGTCGAGCAGGGGCGCATCCGCGTCGAGGACGCGCGCGGCGAGCCGCCCTCCATCCCGTTCTGGCTCGGCGAGGCACCCGGGCGCAGCGACGAGCTGTCGCAGAGCGTCTCGCGCCTGCGCGCGCAGGTGGAGAGCGACCTCGAGCAGGGCCTGCCCGCGGCCACCGCGGGGCTCATCGCCGCGAGCGGCATCAGCGAACCGGCGGCGACGCAGCTCATCGAATACCTCGCCGCCGGCCGCGCCGCGCTCGGCGCCCTGCCCACCCAGGACACGATCATCTTCGAGCGCTTCTTCGATGAGGCGGGCGGGATGCAGCTCGTCATCCACTCGCCCTTCGGCAGCCGCATCAACCGCGCCTGGGGACTGTCGCTGCGCAAGCGTTTCTGCCGCAACTTCAACTTCGAGCTGCAGGCCGCGGCCACCGAGGACACGATCGTGCTCTCGCTCACCACCGCGCACAGCTTCGAGCTGGCCGAGGTGGCGCGCTACCTGCACTCGGCGAGCGTGCGTCCGCTCCTGGTGCAGGCGCTGTGCGCGGCGCCCATGTTCCCGGTGCGCTGGCGCTGGAGCGCGACGGTGGCGCTCGCCCTGCCGCGCTTCCGCGGCGGCAAGAAGGTGCCCGCGCCGCTGGCGCGCATGGCGGCCGAGGATCTGCTGAGCGCGGTCTTTCCCGACCAGGTCGCCTGCGCGGAGAACCTGCCCGGCGAGCTCGAGATCCCCGAGCACCCGCTGGTGCAGCAGGCGGTGCGCGACTGTCTCGAGGAGGCGATGGACGTCGAGGGCTTCGAGCGGCTGCTGCGCGGGCTCGAGTCCGGGCAGATCCGCGTGCTCGCGCGCGATCTCACCGAGCCCTCCCCGCTCGCGCTCGAGGTGCTCTCCGCCCGCCCCTACGCCTACCTCGACGACGCTCCGCTCGAGGAGCGGCGCACGCAGGCGGTGATGAGCCGGCGCTGGTTCGACCCGCAGAGCAGCGCGGACATCGGCCAGCTGGATGCGGAGGCGGTGGCGCGCGTGCGCGAGGAGGCCTGGCCCGACGCCACCACGGCCGATGAGCTGCACGATGCCTTGCTGTGG
>JAFAPI010000171.1 GCA_019247195.1 Gammaproteobacteria bacterium
CTCAGCGCTTTCGTGAAGCAATGCCTGCGGGACCACCCGACGCCCCCGGGCGGACGCCTGATGGTGCACCAGTGGAATTACACCACCGGCAACCAGCCGGACGCGCAGCACCCCAGCCTGCGCGCAGCGCTCGATGCGGCCTCGACGAGTGTGCAGATCCAGCTGCTGGGAATGGACGCCCACCATGGTGCCTTCAACAGTCTGGCACTCGCGCAGGCGCGCACTGCGCGCGGCGCGAAGGTGGGGCTGTCGCGGGCCACCCTGGCCGGTGAGTTTGCCGGCTACCGGCCCTTTGTCGGGGTGGACCAGAACGGGGAACCGAACGGTGCCGTCAACGAGGATGCACGCTACCTCATCAACGTCCACAGCATGCTGTACACGGATCTGGCTGAGGTTGCCAAAGTTCCGGAACGCATCCCGCAGCGTCTCAACAGCGTCGGTATCACCGCGATCCTCGACGCCATGGCCGCCCCGGACGGCATGGCTGTCTATGATGCGCTCCTCAAGCGCGGGCAGCTCACCGTGCGCGTGCGGCTCGCGCAGTTCTACGACCCCTCGCACACACTGACCCCGGCGGGCGAGATCGACTACGCGGGCATGCTTGCGCAGGCGCAGCGCCTGCGCGCTCACTACGCGCACAACCCGCTGATCGCGGCCGATACCGTCAAACTGTTTGCCGACGGCGTGCTCGAGGGCAACCCGTTCGCCGTGCCCCCGACCCTGCCCAACGCCGGCTCGCTGCGGCCTTTCCTGCAGCCCATCTTCGGGGTCGATACGGCGGGCCACGCCACCGTCCGCGGCTACGTCGACACCGCCGCGCCGCTGTGTGTGGCGGTGCGCGCCCATCCGGAGACCTACCAGTCCGACAACGGCGTCGCGTCCTTCCTCGCGGCGCATGGCTACCACCCGGCGCAGTGCATGATCTCGAGCGGCACGCTGCAGCACCGCCGCGAAGTGATCCTCGAGTACGTCCGCCGCATGCACGGCGCGGGCTTCAACCTGCATATCCATGCCATCGGCGATCTGGCGGTGCGCACCGCGCTCGATGCACTCGAGGCGGCGCGCGCGGCGGACGGCAACTACGCCACCCGCGACGCGCTCGCGCACATCCAGCTGGCCGATCCGGCCGACGTCCCACGCATCGGGCGCGACCACCTTTTCGTCGCCTTCACCTACGCGTGGATGAACACGGACCAGGATTACGACATGACCGTGATCCCGTTCTTCGAGCGCGTGCAGGGCAACAGCTACGCGGCCCTGCACCGCCCGGACAGCTACTACGAGCGCAACGCCTACCCGGTGCGGGCGGTGAAGGCCGCCGGAGGTATCCTGACCGCGGGCTCGGACGCGCCGGTCGAGACCCGTGACCCGCGGCCCTTCGTCAACATGAGCCGCGCCATCACGCGCCGGGTGCCGGGCGAGCCTGCCCTGAGCCCCTGGCAGAGCCTGAGCGTGCGCGAGGTCATCCAGTCATACACGATCGACGGGGCGCGCATGCTCGGCCTCGAGCGCGAGGCCGGCTCGCTCGAGGCGGGTAAGTCCGCCGACTTCATCGTGCTCGACCGGGACATTGTCGCCCTCGGGGAGACGGGGCACCCCGAGGACATCGCCGCGACGAAGGTACTCGCGACGTACTTCCAGGGGAAAACCGTCTATGCGCGCCCCCACTAAGGTGCTGGGCGGGGCCGCCGCCCTGGCGCTCGCCGCCACGCCGCTCGGGGCCGCGTCGCCGGCGGACTCCGTCTACCTCGGCGGCTATGTCTACACCGTGGATGCCCGCGACAGTGTCCAGCAGGCGCTCGCCGTGCGCGCCGGCCGGATCATCTACGTGGGCGATGAGGCCGGTGCCCGGGCGCTGATCGGTCCGCACACGCGGCGGTTCGATCTTGCGGGTCGCATGCTGATGCCCGGACTGATCGACGGGCACATGCATCCGCTCGATGGCGGCACGGGGCTGCGCAAGTGCAACCTGAACTATGAGCGGCTGACCGTCGCGGAGCTGCAGCAGCGCATCCAGAAGTGCCTCGATGAGACCCGCACGCGCGAGCCGGACGGCTGGCTGGAAGTGGTGAACTGGTTCCGGGAGGCGATGCTGCCGGCCGGCGTCGCGACCAGCCGGGCCACGCTCGATGGCCTGCAGACGCGGCGCCCCATCTTCGTCATGTCCTCCTTCGGCCACACCGCGCTCGTGAATTCGCGCGCGCTCGAGGTGGCGAAGCTCAGCGCCGCGAGCCACGACCCGCTCGGCGGGCGCATCGACCGGGAGGCTTCCGGGGCGCCCTCCGGCATCCTCGAGGAGGATGCGGCCTTCGACCTGGTGCAGAAGCTCATCCCGGGCGCCACGCCCGCGGAGGATGCCCAGGCAGCCCGGCTGGCACTGCAGGCCGTGAA
>JAFAPI010000179.1 GCA_019247195.1 Gammaproteobacteria bacterium
CCGCGGCAGTCCGGGCCTGAGCGCCGATCAGCTGGCCGACATCGGCAGCATCCTCGGTGGCGACTTCAACGCCAACACGCGCGAGGAGGTCACGCAGTACCTGTTCACGGTACCGGCGGAAGACCTCGACATCGCCCTGCACATCGAGGCGCTGCGCATGCGTGCGGTGCAGTCGACCCCGAGCGAATGGGAGCACGAGCGCGGGGCCATCGAGCAGGAGGTAGCCCAGGACCTGTCTGAGCCCGGTTACCGCCTGTTCGAGCGGCTGCGGGCACGCATGTTCGCCGGCACGCCCTATCAGCACGACGCGCTTGGCACCCGCCCCTCGTTCCAGAAGACCGGCGCGACGCTGCTGAAGCACTTCCACGACACCTGGTACGCACCCAACAACGCGCTGCTGGTGATCGTCGGCAACGTCGATCCGGCGGCGACACTCAGCGAGGTGAGACAGCTCTTTGCGGACATCCCCGCCAAGAAGCTGCCGCCCAAGCCCGTCGTGCGGCTGCGGCCGGTGGCACCTGAGACCTTCACGCTCGACACGAACCACGCGTCCGGCACGCTGATGCTGGCCCTGCGCACTCCCGGGCCGCGCTCGCCGGACTTCGCCGCGCTCGAGGTACTGGCGGACGTGCTCAACAGCCGCCGCTTCGACCTGTATGGCCTCGTACCCGCGGGTAAGGCCACCGCGGCCGAGTTCGCCCTCGATCCGCTGCCGGAAGCCGGCATCGCCTACGCGGCACTCAGTTTCACGAGTGGGGAGGACCCGCAGCGCCTGCGCGCCGACGTGAGCGCGGTGCTGGAGCGCGTGGCGCGCGAGGGTGTGCCGCCGGAGCTGGTGGCTGCTGCCAAGCTGCAGGAGCGGGCCGCGGCGCAGTTCCAGCGCAATTCCATCCCCGAGCTCGCGTCCGTCTGGGCGGACGCCATCGCACTCTATGGCCTGCCCTCCCCCGATGCGGATCTTGAGCGCATCGAGCGGGTCAGCGTCGAGGACGTGAACCGCGTGGCGCGCCACTACCTCGACCTGCAGCACGCGATCACCGGCATCATGCTGCCGCGTGGCTCGGGTCTGCCGGTCGCCACACACGGTGGCTTCGGCGGGCTCGAGTCGATCCAGCTCGGCGAGGCACACGCCACGGCCCTGCCCTCCTGGGCCGAAAAGGCGCTGTTGCGGCTCGAGGTCCCGCCCTCGACCCTGCATCCGATCGTCAGCACGCTGCCGAACGGGCTCACGCTCATCGTCCAGACTGAGGACGTGAGCGACACGGTCAGCGTGTACGGTCACATCCGCAGTCGTGCCGAGATGCAGGAGCCCGCGGGCCAGGAAGGCATCTTCGGCGTGCTCAGCCAACTCCTCACCTACGGCAGCGAGCGGCTCGACCGGCTCGCATTCCAGCAGGCACTCGATGGGGTGGGTGCCCGCGAGCAGGCGGGGGCCGACTTCTACGTGCAGGCGCTGACGGAGCACTTCGAGGCGGCCACCGCGCTGCTCGCCGACAACGAGCTGCACCCGGCGTTGCCCGAGTCAGCGCTGGAGGTGATCCGCAACCAGACCGCGCTCGGGGTCGCGACGCGCAACAGCAGCGCGCCATTTCTTACACAACGCTCGTTGCGCGCCGCGCTGTTTCCGCCTGATGACCCCAGCCTGCGCATGGCGACACCCGAGTCCGTGCGCCGCATCACGCCTGAGTCGGTGCACGAGTTCTACCAGAGCGTGTTCCGGCCTGACCTGACCAGCATCGTGGTCATCGGCCGGGTGCAGCCCGAGGCCGCGCGCGCCGTGATCGAGAAATACTTCGGTAACTGGCGCGCGACCGGGCCCCCGCCGCCCGTCGACCTCCCGCCGGTGCCGCCGAACCCCGCGCGTACGGTCGCGGTGCCGGACGAGAGCCGGGTGCAGGACCGGGTGTTGCTCGCCGAAGCGCTCGCCCTGACCCGCGCCGACCCGGACTATTACCCGCTGCAGCTCGGCAACACGGTGCTCGGCGGCAGCTTCTACGCGACGCGCCTCAGCATCGACATGCGACGCAACGCCGGGCTGGTGTACTCGGTGCAGTCGCTGTTGCAGGCCGGGCGCACGCGCAGCGTCTACCTGATCGAGTTCGCGAGTGACCCGCAGAACGTCGCCCGGGCGGCCGACCTGGCGGCGCGCGAGATCGCGGCGATGCAGTCGAGCCCCGTACAGGCGGACGAGCTGACCCGCGCCAAGGCCTGTCTCGTGCGGCAGTTGCCGCTGGCCGAGGCGGGTGTATCCGAGATCGCGCTCGCCATGCTGCACCGTCGCGACCTGGACCTGCCGCTGGATGAGCCGACACACGCCGCACAGCGCTTCATCGGCCTCGACAGCAGCGCCGTGCAGGACGCCTTCCGCAAGTGGCTGCGGCCGCAGGACCTGGTGCGGGTGAGTGAGGGCCCGCCACCCTGATACTAAGGGCAGGCCTGGGAGCGCGGCACCGGCTCAACCGCCGCAGCTGTCCCGCACGATGAGATCCGTCGGCAGGCGCTCGGAACGCATGACACCGCCGCGGCGACTGTTCAGCAGCTTCGACACCAGCAGCTTGCCGGCCAGTGCGGTGTCCTGGCGGATGGTCGAGAGCGCCGGATGCATGTGCCGGGCCAGCTGGACGTCGTCGTAGCCCACCACCGATACGCTGCCGGGTACCGAAATACCGGCGTGATGCAGCGCACGGATCGCTCCGAGCGCGATGAGGTCACTGGCTGCAACGATGCCGTCGAAGGTCAGCTGGCGCGCCAGCAGCGCGTCGATGGCCGCCTCGGCGGCCTCGCTCTCGAAATGTGAGGGCACGATGAGCTGCGGATCTGCACGCAGCCCTGCGTGCGCGAGGCCGCGCAGATAACCCTGGTAGCGCTGCATCGCCTCGGGCGCTTCGGTATCGCCCAGGAACAGGATGCGGCGGCGCCCCAGTCTCGCCAGGTGGGCGGTGGCACGCTGCCCGCCAAGGGGATTGTCGCTGCCCACCGAGCAGTACGCCTGCTTGGGCAGCTGCGCGCCCCACACGACGAAGCGCGTCTCAGCCCGCGCCAGGTGATTGAACTGAGCATGCAGGCTGCTTTGCCCGAGAAAGATCACCCCATTCAGGCGAATGGTGGCCATCAGCTCCTCGAGTTCCTCCAGGCCGCTGGGCGCGACGTGCGAAACGACGAAGTCGCAGCCGCGCGCACGTGCGGCCTCGCCGATGCCGGCGACCAACTCAAGCACGAAAGGGTCCGACAGGCGCAGTTCGCGACCCTGCGGACGCGGGATCACGATAGCGATCGTGGCTGCCGCGGCGGTGGGGCTCGCGGGCATGTGGCCACGGAAGGGGTAGTCGTGCTCGAGTGCCAGCTTCCAGATGAGCTGCTTGGTTTCGCGATTGACGGCAGGACTGTCATTGAGCGCGCGCGACGCGGTCGCGATCGATACCTTCGCGAGTCGTGCCAGATCCTGCAGCCGGGTGCGTTGCGCCGCCAATGTGCTTCCTCAACCCCGCAGGCGGGGGCAGGATTTTAGACGCGCCGCCGCCCCCGCGCGCAGCGCCGCGGACGTTCAGTGCCCCGCGGGCAGCTTGCGCGCCGCAGCGGCCAGTCGCGCGGCGAACCCCTGGAAGGCCAGCCGCGCGTCCGCCCAGGCGTCCTTCGAGGCTGAGCCCAGGTGCAGCGTGCTCGGGTAGTAGCTGTAGGAGACCGCGGTCAGCGTCCGGCCGTCCGCGTCGCGCACCGTTCCGCGCAGCTGGGCGCCGCCGATGGATTTGCTGGCGAATGGATCCAGCGAGGGATTGTCTGCGGACTGGCGTGGGGTAGGATGGGTCGGGGCAACCCGCTCTACGGTGACCAGCACGCTGGCAGCCGCCGGCAGCGATACCTTGGAGAGCTGCGGCTCGAGCGACTCGAGCAACGCCCCGCGCAGCACCTGCTCCTGATCGGTGCCGTAGCGTGTGGCGAGCTCGTGTTGGGCGTGCGGCGCCCAATTGATGGTGACTGGCGGGGTGCCTGCCAGCGCGACACCGAAGCCCGTCACCACTCCAATCACCGTGTTCCTGAGATGCATTTCAGCTCCGCCGATGGCCGGGCTATGCGAGCGATCAAGTCTGCAGCTCCATTCTAGGCCCGCGCGGGCCGTGCGACAGGGTGCCGGGGGTGCGCGCCGCAACGGCGGCGCTCCCGCCTGCCACTCACCCCGGGGCTGCGGCGACGGCTGTTTACACCTCGCAGAGTCAACGCCTAGAGCGACGCACACCGAGCACTTGGAGGAAGGGGCCGACCCGCGGTCTCGATTGTGCCTAAGGAATGCAGTCGCGAACTCGCCGGAGTGTCAGATCTGCTGCCGCTGCAGTACACGGTTCCGTGGTTGGCCTTGGCGCCGTACTATGCCGGGAGGTCATCCGTTTCTGTTGTCGCACGGCCGCGGCGGGTTTATGCATAGCGCCTGGGTACGGTCAATCGCTGTCGGGCTCACCGCGTTGCTGTCCGGCGCCGCCGGCGCGGCCGTCGCGCCGCACCGCCACGCCGCCCACAGCGCGGCCGAGCCCTGGTGGCAGCATGCGCTCTTCTACGAGGTCTATCCGCGCAGCTTCCAGGACTCCAACGGTGACGGGACCGGCGATCTCAACGGCATCACGCGACGACTGGACTATCTCGAGTCCCTCGGAGTAGACGCCATCTGGATCACCCCCTTCTATCCCTCGCCCCAGGTCGATTTCGGTTACGACATCGCCGACTACGAGAACGTGGACCCCACCTACGGCACGCTGGCGGACTTCGACCGCCTGGTGAGCGAGGCGCAGAAGCACAACATCCGTGTCGTGCTCGACATGGTGCTCAACCATACCTCGGACCAGCACCCCTGGTTTCTCGAGGCGGCTCGCTCGCGCACCAGCCTGTATCACCGTTATTACGTATGGAGCCGTGGCAAGCCCGGCCCGGGCGGCAAGCCACGCCCGCCCAACAACTGGGTGAGCCTGTTCGGCGGCTCGGCCTGGCAGTTCGATCCCGCCACGGGCCAGGATTATTATCACCG
>JAFAPI010000180.1 GCA_019247195.1 Gammaproteobacteria bacterium
GAAAAGTGTCACCTATGTCTCCGGAATACTCTGTTACCTATGTGTCCGAAAGGACACAAGGCTGAGGTCACCTCTCGCTGTTCCGCGTAGAGCTGCCCCGCACTGCCTTCGGCTCGCGCGGACCTCGCCCGACTCAATCCCCGCCGCGTCGGTGGGCCGGCGGATTCGGCTGCTGCGCTTGCGCGGTCGGTGCGCAGAGCGGCGCGGCACTCGCGCGCACAGGCGTAGGCGAGCACCGCAGGCCGATTCACCCCGAGCGGGCCTGCCGGATGGCGCGGCCCACTTGCGGCCAGAGCAATTAAAGCCTTGACAATGACAGCCTAGGCAAGTATCGTGACACTCACCCGAGATCGGACCCTTCCCCCCAAAGGGAGGTTCGCAGGAGCCGTGCATGGGCGACATTTACGAAGGCACGACCTATCAGCCCAAGAAGAGTGTCGGGGCGCTGATGAGCCGTGTGCGGGTCGAGATGCTGAGCATCCTCGACCACGAACTGGCGGTCGACAAGCGGCTCGCGCCGCTTGAGCTGACCGCAGCGCAACTGATCGTGATCGCCAACCTGGCCAGCGCGGATGAGCCGAAGTCGGCGGCGGACCTGTGCAAGACGATCTCTTACGACGCCGGCGCGATGACGCGCATGCTGGATCGCCTGGAGAAAAAGGGCCTGATCCGTCGGCACCGCAGCCAGGAGGACCGTCGCCTGATGTATCTGGAGCTGACCGAGGAAGGCCGTGCCGCGTACCCGCGCATGCGCGAGATCTCGATGGGCGTCGCCAACCGCTTCCTGCGAGGCTTCTCGCGTAGCGAGGTGCGGCAGCTCGAGAGTCTGCTGATGCGGATGCTCGAGAACGGCCAGGGGCTCGTGACCCGGGCCAGCGCCTGAGTTTTTTTGAATTAATATCTGCCTAGGCATTATCAGCCGAGGCAGCAACAACGTACAAGGACTGCTCATGATCCCCAAGCAATCTGCCTCCGCAAAGACGCGCCGCTGGCGTTTGCTGCTAGGCGCCGTCGGCCTGGTCGCGCTGATTGGGCTCGGCTACACGCTCTACTGGTCGCAGGTGCTGCGCTATCACCAGACGACCGACGATGCCTACGTCGGCGGGAATGTCGTGCAGATCACCCCGCAGGTGAGCGGGACGGTGGTGGCGATCGGCGCGGACGACACGCAGTTCGTCACGGCAGGTCAGACCCTGGTGCGCCTGGATGAGTCCGATGCGAAGGTGGCGCTCGACCAGGCCGAGGCCCAGCTGGCGCGCACGGTACGCGATGTGCGCACCCTCTTTGCCACGAGCTCGCAGCTGCAGGCCAATGTGGCTCTGCGGCGCACCGACCTTACGGCCGCGCAGAGCGATCTGCAGCGGCGCCAGCGACTAGGCGCCTCCGGCGCAGTCTCGGGCGAGGAGCTGCAGCACGCGCGCGATGCGGTGCAGGCAGCGCAGGCCAGCCTGGCGGCCGCCGAGCAGCAGCTCGCTGCGAATCGCGCGCGGGTGGACGGTACGAACCTTGCCGATCATCCCCAGGTGCGCGACGCGGCTGCGGCCGTGCGCACGGCGTACCTGGCGCTGTCCCGTACCCAGCTACCCGCGCCGGTGGCGGGGTTTGTGGCGCGCCGCAACGTGCAGCTCGGCGAGCGCGTCGGTCCCGGTGCGGCACTCATGGCAGTCGTGCCGCTCGACCAGGTGTGGGTGGACGCGAACTTCAAGGAGCCGCAGCTGAAGCACATGCGGGTGGGCCAGCCGGTGACGCTGCGTGCCGACCTCTACGGCGGCCGCATCCTCTACCACGGCCGGGTAGCAGGTTTCGGCGCCGGCACCGGCGCGGCCTTTGCATTGCTGCCGGCGCAGAACGCGACCGGTAACTGGATCAAGATCGTGCAACGTGTGCCGGTACGCATCGCCCTCGACCCGGGCGAGGTCGCCCGCCACCCGCTGCAGATCGGCCTGTCGATAAAGGCGGACGTGGATATCCGCGGCGGCGAGGAGGGTGCGCGGCTGCCGCAGCTCACGCAGCGCGCGGCTACCTGGTCGACCGACGTCTTCGGCTCGGGCCAGGCGCAGGCCGAGGAGCGCGTGCAGGCGATCATCGCCGCCAATCAGAGCGGACACGCTATCCTCACCGGCGGCACCGACCCCGCCTCACCCGCGCTCTATGCGCAGCGCGGCCCGGGTGCACCGCGCGCGGACCGTCACCTGCACTGAAAGGCACAGCCGTACCCTGTGAGCACACCCGAGGACAAGGCAGGCGGCACCGCTGCGGCGCCGCCCGCGGGCGCGGGCCCGCCCGCCGCCTTACCGCCGCTACGCGGGGCGCCGCTGGCGATCGGCACGATCGCGCTCTCGCTCGCGACGTTCATGAACGTCCTTGATACCTCGATCGCCAACGTATCGATTCCTGCGATCGCGGGCGACCTCGGCGTGTCCCCGGATCAGGGAACCTGGGTGATCACCTCCTTCGGTGTGGCGAACGCGATCTCGTTGCCACTCACCGGCTGGCTGACGCGCCGTTTCGGGCAGGTGCGGCTGTTCACCGCCTCGGTCGTGCTGTTCGTCATCGCCTCCTTCCTGTGTGCACTGGCACCGACCCTCTCGGCTCTCATCCTGTTCCGCGTCCTGCAGGGTGCGGTCGCGGGGCCGATGATCCCGCTGTCCCAGTCGCTGCTGCTGGCGAGCTATCCGCGTAACCGGGCCGGCAGTGCGCTCGCGATGTGGTCGATCACCACGCTCGTCGCGCCGGTGGTGGGGCCGCTGCTCGGCGGCTGGATCACGGACAACATCTCCTGGCCGTGGATCTTCTACATCAACGTGCCCGTCGGCATCGTGGCGGCCGCGGTCACCTGGTGGATCTTCCGCAGCCGCGAGACCCCGACCGCGCGCGTACCGGTCGACACGGTCGGGCTCGGCCTGCTCATCATCTGGGTCGGCGCGCTGCAGGTCATGCTCGATAAGGGCAAGGACCTGGACTGGTTCAACTCGCCGCAGATCATCGCGCTCCTGTGCGTGGCCCTGGTGACCTTCACCGTGTTCCTGATCTGGGAGCTCACCGAGGAGCATCCGATCGTCGATCTGGCACTGTTCCGCCGCCGGAACTTCTGGGTGAGCACCCTCGCACTGCTGACCGCCTATGGTCTCTACTTCGGCAACGTGGTGCTGCTGCCGCTGTGGCTGCAGCAGTACATGGGCTATACCGCGACCCTCGCTGGACTGGTACTGGCCCCGGTCGGCTTGCTCGCCATCGTGCTGACCCCGTTCGTCGGACGCTTCGCCGACCGGTTCGATCCCCGCCTGCTGGTGACCCTGTCGTTCGGCATCTTCGCGCTGGTGCTCTTCATGCGCGCCGACTTCAATACCAACGCGACCCTGGGCACGCTGCTCGTTCCCACCATCATCCAGGGGGCCGGGATGGCGGCGTTCTTCATCCCGCTCATGTCGATCAACCTCTCCGGGTTGCCGCCCGAGCGCATCCCGGCCGCCTCCGGTCTGTCCAATTTCGCGCGCATCACGGCCGGCAGCTTCGGCACCTCGATCACGACCACGCTGTGGGACCGGCGGGCGACGCTGCACCATGCGCAGCTCGTCGAGCGGCTCGATCCGAACGACCCGGTTACCGCGCAAGCGCTCGGTACGCTGCACGCCGGCGGCATGGGCACGCAGCAGAGCTACGCGTTGCTGAACCGCCTGGTGGATACGCAGGCGTTCATGCTCTCCGCCAACGACATCTTCTACGTCTCGGGCTTTCTGTTCATCGGCCTGATCTGCCTGGTGTGGCTGGCACGACCGGTGCGCGCGGCGCAGAGCCCCGGCGCGGCCGCCTCAGGGGCGCACTGATCAGTGCCGGTGGGGGGCTGCGGCGCGCAGTACCCGCGGTGGCAGAAAATCCGTCAGTTGCGCCGCGCCGGCGCGCACGCTGCCCTGGAAACTCACCCGCGCGACTCCCATTTTCTTGAAGGCGAGGGGAGTGCGCGTGCCGAGACAGACGGCGAGCAGCTCGCCCAGGTCCGGCTCGTGACCGACGAGCGCGACGCGCGGTGCGGCACGGCGCAGCAGCGCGAACACGGCCGCGGGGGCGGTCCCCGGCCGCAGCTCGTCACACAGGACCGGTCGCGGCCAGCCTGCGCAGCGCGCGAGCAGTACCGCCGTCTGGCGGGCGCGCGCGAGGGGACTGGTGAAAAGTCGCAGCGGCGGTGGCATCAGCCGCCGCAGCCCGCGGCAGGCCTGTTGCGCGCGCATCTCCCCGCGTGCAGAGAGGGGACGGGTGTCGTCGTCGGGCCAACGGCGGACGTCCCGCTCATGCGCGATGGCGTGACGAACCAGCACGAGCTCCATCTGGGTTTTAGTGACGCACGGCCTGCAGCGGCGTCAGTTCGCCGAAGGAATCGTCAGAGGGCGGCACCGCCGGCGGATCGGGTTCGGGAGCGAGTGGTGCGGTGGGCTCCGCAGGCGCTGCCAGTGCCTGCAGACGCGCCCGCAGCGGTCGCCAGCGCTTGCGCACCTTACGCCAGCCGCGCTCCAGCGTCTTGCGCGCTGCGGCCGTGTCGACGAGGTCATGCTCGACCAGCCGCCCCATAAGAAAGAGTGTCCGCGCCGGCAGGCCCTCGGCCCGCGCCGCGAGCTGGGTGAGGCGTCGAGCGGCCATCTCCGCATCTTGGTGCGCACCCAGCTCGTCCTGCAGCGCACGCAACGCTTTCAGCATCGATGCGCTCGGTTTGCCGCACAGCGTGGCCGCACACTCCAGCGCATAGCGCAGCTGCTTGGCGCGCCGGCGCACGGTGTGAAAACGCTCCATCGTGGAGCGGCCGTTGATCGTCTGCACGGCCCGCTTCAGCTTGCGGAACCGACGCCGTACGCGTGCGGGCACCACGCTCACGGCTGTCTCGGGGCCGACCCCGGCCCCGTCGGTGGTGGCCTGCTCGAGCGTCGCCAGCCACTGGCGCACCGGTTCGGCATCCAGCGCGCGCAGCAGCTGCGAGCGGGCGCGCTCGCGCTCCTGCTCCAGGCGCTGCCGCAGGGGTAGCGCCGCGGCCCGATCCTTGGCGCCGAGTCGGGTGCAGCGCGCATCGAGCTGGGCGAGCTGCACGTCAAAGTCACGAACCGTACCGAGCGTGCGCAGCACCCCCTTGGTGGCGCTGCGCGCGCGCGTGAGGGCCGGCGAGAGCTGGCGCCGGAAGACACTCAGCATGGCCTCGATGCGCCGTACTGCGACCCGCAGCTGATGCAGCGCCTCGGGATCGCTGCCCAGGCGCGCACCGGGTTCGTGCTGGTGCCACGCTGCGAGCTGTCCGCGCAGCTCGCGCAGTACGATCGCTGAGACAGTCAGGGAATCGGCGCCGATCTCCGGCGCGTTCGGGCTGTGACGATCCGCATCCATCGCAGAGGGGTATTCGACGAGAACAAAAATCAGTGTAACAAAAGGCTTCGGCAGGTTGAGCACGGAAGCGGCGGCCGCGTGCGCGGCCCCGCGCCCCCGCCGCGCTAAATTGACGCTGGTAGAGCCACTTACGTATGATTCGCGGCCCCCGTGCGGCGGGGCCGGCTAGGGGCGCTTCGAGGTCGTGCCCGTAGCTCAGTCCGGATAGAGCATCGGCCTTCTAAGCCGAGGGTCGCAGGTTCGAGTCCTGCCGGGCACACCAGCCGCATCGTGGGGACGGACGGTGGACGTAGCTCAGTTGGTAGAGCCCCGGGTTGTGATCCCGGTTGTCGTGGGTTCGAGTCCCATCGTCCACCCCAATCAGGGCCGTTAGCTCAGCTGGTAGAGCAGGAGACTCTTAATCTCTTGGTCGTAGGTTCGATCC
>JAFAPI010000225.1 GCA_019247195.1 Gammaproteobacteria bacterium
GCATCGTGGGCGCGGAGTGCGTCGAGCGCCTGCTGCACCAGGTGTTGCTCGACTTCGATGAACTCCCGCGTATTGCCCTCGGCCGAGCCGCCGCGATAGAGCGTGCCGGCGCGGATCGCCGCCGCGCGCGCCAGGTTCTCGTGCTCGAGCGCGCCGCTCAGGCGCAGCAGGAAGGCGGACGGGCCGTAGATCCACAGCGTGCGCGAGACCAGGGCCGCCGCGGCAAAGAAGTGGGTGCGCCCGGCGATGAGCGGATCGGCGTGCAGCTGCGCGTAGCGGTGGGCGCGCGCGAGCAGCGCCCGCTGCTGCCGGTGCCTGCCCACCGTCCGTGGCGAACAGCCCACCGGCAGCAGGAACACCTTACGGGTTCGGCCGGTCCTTACGCTCGCGGCGGGACTTGGGCTCCTTGCCCGTGCCCGTCCCCGGCGCGGCCTCCTTGCGGTGCATCTCGGCGAGGGTCGAGTCGGGCACCACGCGGCTCATCGCCGCGCGCAGCTTGTTCTTCAGGCCCGCGGTGACCTTCAGCTCGCCCTTCATCATCGCATCGAAGCCGACGCGCGCGACGTCCGCCGCGTCCATCTTCTCCTGCGTGCCGACCTTGGTGTCCATGAGGTCCGCGCGCTCGAAGAAGTCCGTCTCGGTCGCCCCCGGCTGCAAGAGCGTGACCGTGATGCCGACGTCCTTCAGCTCGTTGTTCAGCGCGACGGCGAAGGAGTCGAGGAACGCCTTGGTGCCGTTGTAGACGGCCTGGAAGGTGCCGGGCATGAGCCCGGCGATCGAGCCGGTGACGAGGATGCGGCCGCGATGGCGCTGGCGCATCTGCCGCGCCAGGTGATGCAGCGGCACGATCGTGCCCTCGATGTTGGTGCGCACGACTTTGAGCGCGGCGTTCAGGTCCTGGTCGAGAAAGCCCCGGCCGAGCCCGATGCCGGCGTTGGCGATCAGCACGTCGAGCGGGCGGCCCGTGCCCTCCACCGTGCTGATGAACTTCTCCTGTCCCTCGCGCGTCGACAGGTCGCACTGGAGCGCAATGACCTGCACCCCGTCCTCCTCGAGCTCCTGACGCGCGTCCATGATCTCCGGCGTATCGGCGCAGATGACGAGGTCGAACTCGTTGGCCGCGCACAACCGGGCGAGCTCGAGGCCGATGCCGGTCGAGGCCCCGG
Source organism: Gammaproteobacteria bacterium (assembly GCA_019247195.1). Classification (GTDB taxonomy): domain Bacteria; phylum Pseudomonadota; class Gammaproteobacteria; order Steroidobacterales; family Steroidobacteraceae; genus 13-2-20CM-66-19. The sequence continues at coordinate 1,167 of JAFAPI010000225.1, forward strand.
TGATGGCGGCGAGCGGGCGCTGCGGGTTGGCACTCATGGGATTTTCCTTTGCTTTTCCCCGGTTCTTCGGGTGGGGCACAGGAGACGCCTTTGGGGCAGGCCCGGCAGCCGGTCCGGGCGGCGCCCGCCCGCCCGAATGCGCCTACCCCGACGCCCGCTCGGCCGCTCGCGGGGTGCCGGCGGGGCAGCTTGAGGCTCGCCGCGGCCATTTCACGTCCGGGCGCGAAAGTCCTCCCCTCGTCCTACAGGGCTTTTACTGCCGGCAGCGACAGCCTGAGCCCTGCCCGCGGGCGCACTTTTGCCCGATCACAGGAGGCACCCCATGGCCAAGGAGATCCAGGGCACGAGCCACGGCGACGCGCCGCTCTCGACCGCCCATCATCCGGACCCCGAAGCGCTCGCCGGCGACATCGACGCCCGCAAGGGCGACGTCATCATCGGGCGCACGGTCACCATCAACCGCCCGCGCGAGGAGCTCTACAAGTTCTGGCGGGACTTCCGCAACCTCCCCCGCTTCATGGAGAACATCGAGCGGGTCACGGTGCAGGACGCGGAGCACTCGCACTGGGTGGTCGCCGCGCCCGGCGGCAACACGGTGGAGTGGGACTCGGCGATCACCGAGGACGTGCCCAACGAGCGCATCGCCTGGACCTCGCTCGAGGGCGCGAGCGTGCGCAACTCCGGCTGCGTGGAGTTCTACGACGCCTCCAACCACCGCGGCACGCGCGTCACGGTGACGATCGCCTACGATCCCCCGGGCGGCACCCTCGGGCGCGTGGTCGCCAAGTTCTTCCAGCGCGAGCCGAAGATCCAGGCGCGCCAGGACCTGCGCCGCTTCAAGCAGCTCATGGAGACCGGCGAAGTCGCCACCGCGAAGCCGCCGAACGCGGCCCCCCGCGCCTCCTGACCCCTCATATCCGAGGTAATCCATGCGCGCACTCACCTGGCACGGCAAGCACGACGTCCGCGTCGACAGCGTCCCCGATCCCCGCATCGTCAACCCGCGCGATGCCATCGTCGAGATCACCTCGACCGCGATCTGCGGCTCGGACCTGCACCTCTACGACCACTACATCCCGACGCTCAAGGCCGGCGACATCCTCGGCCACGAGTTCATGGGGATCGTGGCGGAGGTCGGCCCCGGCAACCGCAAGCTGAAAGTGGGTCAGCGCGTGGTGGTGCCGTTCGTCATCGCCTGTGGGCAGTGCTTCTTCTGCCAGAAGCAGCAGTACTCCGCCTGCGACAACTCCAACCCCGCCGAGACCGCCGACATGTCGGAGACCCTCTACGGCTACCCGATGACCGGCGCCTTCGGCTACGCGCACCTGACCGGCGGCTACGCCGGCGGGCAGGCCGAGTACGTGCGCGTCCCCTTCTCCGACGTCGGCCCGATCGTGATCCCCGACGGGGTCGAGGATGAGCGCGTGCTCTTCCTCTCGGACATCCTGCCCACCGGGTGGATGGCCGCGCTCAACTGCGACATCGAGCCCGGCGACACGGTCGCCGTGTGGGGCTGCGGCCCGGTGGGCCTGTTCGCCATCCAGAGCGCCTTCGTGCAGGGCGCGCACCGCGTCATCGCCATCGACCACTACCCGCACCGGCTCGACCTCGCCAAGGAGCTCGGCGCCGAGGTCATCAACTACGAGGAGGTGCACGTGCGCGAGGCGCTGGTCGAGATGACCGGCGGCCTGGGCCCGGACGCCTGCATCGACGCGGTAGGCATGGAGAGCCACGGCGTGACCCCGGACAACCTCTACGATCACGCCAAGGCGGCGGTCGCCCTGGTGACCGACCGGCCGCACGCGCTGCGCCAGCTGATCCTCGCCTGCCGCAAGGGCGGGCGCATCTCGGTGCCGGGCGTGTACGGCGGCGTGGTCGACAAGTTCCCGCTCGGGGCGCTGATGGAGAAGGGCCTGCAGGTGAAGACCGGGCAGACCCACGTGCAGCGCTTCAGCCACGAGCTGCTGAAGCTCATCCTCGAGGACAAGATCGACACGACCTTCCTCATCAGCCATCGCATGAGCCTCGAGGAGGCGCCGCAGGGCTACAAGCTCTTCAAGGAGCGCCAGAACGAGACCACCAAGGTGGTCCTGAAGCCCAAGCAGGCTCCGGCGAGCGTCCACTGAGTGTGGACCCGCTGCGCCAGCTGCCGCCGCGCGATGCCGAGAGCGGACGCACCCACGTCCTCATCGACACGCCGGCCGGCAGCGCGGGCAAGTTCAAGTACGACCCGAACCTGAAGGTCTTCAAACTGAGCCGCGTCCTGCCCGCCGGGGCCGTCTTTCCCTACGACTTCGGCTCCATCCCCGGCACCCGTGCCCCCGACGGCGACCCGCTCGACGTGCTGGTGCTGAACCTGCCGCGCACCTTCTGCGGCTGCCTGGTGGGTGTGCGACTGCTCGGCGTGCTCAAGGCGAGCCAGACCGAGAAGGGCCGCACCGTGCGCAACGACCGCCTGATCGGCGCGGCGGAGACCGAGGTCAACCCCTCGCCGGTCAAGGACCTCCGCGACCTCGATGCGCAGGTGCTGAAGGAGATCGGGCAGTTCTTCGAGAACTACAACCGTGCCCACGGGCGGCGCTTCCGCGTCACCGGCCAGGGCGGGCGGCGCGAGGCCGAGCGGCTCGTCCGGTCCGGCATCGCGGCCTACCTCGACGGCGGCAGCCCGTAGATGGCCGCGGACCTGCAGGGCCGGCCGCTTGAGCCCAAGGCCGCGCGCAAGCTCCTCCTGCGCCAGCTGCGCAAGGCCCGCGCCTGCCTCGGGGCGCGCCCCGGGGACGAGCAGATCCACTCGGCGCGCAAGCACATCAAGAAGGCGCGCGCGCTCCTGCGGATGCTCGAGCCGAGCCTCGGCCGGCGCACCTGGCGCCGTGGCGAGGCCGCGCTGCGCGCCGCCGCCAGGCCCCTGAGCGCGGTGCGCGACGCCAAGATCATGACCGACACCTTCGAGCAGCTGCTGAAGTCGCGGGCGCGCGTGCTGCTGAAGGGACGGCGGCGCCTCGCGGCCTCCCTCGCGCGCCACCACCGCGAGACCCGCGCCGCCGTGGTGCGCGAGCGGGGCGGCCTCGCCGCCGCCTGCCGCTCGCTCCGGCGCGCCACCCGCACCCTCGACGCCCCGCTGAACGGGGGCCGGCGCGCGCTGCTGAGGTCGCCCGGCAAGCTCTACCGCGCGGGGCGCCGCGAGCTCCTGCGCAACCAGTGCGAGCCGGCGGTGGACACGCTGCACGCCTGGCGCAAGTGCAGCAAGTACCTCTACCACCAGCTCGAGGTGCTCGCCACGCACTGTCCGCCGGAGACGAGCCGCCTGGCGCGCGCCTTCCACGCCCTCTCGGACGATCTCGGCGAGGACCACGACCTGGCGCTGCTGCGCGCGCACGTCGCCCTGCACCCCGAGTCGCTCCCCGACCCCGAGGAGCGCGAAGACCTGGTGCGGCTCATCGAGGAGGCGCGGCTCGAGCGTCAGCAGCGGGTGTTCCGCAGCGCCGCCCAGCTCTACGCGCGCCGGCCCCGCGACTTCCGCGCCGTGCTCGAGAACGGCTGCCGGCGCGCGCCTGTGCCTGCGCCTTGACCTGAGAACTCCGTGCCGCGCCTACATGCGGTGCGCTCGCAGGATGACGCCGTCCGCGGCGCCATACGGTCTAGCCTGCGTCCTCACCCGTCCCAACACGGAGAATTTCCATGGCGAAGGCCAAACGCAAGGGGAGCAGCAGCGGCGGCGGATCGCGCGGCAAGAGCTCCAAGCGCGCCCGGCGCGGCGCATCCGCCTCCGGCCAGCGCGGCGCGGCCGCGCGCAAGCAGAGCGGCGGCACGAGCGCGCGCGGCGGTCGCAACGGCGAGCCCGATGCGATCGCGTTGCTCAAGGCGGATCACCGCCAGGTCGAGCAGTGGTTCGCGGAGTTCGAGGAGGCACGCTCGAAGGACCAGAAGCGCGAGCTCGCCGAGAACATCTGCAAGGCGCTCGAAGTGCACACGATGATCGAGGAGGAGATCTTCTATCCGGCCTTCCTCGAGGCGACCGATGACAAGGACACGCACCACGAGGCGGAGCTCGAGCACGCGAACGCCAAGCAGGTGATCGCCGACATCGAGAGCTCGGACCCCGACGACGACTACTACGACTCGCGCGTCAAGGTGCTGTCGGAGATGATCAAGCACCACGTCAACGAGGAGGAGAAGTCCGACGGCATGTTCGCCGAGGCGCGCGAGTCGCGCATGGACCTCGCCGCCCTCGGCCGCGCGCTCAAGGCGCGCAAGGACGAGCTGATGAGCGAGACCACCTCCCCGGATGCGCCGCCGCCGCGGATGACCCCGGCCCAGCGCGTGGTGGAGAGCAAGCCCTAGAGGTGCGGCGCGCCGGCCGCCGCCGTGCGGCCGGCGACCGCCTCGCCCGCCACCGGGCAGGGCTCGGCGCCGGGCTTGCCGCTCACCCCGGCGGCGGGGAGCTCCTGCAGCGGCACCGCGCCCGCGGAGGGCGCGGCCAGATCCAGCCAGTACACCGACGCCGGCAGGCGTCGCTCACTTACCTCGGCCCTAAGTCCCAGGCGCCGCGCCGCGGCGGCGCGCTTCTCCGCGCGCGAGCGCTCGCTGAAGAGCCCGAGCGAGAGGCGCCGCCCGGCCTCGACGGTGGCGGGCATGACGAGCGCGTCCCTGATGCCCTCGCGCTCGAGGGCCACAAGCGCCTTGTCCGAGTCCGCCTGATTGGCGAAGCCGCTCGCGATCACCGCCCAGCCGGCCGCGGTGTCCGTCGCCTGCGCGCGCTGGCGCGGCTCGAAGCCGCGCGCCTTCAGCACGGCCGACGCCTTGCCGGCGTTGTCGGCATCGCCGAAGGGCCCGACCGAGACGCACTCCGCCGCCACCTGCGCGGTGGGCGTGGGGTGCGGTACGCGCGCCTCGGGAGGCAGCTCCTCGGCGAGCTTCAGCCGCGGCAGCCGCCCGAGCGAGTCGGCGGGGAGCCTCGCGGGGGTGGCAATCCAGTGCGCCCAGCCGAAGTACAGCAGGTTGGCGAACACGAGCGCGAGGAAGACGGTGCGCACGGGGCGATTCTAGTCGAGGGAGGCGCGCGCCAGCACCGCGAGCCCCTCGAGGGTGAGATCGGGCACCGCCACCGCGCGGCGCTCGAGCCGCGCGTGCACGAGCGGCGCACCGCCGCCGGTCAGGACGACGAGCGGGGTGCGCTCCCGCCGCAGCGCGAACTCCTCGGCGGCGCGCTCGATGAGCGCCACGGCCGCCGCGCGCGAGCCCTGCTCGATCGCATCGCGCGTCGAGCGGGCGAAGAGATCGGCGCGGTCGCGGCGCGCCTCCTGGGCGCGGCGCCGGATGCCGGAGGTGTCGCGCAGCAGGGACTCCACCATGAGCGCCGGCGAGGGGATGATCACCCCGCCGGCGTGGCGCCCGCCGGCCTCGAGGAAGTCGACGGTCATCGCCGTGCCGACGCTCACCAGGCACACATCGTTGCCGGGGAAGCGGTGATGCGCGGCGATGAGCGCGACGAAGCGGTCGACGCCGAGCCGCCACGGATCGCGGTAGCCCACCGTGACGCCGGCCGCGCGCCGCGCCACGCGCGCGAAGCGCACCGGCACGCGCGCCCGCGCGAGCGCCTGGCGCAGTGCCCGGTCGACCGGCGCGCCGGCCACGCTCGCCACCCAGGCGCGCTCGAACCCGGCCCCGCTCACGCGCCGCGCGAGCCCGCGGAAGTCGCGGCCGCGGTGCGCCACGGCGCTCGCGCGCTGCACGTGCCCGCCGACGAGCGGCGCCCACTTGAGGCGCGTGTTGCCGGCATCGATGAGCAGCACGCTCACGTCTCGGGCCTCACGCTCACCTCGCCGGAGACGAAGCGCTGCACCGCGTGCGGGGTCTCGATGAGCAGCGCGCCGTGCACGTCGACGCCACGCGCGACGCCGGCGATCCAGCCCTGCGGCGCCGACACCTTGACCGCGCGCGCGAGCAGCGCGTCCGCCGCGCGGTAGTCCGCGAGGAAGGGCTTCAGGCCCTCGCGCGCGAAGGCATCCAGTCCCTCGAGGCAGGCGGCGATGAGCGCGGCGGTGAGGACGTTGCGCGAGCCGGTGAACCCGGCTTCCGTCAGGTCGGCGCAGGCGAGCCCGCCGCGGGCGATGTCGGCCTTGAGGTCCGCGCCGAGGCACACGTTGAGGCCGACACCGATGACGACGCACGCCGGCCCCTCGGACTCGGCGCGCAGCTCGATCAGCACGCCGCCGAGCTTGCGCTCATTCAGCAGCAGGTCGTTCGGCCACTTGAGCCCCACCGCTTCGACGCCGAGCTGGCGCAGCGCGCGCAGCGCACACACGCCGACCGCGAGCGACAGGCCCGCGATCTGCGGCGGCACCTCGCCGAAGGTCCAGCTGAGCGAGGCGCAGACCGCCCCGCCGGGCGGTGCGCGCCAGGCGCGCCCGCGCCGGCCGCGGCCGGCGCTCTGGTACTCCGCCAGCAGCACCTCGCTCGAGCCGGGCGCGGGATCGGGACGGTTGAGGAGCGCGGTGTTGGTCGAGTCAATCGACCAGACGCACTCCAGGCGGCGCACGCGGGTCCGCGCCGCCGGCGGCAGTGCGCGGTGCACCGCCGCCGCGGCGAGCGGGTCGGTCGGGTGCACGAGGCGGTAGCCGCGGTTGCGCACCGCGTCGAGCTCGGTGCCGAGGGCGCGCAGCGCGCCGGCCGCCTTCCACACCGCGCTGCGGCTCACCCCGAGCGCGCGCGCCAGATCCTCCCCCGAGTGGAACGCGCCGTCCGCGAGGCACGCGAACAGGCGCGCCGGGAGGGATGTGTCCCCGGCCTCGGGCGCGGGCGGCGCCCTCAGCCGCGGCGTGCGCCGAGCAGCCACAGACGCGTGGCGCGCGACTCGGTGTGCGCGCGCATGCGGGCGATGTTGGCGCGGTGCGTGTAGAGCACCAGGAGCGCCGCGGCGGAGGCGAAGGCGAGGAGCGGTGCGCGCGCGCCGGGGGCGCCGAGCGCGGCGAAGCCCGCGACCGCGAGCGCGCCGAGCATCGAGGCGAGCCCCACGTAGCCGGTGAGCACCACGGTCAGGAGCCAGAAGAGCGCGAACACCCCGACCCAGGCGGGCGAGATCCCGAGCAGTACCCCGACCAGGGTCGCCACCCCCTTGCCGCCGCGGAAGCCGAACCAGAGCGGGTAGACGTGCCCGAGCATCACGGCGATGCCGCACAGCGCGAGACTCCACGCGGTCAGCTCGGGCGCACCCGGCGCAAGTCCCGGCAGGGCCGCGCGCGCCAGCAGCGCCGTGGCGAGCCAGCCCTTGAGGAAATCGATGGCGAACACCGCCAGCCCGAACCTGCGACCGAGGGTGCGCATGGCGTTGGTGGCCCCGGCGTTGCCGCTGCCGCGGGAGCGGATGTCGACCCCCACCACCGAGCCCAGGAGCAGGCTCCCGACCAGGGAGCCGACGAGATACGCCAGGACCGTCTTGATGAGGAGCTCGGGCATCGAGGGACCGTCAGCGAGTCTGGCTTTTCGCGGCAGTCTAGCACCCCGCCCTGAGTGGGCCTGCCGGGCCGGCGGACCGCGGTCGACCCGGCAGGCTCCCGGTACCATGCGCCCATGCCCTGCTATCTCCCGCGCGCGGTGCGCGCCCTCCTCCTGCTGCTGCTCGGCCCGCTTCGCGTCCTCGCCGATCCCGGTGCCGGCGCGGCGGACGGCGCAGGGGACCCGGCCGCGTACGCGCCCACCGACGCGGGCATGCACGCCGCCCTCGGCGCGTACCCGATGACCCGCGAGGCGTCCGGGACCGCCTGGCAGCCGGACAGCTCCGTGCACGCGGGCGTGCACACCGAGGCGGGGGGCTGGCTCCTCATGAGCCACGCGCTGCTGAACGCGGTGTACGACCACCAGGACGGAGCGCGCGGCGGCGAGAAGACCTTCCTGTCGGGCATGGCGATGACGGCGGCGACGCGGGTGCTGCCGTCCGAGGACATCGTGCGGCTGCGCGCGATGCTGAGCCCGGACCCGCTCATGGGGCCGGCCGGCTACCCGCTGCTGCTCGCCACCGGAGAGACCGCAAACGGCCGCGATCCGCTCATCGACCGCCAGCACCCGCACAACCTCGTGATGGAGCTGTCGGCGAGCGTCAGTCACCCGCTCGGGGCCGCCGACAGTCTCTATCTCTACGCCGGACTGCCCGGGGAGCCCGCGTTCGGCCCGCCGGCCTTCATGCACCGGCTCTCGATCCTCGACAGCCCCGAGGCGCCGATCAGCCATCACTGGCTCGACTCGATGCACATCAGCGAGGGCGTCGTCACGGTCGGCTACGTGCACGGGGAGCTGAAGCTCGAGGCCTCGCGCTTCCACGGCCGCGAGCCCGACCAGCACCGCGAGCGCATCGAGCCGGGCCCGCTCGACTCGAGCGCGGTGCGGGTCTCCTTCAACCCCGCCCGCCCGCTCGCGCTGCAGGTGTCCTGGGCCCAGCAGGTGAGCGCCGAGGCGCTCGCCCCGCAGGCCGACGAGACGCGCGCGTCGGCGAGCGCGATCTATACCCGTCCGCTCGGCGAGGACCGCTACTGGTCGAGCACCGCCGCGTACGGCTTGCGTCGCCGCACGGGCGGCGCGCGCCTCGCCGCCTACGTCCTGGAGAGCACGGTGCAGCCGGCGGAGCTGTGGACGCTCTTCGCCCGGATCGAGCGCGAGACGAACGACGAGCTCACCGCGCCGGCCCTCGGGCCTGCGCCGGTCTACGCGGTCGCCAAGGCCTCGCTCGGGGCCCTCCGGGACGTGCGTCTGTCCGCCCACGTGCGCCTGGGCCTGGGCGCGCTCTACGCGCTCAACCTGCTGCCCGTGGCGCTGCAGGGCGCCTACGGCCACGAGCCCGGCGGAACGATGGTCTTCACGCGCGTGAAGATCGACTGACTCTGCGCCGCGGGGCGCCTAGCGGAAGACCTCCGCGAGCATGCAGCGCACGCTGCCGCCCCCGTAGCGCTCGAGCGTCGGCACCGGCACGGCGAGGAGGTTGTCCGCCGCTCCCGCCAGACGGCGGTAGGTCGCGGGCGCCAACGCCTGGCGGGCGCTCTGCGACAGGACGAGCACGCGCGCATCCCCCAGCGCCTCGTCCCAGGTCGCAAGCTCGAGCATGTTGCCGGCGAAGCCCGCGATCTCCCGGCGCGTGAGCTCGAGCACCGCGCGGTCCGGGGCGGTGAGAGACTCGAGGAGCCGTGCGCGGTCGGCCGGGGCCACCGACTCGAGCGCCACCGCCGCCACCTGGGTGCCGATCCACAGGCACACGTTCGTGTGGTAGTAGGGCCGGCCCTGCGCATCGCTCGCCGCGAACAGCACCGGCTCGTAGCCGAGCGCCTCGGCCCAGCTGCGCACCAGGCCGGCATCGGTGCGCGGCGAGGGGCAGGCGAAGGCGCGGCGCTGGCGGTGATCGAGCACGAGGCTCCCGGTCCCCTCGAGGAAGCGCCCCTCGCGCTCGTGCGCCGTGAGATCGAGATGACGGCGGGTGCGGAAGCCGAGCTGACCGCTGACCGCCTCGATCACTTCCGCCCGCCGCTCGGCGCGGCGGCTCGCGCTCGCCAGCGGGTAGGTGACGAGGGTGCCGTCGGCGTGGAAGCTCACCCAGTTGTTGGGGAAGACCGCGTCCGGCTTGGGTGGGTCGGCGGTATCCTCGACCACACAGACCCCGATCCCCTCGCCGCGCAGCGCCTGCACCACGCCGTCGAACTCCGCGCGCGCCCGGGCGGCGATCGCGGCCGGCGGCTCCCCGTCGGGGTCGCGCTGGAAGGCGTTGCTCGCGGCGGTCTCGGGGTTAAAGCCGAACGCCGCGGGGCGCACCATGAGCACCGCGCCGGCGCATTGCGGCAGGGCGGAGAGGGACGGCGCCGCGGCGGGCATGCGCCATTCTCGCACGCGCCGCGCGGGCGCGGGTCAGGCGCGCAGCGCCTGCACGTCGCGCTCGCCGCTGCCGGTGCTCTCGAGGATGTCGAGCACCGGCAGGCGCTGCGTCAGGTCGAGCGGCGCGCCGGTCAGGTAGCGCAGCGCGTCCTCGGCGGCGCAGGGACGGGCGAAGAGGAAGCCCTGCGCATAGGAGCAGCCGAGCTGGCGCAGCTTCTCCAGCTGCGGCCAGCCCTCGATGCCCTCGGCCACCACCTTGATGTGCAGGTAGCGCGCCATGGCGATGATGGCGCTGACGATGGCGAGGTCGGACATGTCCGTGACCAGGTCGCGCACGAAGGAGCGGTCGATCTTGAGCGTGTCGACCCGCCAGCGCTTGAGGTAGGAGAGGCTCGAGTAGCCGGTGCCGAAGTCATCGATGGCGATGTGCACGCCGAGCTCGCGCAGGCGCGCCACCGCGTCCTCGTTGGTCTCGCGCCCCCTGCCCTCGCGCCGCTCGAACACCGCGCTCTCGGTGAGCTCGATCTGCAGCATCGAGGGCGCGAGCCCGTGCTCGGCGGTGAGGCGCGCGATGCTCTCGGCGAGGTTCGAGCGCTGCAGCTGCACCGCCGAGACGTTGATCGCCACCGGCACGAGCTTGCCGCCCCCCTGGCGCCAGCGGCTCATGTCCTCCATGGTCCGCTGCAGCACGAAGTCCCCGATCGGCACGATGAGGCCGGCCTCCTCGGCGATGCTGACGAAGCGCTCCGGGCGCACGTAACCGTGGTTCGGGTGCTTCCAGCGCAGCAGCGCCTCGAGCGCCACGACCGTGTGCGACTCGATGTCGACGATCGGCTGATAGTGC
>JAFAPI010000182.1 GCA_019247195.1 Gammaproteobacteria bacterium
CAGCGCCACCGCGGCCGGGCAGCGCTGGCGGGAGTGCCGGGTTACTGCGGAGTAGCCTCGCTTGCCTTGATTCGGCGCGAGGACCATGTAAACCTCGTTTTGCGCGTGCGCCACATCCCGTCGGCGCGCGTTCCTTGGGCTGCGGCCACCGGAAAGCGGCGAATGACCGAGCGGAGCGGCAAGACTGTCCAGCTCAGCGACCCTGCGAGCGGTCGCAGCGCGGCGCTGCCGCTGCGCACGGGCACCATCGGCCCGGCCGGGCTGGACATCGCCACGCTGCCCAAGGAGCTCGGGGTCTTCACCTACGACCCGGGCTTTGGCGCCACGGCGGCGTGCGAGAGCCGCATCACCTACATCGATGGAGAGGCCGGGGTGCTGCTTTATCGCGGCTACCCGATCGAGCAGCTCGCCGAGCGCTCCGATTTCATGGAAGTGGCCTACCTGCTGCTGATCGGTGAGCTGCCGACCGCCAAACAGCTCACCGAGTTCACGGCCAACATCCGCTACCACACCATGATCAACGAGTGGTTGAAGCGCTTCTTCGAGGGCTTCCACCACAACGCCCACCCGATGGCGATGGTGTCGGGGGTCGTGGCCTCGATGTCGGCGTTCTATCACGACACGATGGACATCCATAACCCGCGTCATCGTGAGATCTTCGCGCACCGCATCATCGCCAAGATTCCGACCATCGCGGCGGCGGCGCATAAGCACTCGCTCGGCCAGCCGGTCATCTACCCGCGCAACGACCTCAGCTATACCGCCAACATGCTGCACATGCTGTTCGCGGTGCCGTGCGAGCCCTACGAGGTCGACCCGGTGGCCGCCGCGGCGCTCGACCTGCTGTTCGTGCTGCACGCGGATCACGAGCAGAACGCGAGCACCTCCACCGTGCGTCTCGCCGGCAGCACCGGCGCCAACCCTTACGCGGCCATCTCCGCCGGCGTATCGGCGCTGTGGGGCCCCGCACACGGCGGTGCCAATGAGGCGGTGCTGGCGATGCTCGAGCAGATCGGCACCGCCGACAACATTCCGAAGTTCCTGGCGATGGCGAAGGACAAGTCCAGCCATTTCCGGCTGATGGGATTCGGCCACCGGGTTTACAAGAACTTCGATCCGCGCGCGCAGATCATCCGCGCCATGTGCCACAAAGTGCTGGCGCGGCTCGGCCGCAGCGACAACCCGCTGTTCGAGCTGGCACTGCGCCTGGAGGAGATCGCGCTGCAGGATGAGTACTTCATCGAGCGCAAGCTCTACCCCAACGTCGATTTCTATTCCGGCGTCATCTACAGCGCCATCGGCATCCCGCGCTCGATGTTCACGGTGATGTTCGCCATCGCGCGCACCGTCGGCTGGGTGGCGCACTGGCAGGAGATGATCTCCGACCCGGCCATGCGCATCGGGCGGCCGCGCCAGCTCTACACGGGCCCGACGCGCCGCGACTACCTCGAGGTCAAGCAGCGCCGCTGAGCGGCGCTCAGGGCTCCTGCAGCAGCGCCTCCACCTCCAGAGCGTTGGCGCGGCGCATCGGACGCCCGTCGACCGGACTCACCGGCGCCTGGCGGATCCCATCGGTGGGGAAGACCACGGCATCGATCGGCTGGTCGTCCATCTCGAAGCGCACCCCGGGGAAGGCACGGGTGCGCTCGGGATTGAGCTTGACGCGCTTCTCGGTGACCTCGTGCGGGATGCCCCGGTCGAGGAGCTTGAGGGCGACGGACTCGGCGCAGTCGGTGAAGAGGTGCAGCTGCACCTCCGAGTGCGCGGTGGCAGTACCCGACAGCACCGGCCCGACCAGGCGCGGCTCGAACTCCTGCAGGTAGCGCATCGCCGTCAGCGCGGCCGCGCGCTGCGCGTGCAGTGCCTCGAGGTGCGAGGAGCCACCGAACAGCCGCTGGTGCGCGGCGAGTGCCTCCTCGATCTCGCTGTTCTTCGGCAGCGCCGCCGCGTTGCCGTCGGCGACGCCGAAGCGCTCGGCGGCTTTGCGCTTGGCGATGAGAAAGTCGCGGATGCCGTGCTCGGCCATCAGCCGTGCCGCTTCCTGCGCCAGCGCGCGCCGCAGGTGATCACTGCGGGTCGGTTGTCGCTTCATCGGCTGCCCCGTCAGAAGATCGGCTCGCCGCTCGCCTGCCCCGGCGGCCCCTGCGCGAGCGCCGCCGCGTCTTCCGCGGTCGGCAGGTGCTCCGCCATGAACATCTCCGGCACCCCGTTGGGATTTTCGGCCGACACGAGGGTGCCGGTGTCGGGGGAGATGCGCAAGGTGACGATGCCCTCCGGCATGCTGCGGCGCACCTCGGTGACGCCCTTGAGGGCTTCCTTCATGAAGCCGATCCAGATCGGCAAGGCGGTCTTCGCGCCCTCTTCGGACTCGCCGAGCGGACGCTCCTGATCGAAGCCCACCCAGACGGTGGCGACCAGGTTGGGCGTGAAGCCATTGAACCAGGTGTCCTTGGCTTCGTTGGTGGTGCCGGTCTTGCCGGCGATGTCGGCGCGGCCGAGCGCGAGCGCCCGCCGCCCCGTGCCGCGCTTGATGACGTCGGCCATCATGTCGTCCATGACGTAGGCGTTCTGCGCGCTGATCACCCGCGGCGCGACCTGCTCCGGCGGCAGCGGCGCGGGCTCGCCGTGGGTGGTGTCCGCGACCTGCAGCGGTGCGGCGCGCTCCGGGGCAGTGGCCGGCCCCAGGGTCGGGTCGCACTGCGTGCACACCATGCGCGGTGCGGCGCGCCACACCACCTGTCCCGCCGCATCCTCGATGCGGTCGATGAAGTACGGCTGCACCTTGTAGCCCCCGTTGGCGAACACGGCGTAGCCGGCGGCGACATCGAGCGGGGTGACCGCGACGGTGCCGAGCGCCAGGGTGAGATCGTGCGGCAACGTGCGCGGGTCGAAGCCAAAGCGCTGGATGTAGTCGATCGCGTTGGCGATGCCGATCTCTTTCAGGATGCGGATCGAGACCAGGTTGCGCGAGCGCACCAGCGCCTCGCGCAGCCGCGTCGGGCCACCGAACTCGCGCGTCGAGTTCTCCGGCCGCCAGGTGTCCTCGCCGTTGCCGTCGAGCACGATCGGTGCATCGAGGATCACGCTGGCCGGGGTGAACCCGTGCTCGAGGGCCGCCGAGTACAGGAAGGGCTTGAAGCCCGAGCCCGGCAGGCGGCGCGCCTGGGTGACGCGGTTGTACTTGTTGGTGAAATAGTCGAAGCCCCCGACCAGCGCGACGATGCTGCCATCGTTGGGGTCGAGTGCGACCAGTGCGCTTTGCGCCTCGGGGATCTGTCCGAGCTGCGCGTGGCCCTTGTCGTCCGCGACCACGTACACCACGTCGCCGCGGGTGAGTACCTGGGCAGCCTCCTTGGGGGCCGGCCCGAGCGACTCGTTGCGTCCGGCGCGACGCGCCCAGCT
>JAFAPI010000117.1 GCA_019247195.1 Gammaproteobacteria bacterium
GGCTGGCGCGCGGTGCGCGAGCTCGCCACTGAGCCGCACGCCCTCGGGGTGCACGTGGCGCGTCTGGATGTCACGGACCTCCCGCCCGGTGCTACCCTCGACTTCACCTTCCGCCACGGCAGCGACTGGGTGGGCCGGGACTTCCAAATCCGCATCGTCTCCGCGACGGGCTAAGGCCGTGCCGTTCACGCTCGCCCACCCGGCCGCGGTGCTGCCGCTGCGGCGGCTGCGCTTCCTGCGGGTCACGCCGCTCATCATCGGCGCGGTGGCGCCCGATCTGCCGTACTACCTGCCCGGTAACCTCAAGGCGGCGATCCCCGAGACCCACGAGTTCGCGCACTCCTACAGCGTGGACCTGGCGATCGGCATCGTCACGCTGTGGGTGCTCTACGTGCTGCGCCGGGCGCTGACGGCGCTGCTCTCGGCGCGGGCGCGCGCCCTCATCCTGCGCGGGCTGGCGCCCTACGCGCGCCTCAGCCAGTGGCCGTGGGCGCTGGCGGCCATCGTGCTCGGCGTGTGGACGCACCTGCTGTGGGACTCTTTCACCCACCCGAACGGCTTCATGGTGCGCCGCGTAGCCGCCCTGAGTGCCCCCGTGACGCTCGGTCCTTACAGCGGTCCGCTCTACCACGTGCTGCAGTACCTCAGCTCGGTGTTCGGCCTCACCTGCATGGCGGTCTGGTACCTCGCCCTGCGCCCGCCGCCGCCGCGCAGCGCGGACCCGCACGCCGCCCGCTCGGCCGTGGTACCGATCCTGGTGCTGATCGGCGCGGCGGCGTTGTTGATCGGCGGTGTGCAGGCGACCGTGCACTACCGGCAGCAGCCGGGAGATGTCTACCGCACCATCAACATCCTCCTCACGCACGGGCTGGCCTGGTTCGCGGCGCTCTACCTGGTGGCCGGCGCCCTGATTACCCACGAGCAGCGCAGCGAGGCCGCGCTCAGGTGATGAGCCCCCAGAGGGTGAAGGCGGCGCCGAGCAGCGCGGCTAGCGCGCCGAGCAGCGGGAAGAAGCGTCGCTTGGAGAGGAAGTACAACGAGGAGAGCACCAGTCCGAGCTCGAGGAAACCCTCGCTGAGATCCAGCCGCAGGGCGCGGGTCTCCTCATGCGCCGTCTCTGCCTCCCGCTCGCGCGCCTGTTGCTGCAGGACCTCGGCCTCGCGCACGTAGCGCTCGCGCTGGCCGCGGAACTTCTCCGCCAGCGGCCGCGCCCGCGCCGGGTCGCCGAGCGTCTCGGCGAGCGCCGCGCCCACCTCGAGCAGGTGCTCGCGCTGCTTCTTCGCCTGGTAGAAGGCCCAGTCGTCGTTGACCTGGGTGCGGGTGATGATCGCGGCGGTGTGCGCGCGGTGGGCGGCGATCGTCGCCACCGCGAGCACGATGCCGATCACCGCGACCGCGACGCCGACCGCGCGCCCGAACGGGTCGGTCGGCGCACCGTGCGCGTGCGCCGCACCGTGGCCATGTCCGCCGTGAACCTCGACTTCCGCCATCATCGCTCTCGCACCGCTGCCGGCGACGCATCTTACGCAACGCGCCGCCGCCGCGCTCAGCGCGCCGGGCGCGGCCGGCCGAGTTCGAGCGCCCAGTACACCCCGGCGGCATCGCGGCCGTTCACGGCAAAGCCGACCCCGAGCTCGGTGTAGGCGGGGTCCATGAGGTTCGCACAGTGCTCAGGGCTGCCCAGCCAGCCGCTCACCACCTCGCCCGGCCGCATGATGCCGCGCGCGAGGTTCTCGCCGGTGGCGAGCCAGCGATAGCCCCCGCGCGATACCCGCTGCGCGGGCGAACTGCCGTCGCGGCCGGTGTGGCTCATGTAGCCGTGTCGGGCCATCTCCGTGGCGTAGTCGATCGCGATGTGCTCGAGCGTCGCGCTGCGCGCAAGCGCTCCCGCAGCGCCGAAATAGGTGGCGCCGCAGCGGCGTGCCCGGGCGCGCGCAGCGTTGACGGCCCGCAGCACGGAGGCGGCGATCGCGTCGCGCTCGGCGAGTGGCGGCGGCATGAACGGGGCTGCGAGGGCGAGCCACACGGTGTCACCGCTTGCGGACACGCCGAGCTCCCGCCAGGAAGAATCCATGACCGCCACGCAGTACTCCCGTCCGAGGAGCGGGGCGACGTCGGGGTTCGCGCCCACGCCGGAGATGCTGACCGCGAAGGAGCTGACGGCGTGATAGCCGGCGCGCCGCTCGGCCTCGGCGAGCGGCATGCCCGCCGCGAGGTTGTGTGCCACGGCATCGAGCGCCCGGCTGGGCCTTACCGCCGGCACGGGGCTGCGGTGCGCTGCGCAACCTTGCGCGCGCAGCGTGTTGACCGCGCCGAGCACGTCGGCGCGCGCCGCGAGCGGGGTCAAGAGGCTGAGCAGCAGCGCGCACTGGTAACTCGCGCGCGCCTCGGTCATTGTTCCAGCACCATGGCGACTCCGGAAGCGCAGCGGCAATTTACAACCACCGGCTGGCCGTGGCGACCCGGCAATACCTTCCGTTTTCTGCACGACAACGGCGCATTCTTCCAGGCGATGCTGGCGGCCATCGATGACGCCGGCGCGTACGTGCTGCTGGAGATGTACCTGGTCACCAGCAGCGGCATCACGGAGCGCTTCATCGCCGCGCTGTGCGCGGCGCGCGCGCGCGGGGTGCGCTGCTGCGTACTCTTCGATGGTTTCGGCGCCCTCGGCCTGCGCCGCGCCGACCGGCGGACGCTGCTCGGCGCGGGGGTCGAGCTGCGGTTTTTCAATCCGCTGCGCTGGCAGCGGCACCTGCTCGCCAACCTGCGCCGCGATCATCGCAAGCTGCTGCTCGCCGACGGGCGTATCGCCTTCGTCGGCGGCGCCGGGCTCACCGACCAGTTCGCCGGGCCGCCGCACCCGCCCTGGCGCGAACTCATGGTCGCGATCGAGGGGCCGGTGGTGGCGGACTGGCAGCGCGCCTTCGCACGCACCTGGCGCCGCTGCGGCGAGCCGCTGGGCCTTGTGGATCCCCCGCCGGGCCTTGCCCGCGCGGACGGTGCGCCCGGACGCCTGTCGCTGAGTGAGGCGCGGCAGCACTCGGTGCTGGCGAGCGGGGTGCTGCGGCAGATCGACGCCGCGCGGCGGCGTGCCTGGATCATGAGCGCCTACTTCGTGCCCTCGCGACGCTTCCGCAAGGCGCTGCGCCGGGCCGCCCGGCGCGGGGTGGACGTGTGCCTGCTGCTGCCTGGCCCGCGCACCGACCATCCGTGGGTGCGCCAGGCCGCGCGGCGCTTCTACGGCAAGATGCTGCGCAGCGGTGTGCTGATCTATGAGTACCAGCCGGCGATGCTGCACGCCAAGATGATCCTGTGCGATGACTGGGTCTCCGTCGGCTCGAGCAACCTGGACCGCTGGAGCTTTCGCTGGAACCTCGAGGCGAACCAGGAGATCAGCGATGCACGGGTGGCGGATGCGGCTGCGCAGCTCTTCCGCGAAGACTTCGCCGCCTCGCGCGCCGTAAGCCGCCGCACCTGGCACCGCCGCGCCCGGCTGGACCGTCTGCGTGAGCACATCGCCGGCGCCCTGGACCGGGCGCTCGACCGCTGGCGCGGCCCGAGCGACGGCCTCTAGCTCAGTCGTCCGGCTCGCGCCGCGCGAGGTGGACCGGCTCGCATGGCGTGGCGCGCGCCATGCACCACAGCACGCGCCGTGTGCCGCGCCCGAGCAGCTGCCACGGCAGGGCGAGGAAAGGCACCGCGGAAGCTGGCTTTGCAAGGGCTCAGGGTCGCCCTGGCGAGCTCGAGCAGGGCACCCCCGCAGTTGCAGGCGGGGCATGTACGGGTCCGGACAGGTCTAGGCGCCTGGTAGCGCTGACCGCCGGCAGCGCCCGGCTCTGGCATCATCGCGCCTTTCGTCTGTCAGGAAATCCCATGCACGCCCCGAGCCCAATCCGGCGCCAGGTGGGTCCGTTCGCGCTCATGCTCACCGGCCTGGGCTCGATCATCGGCTCGGGATGGCTGTTCGGTGCCTGGCGCGCCGCCGGCCTCGCAGGGCCCGGCGCCATCTGGGCCTGGGTGCTCGGGGCGGCGATCATCACCACCATCGCGCTCACCTACGCCGAGCTCGGCGCCATGTTTCCCGAGTCTGGCGGCATGGTGCGCTACAGCCACTTCTCGCACGGCTCGCTGGTCGGGTTCATCGGCGCGTGGGCCAACTGGATCTCCATCGTCTCGGTGGTCCCGGTGTCGGCGGAAACGTCGGTCCAGTACATGGCTTCCTGGCCATGGACCTGGGCACAGGCCCTCTACTACCGACTTCCCGACGGACACGGCGAGCTCACCAGCGCGGGGCTCCTCATCGCCGCCGCACTGGTCATCGTGTATTTCCTGCTCAATTTCTGGAGCGTGCGGCTCTTCGCCCATTCCAACAGCATCATCACGCTGTTCAAGCTCTTCGTGCCGGCCGCCACCGGGCTCGCGCTGATCGCCGCCGCCTTTCATCCGGGCAACTTCGCCGTCGGCGTGCACGGGGAGCCCTACGCCAGCACCGACTTCGCCGCGGTGCTGACCGCGGTCGCCACCGCCGGCATCGTCTTCAGCTTCAATGGCTTCCAGAGTCCGGTGAATCTGGCCGGCGAGGCGCGCAATCCCGCGCGCAGCATTCCCTTCGCGGTGCTCGGCTCGATCGGCCTGGCGACGGTCGTCTACCTCATCCTGCAGTTCGCCTACCTCGGCGCGGTGCCACCGGCACTGCTGACACACGGCTGGCACGAGATCGACTTCCGCTCCCCGTTCGCACAGCTCGCGCTGCTGGTCAACCTGCAGGCGCTCGCGGTGCTGCTGTACGCCGATGCCTTCGTCAGCCCGAGTGGCACCGGCATCACCTACACGGCGAGCACGGCGCGCATGATCTACGGCATGCAGCGCAACGGCACCCTGCCCGGCATCCTCGGGCGGCTGCATCCGCGCTACGGGATTCCCCGGCCCGCCATGTGGCTCAACCTCGCCGTGTCCTTCCTGTTCCTGTTCTTCTTCCGCGGCTGGGGGACGCTCGCAGCCGTGATCTCGGTGGCGACGATCATCTCCTACATGACCGGGCCGGTCAGCGCGCTGACCCTGCGACGCACCGCCGAGCGCATGCACCGGCCGCTGCGGCTCGCGGGGCTCCCCGTGCTCGCCGCGCTCGCGTTCGTGTGCGCGACGGAGCTGCTCTACTGGGCCCGCTGGCCGCTCACCGGGGAGATCATCCTGCTCATCGCGGTGGCGCTGCCGGTATACCTTTTCTACCAGGCCCGCAGCGGCTGGCCCGACTTTGCCCGCCAGCTGCGCGCGGCGTGGTGGCTCGTGGCCTACCTGCCGACCATCGCCGTGCTGTCGTGGGCCGGCAGCGCCAAGTTCGGCGGCCGCGACTACCTGCCGTGGGGCTGGGACCTCGGGGTTGTGGCGCTCGGCGGGCTCGCGTTCTTCGTCTGGGGGGTCCGCTCCGGGTGGGACACCCCGGCGCTCGCGGCGGCACAACTCGAGCATGCCGCGGCGTCCCCGGTGGCCACGTCCTCGCCCGCATAGAGCTCGTTGCTGCGCACGAAGGCGAGCAGGAAGGGGGCCATGACCCGCATCTGGCTCGCGTGCGCCTCCAGGGCGCGCCGCTTGCGCGTCTCTTCGGCCGGAGTGAGCGCGAGGGCCTGCCAGGACAGCTGCCGCGCGACGGGCGGGGGCGTCAGGGGCAGGGCGGGCAGCAGGGTGCGCGGCGCGGGCCAGCCCTCCCCGCCATGCACGATCCAGAGTCGCAGCTCGTGCCCGGGGTGCGCGGCGGCCCAGTCGCGCGCGAGCCGTCCGGCGGCGCGGTGATCGGGGTGAGTGTCCAGGATGCTCGGGGCGAGCACGAGCGTCGGCTGCAGCCGCTCGAGCGCCGCCGCGAAGTCGCGCCGCAGCGCCAGCCCCTGATAAAGGTCGCCGGGAAACGCAGCCGTGCGATAGGGCACGGCCCGTGCGTGGGTCAAGGGTGAGCGCTGCACCGACTGCGGCTCATCGAGCAGGTGCAGCAGCGAGCCGTCCGGGTAACCGAGAAACAGCTGCCGATCGGGGGACACGCCGAGGGCGGTCGCGGCGGCGCGCGCCTCGAGCATGCGCCGCGCCCCGAGTTCCAGCATGGACTGCGGACGCAGCGGGTTGTGACCCTCGAAGAGGGCGCCGAGCACGGAGCCGTCGCCGCTCGTCACCCACAGTATCGCGGCCTGGCCGCCCGCGGCGAGCACCTGCTGGATGGCTCCCGCGCAACAGAGCGTCTCGTCATCCGGATGGGGCGCGATCACGAGCAGCACCGTGCCGCCGGCCGGGACCGGCAGCGGCGCGGCTGCCGACCGTGCTCCGACCAGCAGCGCGAGCAGCAGGCATGTTAAGCGCAGCACAGCCACGGCAGGGGATCCGTGTGCGAGTCTCGCACGCCGCGTGCCCTTTTCGTTAGAGTCGGGGCGCGGCGCCGCCGCCGCTTGCCGGAGTCCGTCATGATCCAGGGGCCACCGCTCGCCTACTACGACCGTGCCTTCCTCGACTCCGATGAGGGCCGGCCGGTGCGCATCCTGAGCGAGTACCTCGGCCCGCTGCGCGCCCTGTGTGCCGCGGGCGTCACCGAGACCGTCGTCTTCTTCGGCTCGGCACGGCTCGAGGCGAGCGGCCCGCTGGGGCGCTACATCGTGGAGGCGACCGAGCTTGCGCGGCTGGTGACCCAGTGGAGCCGCGCCAGCGCCGAGGGGCGCCTGGTCGTCTGCTCCGGTGGCGGGCCGGGCATCATGGAGGCGGCGAACCGCGGCGCGCTGCTCGGCGGCGGACGCAGCGTCGGGCTCAACATCGGCCTGCCGCACGAGCAGCGGCCCAACGAATACATCACCCCCGGCCTGGGATTCCAGTTCCACTACTTCTTCATGCGCAAGCTGTGGTTTGCCCATCTGGCGCGCGCGCTGGTGGTGTTCCCCGGCGGCTTCGGCACCTTCGACGAGCTGTTCGAGATCCTCACCCTGGCGCAGACGCGCAAGCTCGACCGGCAGATCCCGGTCCTGCTCTACGGCAGTGCCTACTGGCAGGAGGTGGTGAACTTCCCCGCCCTGGTGCGCCACGGCACGATCGCCGCGGAGGACCTCGAGCTGTTCGAGTTCGTCGACGAGCCCGCCGCGGCGCTGGCGCGCCTGCAGGCGCGCATCACGCCTTTCGCGCCGGCCGCCAAGGAGCCGTTGCTCGCAAAATCGCGCAGTCCGGCCCGCGCCTGACCTCGTCCCGGCGCGCGCCGACCTCGCCTCACCGCCGGCCCGCGGCGGGCCCATGGCGCTGAACTCTAGAATGCCGCGGCTGCCGCTGGGGCAGCGCGGGCGGGGAGCGCGCATGCGCGGTTGGATCCTGTTGATGCTCGGCGCCGGTGCGGCGGGGGCGGCGCTGGGGGCCGAGAGCCCGGCTTGGGTCACTGCCAGCAACAAGGCGGCGCAGCTGCTGCTCGAGGAGCAGGGCAAGTACACACCGGAGCCCGCCGGCGTCCTCGGCCTGGAGCGCTACGACGCCGACATCCTCGATCTCAAGCCCAACGTCGTCGCGCGGCAGGAGGCGGACCTCGAGGCGGTCGCGGCGCGCTACGAGGCGATGCTCAAGACCGAATCGGACCCGCAGGTGCGCGAGGACCTGCAGATCCTGCTCAAGAGCGCGCGCGACCAGCGCACGACGCTCGAGCTCAACGACCGCCTGATGCTGCCGTACTTCGACCTGGCGCAGACGGTGTTCGGCGGCTTCCAGGGGCTGCTCGAGAAGCGCGTCGCGCGCTCGCGCTATCCGGCGGCACTGCTGCGCCTCAAGCGCTACGCGGGGGTGGCCCCCGGCTACGAGCCGATCACGCATCTGGCGCGGGCGCGCATCGAGGAACGCCTCGGCGACAGCGCGCTCACGGCTCCCTGGTCGGTGCAGGTGGAGCAGGAGCTGAAGAACGTACCGCAATACCTCGGTGGCATCCGCGATCTGCTCAGGCAGAGCGGGCTCAAGGGCTGGGAGCACGATTTCGCGACGCTCAGCCGGCAGATGAACGAGTACGCGGCGTGGGTGCGTGGCACCGTGTTGCCGCGTGCTCGACACAGCAACCTCCTGCCGCCGGAGATCTATGCCGACAACCTCAAGCAGTTCGGGGTCAGCATGGCTCCCGCCGAGCTCATCGAGCGGGCGCTGCTGAACTTCGCACAGACGCGCGAGGACCTGCAGTCACTCGCCATCCTGCTCGCCAAGGAGCACGGCTGGGCCTCCGCCGACTATCGCGACGTGCTCCGCGAGCTGAAGAAGCAGCGCATCCCGCAGGACAAGCTCCTGGACTTCTACCGCCAGCGCCTCGCAAGCATCGAGCAGATCGTGCGCACGCAGCAGCTGATCTCGCTCCCGGAGCGCGCCGCAGCCATCCGCCTCGCCACGGCCGCCGAGGCTGCGGCGGTACCGGCGCCGCACATGCTGCCGCCGCGCCTGATCGGCAACCAGGGCGAGCCGGCGGAGTTCGTGCTCAACACCTCCAATCCCAATGCCGCCCCCGGCGCGGACCTCGATGACTTCAGCTACGACGCCGTCGCCTGGACGCTGACCGCGCACGAGGCGCGGCCGGGCCACGAGCTGCAGTTCGCCTCCATGATCGAGCACGGGGTGTCGCTCGCGCGCGCCGTGTTCGCCTTCAACAGCGCCAACGTCGAGGGCTGGGCGCTGTACGCCGAGGCCTTCATGAAGCCCTACTTCCCCCCGGAGGGACAGTTCGGCGTCCTCGAGCAGCGCCTGGTGCGCGCCGCGCGCGCCTTCCTCGATCCGATGCTCAACCTCGGGCAGATGACGCCCGCGGACGCGCAGGCCTTCCTGATGCGCGAGGTAGGCCTGTCAGAGCCGCTCGCCAAGGAGGAGATCGACCGCTACACCTTCACCGCGCCCGGGCAGGCGACCTCGTACTTCTTCGGCTACAGCAAGCTCGAGGCGCTGCGCGAGCGTACCCAGCTCGCGCTCGGCGAGCATTTCGACGTGAAGCAGTACCACGATTTCCTGCTCGCGCAAGGGCTCCTGCCCCCCGAGCTGATGGCGGAAGCGGTCGCGGAGTACTACGTGAAGCCGCGCCTCGCGGCCCGCTAGAGCACCTGCACGGCGGGATCGACCTCTCGCGCCCACGCCAGGAGACCGCCCTCGAGGTTCGCGGGGGAGGCGAGCTGCGCGCGTAGCGCGAACTCGCACGCGGCGCGGCTGCGCGCCCCGCTGCGGCAGATGAATACCGGCGCGTCGTGGCCGCGCAGCTCGCCGATACGCTGCGGCAGCTGATCGAGCGGAATATTGACCGAGCCGGCGAGGTGCCCGGCGGCGAACTCGTAGGGCTGGCGCACGTCGATCAGCGGCGGCGCAGCGGGCGGTGCGCGCAGCAGCTCTTTCAGTTCTGGGGCGCTCAGGCGGCGGATCGTGCCGGTGCCGTCGGCTTCGTTCATGGCGGTCGGGTCCTCAGGGACGGTGATGGTGGGGTGCGTGCCGCACACCGCGCAATCGCCGCGGCGCGCGAGCCGGAACTCCTCGAAGCGCAGCTCAAGCGCATCGTAGGTCATAAGCCTGCCGGTGAGCGGGGCGCCGATGCCGGTGATGAGCTTGAGAGCCTCGGTGGCCTGCAGCGCTCCCAGCACCCCCGGCAGTACGCCGAGCACACCCGCCTGCGCACAGCTCGGCAGCGCCGCGGTGTGCGCTGCCGGGAAGAGGCAGCGGTAGCACGGGCCTCGGCCTGGGACGTAGCTGAGCAGCTGGCCCTCGAAGCGGTGAATCGCAGCGGTCACGAGCATCTTGCCCAGCAGCACGCAGGCATCGTTCACCAGGTAACGGGTGGCCAGGCGATCGGACCCATCGAGCACGAGGTCATAGCCGGCGAACACCTCGCGCACGTTGCCCGCCTCAAGTCGCAGCGGATGGGACTGCACCGCGATGGCATCGTTGAGGCGTTGCAGCCGCCGCGCTCCGGCCTGCGCTTTGTGGGCTCCGACGTCCCCCACCTCGAAGAGGATCTGTCGCTGCAGGTTCGACAGCTCCACCCGGTCCTCATCCAGAAGCCCCAGCGTGCCGCAGCCGGCAGCCGCGAGGTAGAGCGCCGCGGGCGAGCCCAGCCCCCCGGCGCCGACCACGAGCACCCGCGCCGCCTTCAGTCGCTCCTGGCCGGGCAGGCCGAGCTCAGGCAGCAGCAGGTGCCGCTGGTAGCGGGCGAGCTCCTGCGAGGTAAGACCGATGCGGGCGTGGCCCGGTTGACTCATGGGTCAAGGATGCGCGCGGCGGCGCGCCTGTCAACGCGGCCGCCGGCGCCGGAGGCGCGCTAGGCCGTCGCGGGCTGGCAGACGAAGAGATGGGCCGGCAGGACGTTGAGCGGCTGGAATTTGCGGCCTACGTAGCCGAACACCCGCTTCAGGTCCTGCAGCACGCGGCTCGAGAACTGATAGACGAGGAAGGCCCCGGTCGGTTCGAGCATCTCGCAGGTCTTGCGCAGGATGCGCTCGCGCACCGGCGCGGGGATGGTGCTGAAGGGGATGCCGGAGATGATGTAGTCGGCGCGCGTGAGTCCGCAGCGCCGCAGGATCTCCTGCACGTCGGCCGCCGAGCCCTGCACCACCTGCAGGCGCGGGTCGGGGATGGCGCTGCGCAGGTGGCGCACGAAGTCCGGGTTCATCTCGATCGCGATCAGCGTGGCATCCGGACGCATCTGCCGCAGCAGCTCGGTCGTGATGGTGCCAACCCCCGGGCCGTACTCCACGAGCACGCGCGCGCGATTCCAGTTGATCGGCTCCAGCAGCTGCTTGATGAGAAAACGCGAGCTCGGCACGATCGAGCCCAGCATGCGCGGGTGGCGGAAGAAGTTGCGGGCGAACAAGAGGACGTCGCCGTTGCGGTTGCGCTGCGGTGAGGTTTGGGTGTGCACGACGTTTGCTCCGCGCATTACTGCCAGCCTAACTCTATAACAATAATCCCGGGCCGTTACCACTCAGGCTCGGCTGACGCGAAATTCAGCCGCCGGATGGCTTCGCGGCGTAGCCAAGCTTGCCCAGTTCCGCGACCAGGCGTGCCCGGTGCTCGCCCTGGATCTCGATGGTGCCGTTCCGGACCGTGCCGCCCGCGCCGCACAGGCGTTTCAGCCGCCCGGCGAGCTCCTCGAGGCCGGCCGTATCGAGCGGTAGTCCGCTGATGACCGAGACCGCCTTGCCGCCACGGCCGGCCACCGCCCGCCCGACCCGCACGCGCGGCGCGGCCGGCGGCGCATTAAGTACCGTCGTGGCACGCGACGCCGTGCGTTGCACGACGCCGCGGTAGGTGTGGCGGGGCTTCACGTAGTGTTACCGCGGTCAGGCGTCTACAATCCTGCCGAAGCGGATGTTGCCGCTGCAACCCCGTCCCGATCCCGCTGCAGAGGCCCCGATGACCGCACGGTCGCGCTTGCACGTCCCGTCCCCCCCGGCCCGGCCGGGCCAGGAGCCGGACTTCAGCTACGTGCAGATCTCGCCGGCCGGGGCGGTGGCCCGGCCCGACGTCACCGCGGCAGCGCGCGACATCGAGGACCTGTCGTTGCAGATGGTGCGGGTGCTCGACGCCGAGCACCGCGCGGTCGGTCCCTGGCATCCGCACCTCGACCCCGAGGAGCTGCAGGTCGGCCTGCGGCACATGCTGCTGACGCGGCTGTTCGATGACCGCATGCAGCGCATCCAGCGCCAGGGGCGCATCTCCTTCTACATCAAGTCGACGGGCGAGGAGGCAGTGGCGGTGGCGCAGGGCATGGCGCTGCGGCCGACCGACATGCTGTTCCCCTCCTACCGGCAGCAGGGCCTGCACGTGGTGCGCGGCCGCAACCTGGTCGAGCTCATGTGCCAGTGTCTCTCCAACACGCGCGACATGTGCAAGGGCCGGCAGATGCCGATCATGTACCACTGGCTGAGTGGCAACATCTTCACCATCTCCGGCAACCTCGCTACGCAGTTCCCGCAGGCGGTCGGCTGGGCGATGGCCGCGGCGATCAAGGGCGAGGACCGCATCGCGGCCAGCTGGATCGGCGAGGGCTCGAGCGCCGAGGCCGACTTCCACCACGCCATGACCTTTGCCGCCGTGTATCAGGCGCCGGTCATTCTCAATCTCGTCAACAACCAGTGGGCCATCTCCACCTTCCAGGGTTTCGCGGGCGGTGAGCACAAGACCTTCGCGCAGCGCGGTCCCGGCTACGGCATTCCGGGCATCCGCGTGGACGGCAATGACTTCCTGGCGGTTTATGCGGTGACGCAGTGGGCGGCGCAGCGCGCGCGCCAGAGCGGTGGCCCGACGCTGATCGAGCACGTCACCTATCGCGCGGCGGCGCACTCCACCAGCGACGACCCCTCGCGCTACCGGCCCAAGGAGGAATGGCGCGCCTGGCCGCTCGGGGACCCGATCACGCGCCTGAGGGATCACCTGATCGCCCTCGGCGAGTGGTCCGCGGAGCGGCACGAGCGGCTCGAGAAGGAGCTCGAGGCCCAGGTCAATGCCTGCTGGAAGGAGGCCGAGAGCTACGGCACGCTCGCCGCAGGCCCGAACCTCGACCCGCTCACCATGTTCGAGGATGTCTTCAAGGACATGCCGGCCAACCTGCAGCGCCAGCGCGAGGAGCTGCGCGCCCTGCTGCAGACCGCGCCGGCACCGGCCGCCGAGGCGCCGCGCGCCCAGCAGAAGAGGTGAGCATGGCGCGCATGAACATGGTGCAGGCCCTCAACTCGGCCATGGACGTCATGCTGGAGCGCGATCCACGGGTGGTGATCCTCGGCGAGGACGTGGGGTTCTTCGGCGGGGTGTTCCGCGCCACCGAAGGGCTGCAGCGCAAGTACGGCGAGCAGCGCGTGCTCGACACTCCGATCGCCGAGGGCGGCATCATCGCTACCGCGATCGGCATGGGCGCGAACGGCCTGAAGCCCGTGGCCGAGATCCAGTTCGCCGACTACATCTACCCGGGCTTCGACCAGGTGGTGAGCGAGCTCGCCCGGCTGCGTTACCGCTCCGCGGGCGAGTTCCCCGCCCCGGTCACCATCCGCACCCCCTGCGGGGGCGGGATCCGCGGCGGACAGACGCACTCGCAGAGTCCGGAGGCCCTGTTCGCGCACGTGTGCGGCATCAAGGTGGTGATGCCGTCCAACCCGTATGACGCCAAGGGGCTGCTGATCAGCGCCATCGAAGGGGAGGACCCGGTGCTCTTCTTCGAGCCCAAACGCATCTACAACGGCCCCTTCGACGGCGATCCGCACAAGCCGGCGGTGCCCTGGAGCGCGCACCCGCAAGGAGAGGTGCCGGAAGGCCACTTCACCGTCCCGCTCGGTCAGGCGCAGGTCGTGCGCCCCGGCAGCGCGGTCTCGGTGCTCACCTACGGCACCATGGTCCACGTGGCGGAGGCGGCGGTGAAGCTCGCCGGCGTCGATGCGGAGATCGTCGACGTGCGCACCATGGCGCCGCTCGATGTCGACACCTTGTGCCGCTCGGTGTGCAAGACCGGACGCTGCATCGTCGTGCACGAGGCGACGCGTTTTGGCGGTTACGGGGCGGAGCTCGTGGCGACGGTCCAGGAGCAGTGCTTCTGGAATCTCGAGGCGCCGATTCTGCGGGTGGCGGGCTGGGACACGCCTTATCCGCACGCCTTCGAGTGGGAATATTTTCCCGGCCCGCGGCGGATCGCCGCGGCCCTCAAGCAGGTGCTGGAGGCTACGTGAGCCGGTTTGTCTTCAAGCTCCCGGATCTTGGGGAGGGCACGGTCGCGGCCGAGATCGTCAACTGGCGCGTCAAGCCCGGGGATGCGGTCAAGGAGGATGACGTCCTGGTCGAGGTGATGACCGAGAAGGCCGCCGTCGAGGTGCCCGCCCCGGTGTCCGGGCGCGTGCTCTCGACCACGGGCGCACCGGGGGACACGGTCGCGGTCGGCGCGGAGCTCATCGTGCTCGAGACCGGTGCCGAGGCGGCAGCGGCCGCACCCCCGCCACCCTCCGTGGCGGCGGGCGAGGGCGCGCGCGGCAGCGCCGGCAACGGCGCCGCCACCCACGCGCCCGCCGAGCCGGCCGCGGCAGGGGCGGTCAAGCGCCCCGGGCGCATCGCCACCTCCCCGGCGATACGGCGCCGCGCGCACGAGGCCGGGGTCGACCTGCAGCAGGTGAGCGGCTCGGGTCCCAACGGCCGCATCATCGCTCAGGACCTGGAGGCCTTCGTGGCGCGGCGCGGCAGCGCGCCCACGCCGCTGCGCAGCGCCCCCCGCCCGGTGCCGGCGCCACGCGAGGCGCCCGAGACCGAGGAGATCAAGGTCATCGGTGTGCGGCGCCTGATCGCGCAGCGCATGAGCGAGGCCAAGCGCAACATCCCGCACTTCGCCTACGTCGAGGAGCTCGACATCACAGAGCTCGAGGCGCTGCGGGTCCACCTCAACCGACGACCGCCGGCCGGTGCGCCCGCGCTCACCTACCTGCCGTTCCTGGCCCTGGCACTGGTGCGGGTGCTGAAGGAATTCCCCCAGTGCAATGCGCACTACGACGCGGAGCGGGGCGTGATCGTGCGCTACGGCGCGGTACACTTGGGCGTCGCCACCCAGACGCCCGAGGGACTGAAGGTGCCGGTCGTGCACGACGCGCACACGCTCGAGCTGTGGGACCTGGCCACCGAGCTGCGCCGCGTCGCCGAGGCGGCGCGCAGCGGCAAGGCGAAACGCGAGGAGCTCAGTGGCTCGACGATCACCCTCACCAGCCTCGGCAAGCTGGGAGGTATCGCCAGCACCCCGATCATCAACGCGCCCGAGGTGGGCATCATCGGCGTCAACCGCGCGGTGGAGCGGGCGATCGTGCGCGGCGGACAGATTACCGTCCGTCTGATGATGAACCTGTCCTCCTCCTTCGATCACCGCTTCGTCGACGGGTACGACGCGGCGGCGATGATCCAGGCGCTAAAGGAGCGCCTCGAGAACCCCGCGACGATCTTCATGGCACCCTGAAGGCGCCACAGGACGGCAGCATGCACGGACGGTACAGGCACGGACGAGGGGCGGTGGGGGCGGCGCTGGCGCTGCTCGCGAGCTGCGGCGGCAGCGGCAGCTATGTGGGCAGCGGCGGGGGCGGGGGTGGCAGCGGACCGCCCGCCTTCAGCTCCGTACCCGAGGTGCGGGTCTCGCAGGCGCAAACCCTGCCGGCCGGCTGCGATGGGGTGGCGCCGGCCGGGACGCTCTATCCGGGGACCGCGGCGGAGCCCTCCCTGGTGGTCAATCCCAACAGCGACCTCAACCTCATCGCCGCCTGGCAGCAGAACCGCTGGTCCACGGGGGGTGCGCAGGCGATCGGCCTCGCCAGCTCGATGGATGGGGGCATGACCTGGGCGCGCACCTCCGCCGCCTTCTCGCGTTGCAGCGGGGGCAACGGCATCAACGGCGGCGACTACGCGCGCGCCACCGACGTATGGCTGTCGGTCTCGCCCAACGGGGTGGTCTGGGCGCTCGCGCTCGCCTTCACCGGGCAGACTCTCGCGAGCGGCTCCGCCAGCGCCATGCTGGTCTCGCACTCCAATGACGGCGGCAGCACCTGGGCGCTGCCGACCACGCTCATCGCCGACGGCGACACCGTGTTCAACGACAAGGGCTCGATCACCGCCGATCCCACCAACAGCAGTTTCGTCTATGCGACCTGGGATCGGCTCACCTCGCAGACGAGCGGGGCGAGCTACTTTGCCGCTACCAGCGACGGCGGCACGACCTGGAGTCTCGCGCGGCCGATCTACGATCCCGGCGCCAACAACCAGACGATCGGCAACCAGATCGTGGTGCTGCCCGGCGGGCGGCTGCTCGATGTGTTCACGGAGATCGACGCCGGCAACACTTCTGCCGTCAAGGTGCTGCAGTCGATCGACGGGGGCGTCAGCTGGTCAGCACCGATCAAGGTCGCCGATGTGCATGCGGTGGGCACGAGCGATCCGCACAGCGGCGCCGCGGTGCGGGACGGTTCAGACCTGGTGAGCGCAGCGGTCAGCCCCGCCGGGGTGGTCTACCTGGTCTGGCAGGACTCGCGCTTCGCCTCCGGTGGCCACGATGGCATCGCACTCAGTCACTCGCAGGACGGTGGTAACACCTGGGCGACCCCGGTGCAGGTGAATGCCGATACCGCGGTGCAGGCGTTCACCCCGACCGTGACGGTGCGCGCAGACGGGGTGATCGCCGTCACCTATTACGACCTGCGCAACGCCGGCGCCTCCACCAGCCAGCTGCTCACCGACTACTGGCTGGTGACCTCCGGAGACGGCGTCACCTTCAAGGAGACGCACCTGTCGGGCCCCTTCGATCTGCGCCTCGCGCCTGACTCGGAGGGGCTGTTCCTCGGCGACTACGAGTCCCTCGCCAGCCACAGCACCGGCTTTCTGCCCTTCTTCGTGCAGACCAACCCCGGCACCGCGGTGAGCAGCGATGCCTTCATCGCCTTCCCGCCCGCGAGCGCGGCGACCGCCGCGGCGGCGCAGGTCTTTACTGCACGCGAGGCGGCGGAGGTCCGGCTCGGACCTGCCGCGCGGTCGCGGGTCGCGGCGCGCCTCGCGCTGGTGCGGGCGCAGCGGCTGCTCGGCCGCTAAGGCCCGCGGGGCCGCAGCTCAGGGCGCGTGCGCCGGCCCCTCGGCGTACTTGAGCTCGCCCGCGGTGATCCGCAGTGTCAGCCGGTTCTGGGGCGGGGGCAGCGGGCAGGTGGCGAAGTCATTGAGGGCGCACGGCGGGTTGTAGGCCTCGTTGAAGTCAAGGTGCGCCACGCCCGCCTGCGGTAGGGGCATGTAGAGGAAACGCCCGCCACCGTAGGTCTCGTGGCCGCTCGTGGCATCGGCGAACATGATGAAGAGCTCCTGGTCCCCGGGGCTCTCGAGCACCGTGTCGAGCCGCCACTCGCGCCCCTCCTTTTCGAAGACCACCGCCCCCGGTGATACCGCCTCATCCTCCATGCCGAGGATATTGATGATCTTCAGATGCCGCGCCGGCGTGTAGGGCTCGAAGCGCGCCTGCAGAGCCCAGCCGGCATCGACCGGGAAATAGTCCAGGCCGTGGAACTGCAGCCGGTGCGGGTTATTCAGATCGCGTACGCGTACGCCGAGGTGACCCGCGCGCTCGATGAGGAAAAAGCGCAGCGAGCCGCTCTCGAGCGGGGTGGGCTCGCCCTGGGTATCCGGGCTCAGGTTCAGCGCCCCGACCGGGGCGCCCGCCTGGGTGATGTGCGCCGCGGGATCCGCCTCGAAGCGCACGCTGCTGCCGCTGACGATGAACGTGCCCGCGTGCGCGGCCAGGGC
>JAFAPI010000132.1 GCA_019247195.1 Gammaproteobacteria bacterium
ATTCTCCGCGATCGTCTGCCGGAGTATCTGCTCCGCGCTCGCGTACTCGCCAGCGCAAAGATGACTCTGTGCGAGAATGAACTTTGCGCCGACACTGAGGGGATCCCGCTGCAGGCGCTCGTGTTCGAGAGCCACCGCCTCTGCCCAACGTCCGGCGCTGCGTGCCAGCTCACCGCGTGCCGTCAACACCGGCAGGCTTGCCGGATCGAGGTTCTCAGCGCGCGCGATGTTGCGTCGCGCTCCCGCCCAATCAAGTTCGCTCATCTGCAGCCATGCGAGTCCGACGTAGGTGCGGCTGAAATTCCTGTCGAGGGTGAGCGCCCGGTTAAAAGCAGCCCGCGCCTTCGGCACTGCAATTTCTGGAACGACGCTACCCTTGAGCATGGAGTCGTACCACCAGAATCCCAGCTCGACCCAGGCATGGGCGTAGCCGGGATCCTTCTGCAGGGCGGCCTCGAGCATTGGTTGCTCGGCGTCAGTGTCCGCGTCCTGCTGCGAGAGCTGCTCCGCCTGCAGGACCAGTCGATAAGCTTCTAGCGAGCGCGTCGATGACACAGCCGGAGCCGGGGTGTCGACCAGGCTCCCGTGCAGGCCGGCGGCGACGGCGCGGGCGACATCCTCTTCCAGTTTCAGGATTTCGGTGCCGCTGCGATCAAAGGACTGCGACCAAAGCTCGAAACCATCGGCGGCCCGGATCAAGCGGGTGCTGACGCGCAGCTGCTCGGAAGACCCGCGCACTGTGCCTTCCAGGAGGTACTGGACACCCAGCCGTCGTGCCAGGGTAGGCGCATCCTCCTTACTGTCCTTCACCGCAAAACTCGACGTCTGCCCGGTCACGGACAGTCCGGGGAAGAGGGTCAGCCGATCGATTAGCGCCGCGGTGAGGCCGTCGGCGAAATACTGCTGCGCGTGCCCGGTACTCAGATCGAGCAAGGGCAACACAGCAATGGATTTTGGCGCGATCGCGGCCTCCGGCGCGGTCGACGTCGCTTTCCCGACCACCACTGAGTCCCTGGACACCCACCGCCTGTCGAGTTCGTAGTAGGCGAGGCCAGCAGCCGCTAGCACAGCCAGAATCGCAGCACCAATGGGGGTGAGTGGTCGGGTGCGGGGCGTCGCGTGCGGCGCGAGTCCGGTGAGGAGTTGCTCGACCGATGCGGTGCGCGCGTCACGGTCGAAGGTGAGCGCCTGGGCGAGCGCCGAATTCTGTCCCCTCGACAGCCCCTCGAGCGGCGAAACCCGGGCAGCCCCTTCCCGGGCCTCGAGTGCGGTGAGCTCCCCATACGGTCGCTCACCGCAGAGCATCTCGTAGATCACGCAGGCGAAGGAAAAGATGTCGTCGCGTCGGTCCGCGTCCTTACCCTCGAGCATCTCGCAACTGGCGTAGGCCGGGGTGAGCGCGCGGGCCCCGGGCCGGGCGTGCAGCAAAGGACCGCGCGACACCCGCGCGATGCCGAAATCGAGCAGCTTGGTCCTGCCCGAGTTTGTCAAAAACACATTCGCAGGCTTCAGATCGCTGTGGATCACGTTGCGGTCGTGCGCGTTGCCCAACGCCGCGGCTACATCCTCGATGATCGGCCAGGCATGGCTGAAGGACATGCCGCGGCCAAACTCATCATCCAGCAATTTATCGAGCGATTTACCCTCCAGGTACTCCATCAGTACGTAGAGCTGTTGGCCGTCCACATTCACCGAATGCATATCGACGATGTTCGGATGGCTCAGCATGCGGGTCTTTCGCACCTCCTCGCGCAGCTGCGCCAGAGCTTCGGGATGCAGCGCCTCCTTCAGGACCTTGATGGCGAACCGCTCGCCGCGCACCTGCTCGTCCGCCGCGAGATAGACGACTCCCATCCCTCCCTCACCAAGCTCGCGCTCGATGCGGTAGCGGCCGCCGAGCAGATGACCCACCGACAGCCGGACCGCGCTGGCGGCGAGCTCCGCTTGCGTGCTGCGACCGTGTTCCCGGCCCCGCGTGTGGGGAAGGCGTTCGCGAGGTGGGCCCTCCTGTGCGCATGCCGACAGCTGCGGGTCAGCCTTGGTCTCGCGGGGTGAGACGTTAGTGGACGGGGATACCCAGCGCTCATCGTCGGCGGTCATGGATCTGCCATGCGTGCCCTGACGGGCCGAGAAAAGCATGCGCCCACTCGGTCAACGACGGCAAATCTGCCGGCCGAGGTCGCCCGCGAGCCGCACGGGGCTACGCACGATTTCATCACTTCCTAAGCTCTCCCTAAGGATCGCTCAGGCGTCTGCCACTAACTTTGCTCTTGAGGCCTGAGGACTGTTGAACGATCAACGATCCAAAGCCGCAGAGTCGCTACCAAATCCAATATAGGAGACTGTCATGAACTCGAATGTTAAGTCCGACAAGCGCATTGGCCGTTACGGCACGGCACTGTGGGTGGCATGCCTGCTCGTCGCGTGCAACGCCTACGCTGAGGAAGATGTCCGCTCCGAGACCGTCAAGTTCGCCGATCTGAACGTCAGCACGCAGGCTGGCGTGGAGACGCTCTACGGGCGCATCCATGCGGCGGCCCGGCGCGTCTGCGACCAGCCCCCGGGGGAGTGGGCGGCGGCCGTCAGGTCGTGCCTGGCGAAAGCCGAAGGCGAGGCGATCGGGAAGGTAAATCTGCCGTTGCTGACGGCGTTTTACCAGAAAAAGACCGGCGGTCAGCCGCAGACGATCATCGCGAAGCGGTGAGCGGCTTGGCGGGGGGCCGGGCATGGCCAGGCCCGGACCCCCTTCCTTCGCGCCCGCAACTCACGCCACGATGTCTGCGGCGCCGCGACCTGCTATAAGACCAGGAGTGTATCTTTGCGGCGCAGCGTGAGGCCGGGCGGGCCGATCGAGCGGTTGCCGCCGAGACTTGGAGATGAAGCTGAAGTTCGGCGACTGCGTGCTCGACTTAGGCGCTCGGCAGTTGCACCGCGCAAATCAGGTCGTCCCACTCGAGCCCAAGATGTACGAGCTGCTCGAGGGACTGATCACGCGCCGTCCGTCGGTCGTGACAAACAACGAACTGGACGAGCTGCTGTGGCCTAACGTCTATGTGGCGCGCACAAGCCTGACCCGCCTGGTGTCGGAGCTGCGCGCCGTGCTCGGCGACACTCCGCGCGATTCCCGCATCATTCGGACCGTCTACAAGGCTGGCTACGCATTCTGCGCCGACGTGACTTGCCTTCCTTCGGCTCGCGCCTTACAGGCGACTATTGAAGTGCTGTGGATGAAGCAATCAGTGCCGCTCGCGGATGGTGAGCACATCGCGGGTCGGGACGCAGATTGTTCGTTGCTCATCGATGGAACCACGGTCTCGCGGCGCCACGCAAGACTCACGGTCGCGCACGGGGCCGTGCTGATCGAGGATCTCGACAGCACCAACGGTACTAACGTCAATGGCACGCGCATCTGTGGCCCGACACGGCTGGTGCCGGGCGATGAATTCGCGCTGGGCAGCGAGGTAGTGCGAGTCCGACTGCGCAGCCCGTCGGCGCTGACCGTCAAAGTCGACCCCGCCAGAGCGACCCGTGCCGAGCTCCAAAGGAAAAAATGAAGGGTATGCGGCTGGCGTTGGTTGAGGAGACGTCAGAGATTTAAGAACACCGACAGCGAAGTGATGGTGGCGAGCTTACGGTCCACATCGAACCCCTCGTATTCAGGCGGACGCCGCACCTTTTGACATGCGCCTGTACGCCGAAGCCCCACGCAAAGTCAGTACCGCTGTAACTCCGCGGCAAAATGGTCTGAGATTTATCGACGAAGCTGTAGTCGATGAGGGTCGAATTGAGCTTCCAGCGCGCGACCCCCACCTTCCCGTAGAAATCTAGTATCGGCAACGGAATCGGCAGAAAACCGATTGCATATGCGGCCCACGCCGTGCTGTTGGCGCGCGTGGTGTCCGTGTATGTGGTGCCACTGGAGCTGATGCTGCCGCTACCGAGATCGATGTAATCCGCTTCCAGGGCAAGCCAGTTGAGCGGTCGCACGCCGGCAAATGCCTTCCATGAGGTCTTCTTGAGATCCCGGGTGCCCCCGGCAATATAACCGTTGTTATTGGCGGTCACCGAGCCATTCGTGACGCCGCCGCCCAGGTAGAAGAAACCGTTTTCCGCCTGTGCAGCACTCGCCCCAAAGGCCAGCACGCCCAACAGCATGAACTCGCGCACGAATGCTCCCCTCGTACCGAAGCTTAGAAAGCGTGTATAGATCGCCCCGCTGTCATGATTCTGCGCTCAGGAAACATCACTGTCAGCTGGGTCGACCCCGTCGAGCGCCGCTACAACGGTAACAGTTAACACTGCTGAGCAAAGCGGGAACGGCTCAAGTAAGCGCAGCTCGTTTCGTTGGCGCCGCTAGTCGATCCAGAGCGGCGAAAACGCGAAGGTCGCGCAGACTCGCCGGCCGCCACTCGGCGAGCTTCACGCTCGACGCGGATGCGGTGTCTGAGCAGCTCGAGGAGGCTGGCGAGAAGGTAGCAAGCGTGTTGACCGCGGCGAGTGGTAGCAAAACGGTAGCAGTACCGAAACTGATCGACTCAGATGGCGCGTAAGTTGTTGTTCGGAAGCGCGCCCGGAGAGATTCGAACTCCCGACCCTCAGGTTCGAAGCCTCATTAAGTGGCATCCCTACACTTCACCGGATTTACCTAAGTGCTTGAAGTGCCTATAATCACAGCACTTTAGCGTTACCTGCACTTCCCGCCCATTCCCTGCCGTCGGCGGACTCATGGCGGACTCAAGGAGGAGCCCCCGTGCATCTCACTCAGAAATACTGTGACTCGGCCCGCTACCAGGGCACAGGCAACGCGCGCGACCTCAGACGTGATGATGACCCCGTAGGGCTCGCACTG
>JAFAPI010000157.1 GCA_019247195.1 Gammaproteobacteria bacterium
CTTCGCCGCTGAGTCATTCAAAGGCCGCCCCGCGCGGCCTTTGTCGTTTCGGTTCTCCGCTTTCCATTTTTTGAGGATGTCAGCCTTGAGCGTCGTCAGTAAGTCATTCCCCTATGGCCCCCACACCGTCACCATCGAGGCCGGTGAGCTTGCCCGCCAGGCCGACGGGTCGGTGCGCGTCTCGATGGGCGAGACCGTGGTGCTGGTCACCGCCGTGGCGAAGCAGACCGCCACCCCCGGGCGGGACTTCTTCCCCCTCACTGTCAACTACGTGGAGAAGACCTACGCGGCGGGCCGCATCCCCGGTGGCTTCTTCAAGCGCGAAGGGCGCCCGACCGAGAAGGAGACGCTCACCTCGCGGCTCATCGATCGTCCCATCCGCCCGCTGTTCCCCGATGGCTTCTATAACGACGTGCAGGTAGTCGCGACCGTCCTGTCGATGGACCCGGACATCGACGCGGACATCCCCGCGCTGCTCGGCGCTTCTGCGGCCCTGGCGCTCTCGGGCATTCCCTTCAACGGTCCGATCGGCGCCGCGCGGGTCGGCTGGCGCGACGGCAAGTACCAGCTGAATCCGACCGCCAAGGACCTGGCCGACTCGCAGCTGCATCTGGTGGTGGCCGGCACCGAGCACGCCGTACTCATGGTGGAGTCGGAAGCCAAGGGGCTGTCCGAGGAGGTC
This sequence comes from Gammaproteobacteria bacterium, assembly GCA_019247195.1. GTDB lineage: Bacteria > Pseudomonadota > Gammaproteobacteria > Steroidobacterales > Steroidobacteraceae > 13-2-20CM-66-19. The sequence continues at coordinate 683 of JAFAPI010000157.1, forward strand.
ATGCTCGGCTCGGTGGTCTTCGGCCACGAACAGATGCAGGTGGCCATCCGCGCCATCAAGGAGCTCGCCGCGCAGGCCGGCAAGCCACGCTGGCAGTGGCAGGCCCCGGCGGAGAACGCCGAGGTGCTCAGCGCGGTGGCGCTGCACGCGCAGGCGGCACTGGCGCAGGCGTACAGCATCACCGAGAAGCAGGCCCGGCACGCGCGACTCACGGAGATCAAGACCCAGACGCTCGCCACTCTCGCCGGGGGCGAGGCACCCAAGTACGGCGCGGAGCCGGTGGAGTCGGCGCTGTTCAAGCTCGAGAGCAATCTCGTGCGCCAGCGCATCCTGAACGGCGAGCCGCGTATCGACGGGCGCGACACGGTCACGGTGCGCCCCATTACCGTCAAGGTGGGCGTGCTGCCGCGCACCCACGGCTCGGCGCTGTTCACGCGCGGGGAGACGCAGGCGCTCGTGGTGACGACACTCGGCACCACGCGCGATGCACAGATCATCGATGCTCTGGAGGGCGAGCGGCGCGAGCCCTTCATGCTGCATTACAACTTTCCGCCGTTCTCGGTGGGCGAGACCGGCATCATGGGCTCGCCCAAGCGGCGCGAGATCGGTCACGGCAACCTGGCGCGCCGCGGCGTGCTGGCGGTCATGCCGGACATGACCACTTTTCCCTACGTGATCCGCGTGGTGTCCGAGATCCTCGAGTCAAACGGCTCGAGCTCGATGGCGAGCGTGTGCGGTACCTCGCTTGCGCTCATGGACGCCGGCGTGCCGATCAAGGCGCCGGTGGCCGGCGTCGCGATGGGCCTGGTGCTGGAAGGCAATCGTTTCAAGGTGCTCACCGACATCCTCGGCGACGAGGACCACCTGGGCGACATGGACTTCAAGGTGGCCGGCACCAAGGACGGAGTGACCGCGCTGCAGATGGACATCAAGGTCGAGGGGGTGACCCCGGAGATCATGCGCATCGCGCTCGAGCAGGCCCGCGCCGGGCGACTGCACATCCTGGGCGAGATGAACAAGGTCATCGGCGCCTCGCGCGAGAAGATGTCCGAGTGGGCGCCGTCTATCATCACCCTCAAGATCGACCCGGAGAAGATCCGCGACGTGATCGGCAAGGGCGGGGCGGTGATCCGCCAGATCACCGAGGAGACCGGCACCACGATCGACATCGAGAGCGACGGCACGGTGAAGATCGCCTCGGTGAGCGGCGCCGCTGGGCGCGAGGCGCTGCGGCGCATCGAGCTCATCACGGCGGACGTTGAGGTCGGCCGCATCTACGAGGGCAAGGTGGCGCGGCTCATGGACTTCGGCGCCTTCGTCACCATCCTGCCCGGACGCGACGGCCTGGTGCACATCTCGCAGATCTCCAACGAGCGCGTCGAGCGTGTGAGCGACAAGCTGCGCGAAGGGGACGTGATCCGCGTGAAAGTGCTCGAGGTGGACCGCCAGGGGCGCATCCGCCTCTCGATGCGCGACGTCGACGCCGCCTGAGGCGGCGCGGGGCTCAGCCCTGCGAGCTGCGGCCGGCCTGCAGGGCGAACTGCCGCAGGCTCTGCTCCAGGTAGTTGCCGATTACCGCCCGGGTGGCCCCGCCGTACGAGCGGATCACCTGCGCGAGGAAGTCGCAGCTCATGAGCGGCTCGCCGTCGTGCTCCTGCTCGGCGATCACCTGCAGCAGGATCGAGCGCGTGATATCCGACTGCGTCTTCTTGTCGATGACCACGAAGTCGACGCTCTCCAGCACCAGGCGGCGGATATCGGCGAGGGTGATGTAACGGCTCTCGACCGTGTCGTATAACCGCCGGTTAGGGTATTTCTTGACGGTGCGCGGTTCATTCATGGAGAGGTCCCTCGCTAGCGGGGTGCACCTTCCCTAGTGCCGGGCGTTGGGAACATACCTTATTACATCCCCGCACCGAACCCAACATCAATCCCGATCAGGAACGGCTTCCTAACACCGCGCTGATCGGCAGCTCGCGCACCCCATGCAGCCGCTCGCGCCGCCAGTGAAGGAGCGCCCAGTCCAGGATGGCAGACCCACGCTCAAGCTTAAGCTTTGGCGGTGGGTCCTGCCGCAGCAATTCCAGCGCCTGATAAAGGAGGGGGCCGACCTGGTCGGGGTCGAGGGGGACACTGCGTCGTGACTTGCTGAGCTTGCGGCCGTCAGGCTCCACGACCAGGGGCAGGTGCGCGTAGCCCACCTCGGGCAGGGCGAGCGCGCGGCGCAGGCAGATCTGCCACGGGGTGCTCGACAGCAGATCCGCGCCGCGTACCACCTCGCTCACACCCTGGCGCGCATCATCGACCACCACCGCGAGCTGGTAGGCGAAGGTGCCGTCGCGGCGACGGACGATGCAGTCCCCGAGTGCGCTGAGGTCGTAGTGGCAGCAGCCCTGCAGGCCGTCGCGGAAGGTGAGAGTCTCGTCCGGCACGCGGAAGCGCAGCGCCGTCGGCCCCGAGCGCCGCGCGCCCGCTCGGCAGGTGCCGGGGTAACCGGTGGCGGTGTCCAGCTCGCGGCGCGAGCAGCTGCAGGGGAAGGTGAGGCCGGCGCGCGTCAGATGCTCCGCGGCCGCCGCGTACGCCTCGAGGTGCTGGTGCTGATAGCGCACCGCTCCGTCCCATTGCAGGCCGAAGGCCTCCAGTGTCCGCAGGATCTGCGTGGCGCAGCCCGGCTGCTCACGTGCGCGGTCGAGATCCTCCATGCGCAGCAGCCACCGGCCACCGTGACGACGCGCCTCCAGATAGCTGCCGAGGGCCGCGACCAGAGAGCCGAGATGCAGGAGGCCGGTGGGCGAGGGGGCGAAGCGCCCGGTGTAGGGGGTGGCGGCGCAGGCGCCCGCCGGTTCAGCGGTAGCGGTCGTCGCGGTCGCCGTACTGCCGCTCGCGGCGCTCGCGCCGCTCCTGAGCCTCGATGCTCAAGGTGGCGACCGGCCGCGCCTCGAGGCGCTTGATGCCGATCTCCTCGCCGGTCTCCAGGCAGTACCCGTAAGAGCCGTCCTCGATGCGCTTCAGAGCGTCATCGATCTTGCGGATCAGCTTGCGTTCGCGGTCACGAGTGCGCAGTTCGAGGCTGAACTCCTCCTCCTGCGTCGCGCGGTCGTTCGGATCCGGAAAGTTCGCCGCCTCGTCCTTCATGTGCGAGACGGTGCGATCGACCTCGACCATCAGGTCGCGCTTCCAGCTGTTGAGGATGTTGCGGAAGTGCTCGAGCTGCTCCTTGCTCATGTAGAGCTCGCCGCGCTTGACGATATAGGGCTGGACGTTGCGCGGTCCGGCGAGCAGGCTCCCCGGCTCGGGCGAGTCGCTCTCGTCGGCGTCGGGCACCGGCGCGGGGCGGCCCAGCAGGCTCGGCGCGGGCACGGCCGCGGGCGGGGCC
>JAFAPI010000166.1 GCA_019247195.1 Gammaproteobacteria bacterium
GGGGTGGAGATGGTGATGCCCGGGGACAACATCAAGATGACGGTCGAGCTGATCAGCCCGATCGCGATGGAGGAGGGACTGCGCTTTGCGATCCGCGAGGGCGGCAAGACCGTCGGCGCCGGCGTCGTGGCGAAGATCCTCAAGTAATAGCGCGCGAGCTGGAGTTGCGGCCATGGCCAATCAGAACATCCGTATCCGACTGAAGGCGTTCGACCACCGCCTGATCGACAGCTCTGCCCGCGAGATCGTCGAGACCGCCAAGCGCACCGGCGCGACGGTCAAGGGGCCGGTGCCGCTGCCGACCAAGATGGAGCGCTTCACCGTGCTGGTCTCCCCGCACGCCGACAAGGACGCCCGCGACCAGTTCGAGCTGCGCACCCACAAGCGCCTCATGGACATCGTGAACCCGACCGACAAGACCGTGGACGCGCTCATGAAGCTCGAGCTGCCCGCCGGCGTCGACGTGCAGATCAAACTGAACTAGTCCCGCCCCTCAAGCCCGTAATCCCCTCCGCCCGGCCCGTCCGGGGCCGCTCCGGGCGCGCGTTGACCGCCCCCCCGGGCGGGTCAATAATCCATTTTGACAATAGACGGACCTCGCGCCGCCGCCGTGCGCGCGCCCAAGAACACCAACGAGGGAGAACCCGCATGTCCTCACGAGCCTTCGGTCTCGCCGCTCTCGCATTGCTGTTGATCACCCTGGCACCCTCGGGCGCCAGCGCCAACGGTCCTCCTCCCTTCAGGGATTTCGCCTCCTACGTGAAGTGGGTGCAGAGCCTGCACCGGGCGCCTTTTGACCGCGACGGGGCCGCGGTCCCGCCCGGCGGCGCGCAGAAGCTCATGCGCGCGCAGGCCGCCGCTCATGCCGGGCCGGCGAGTGCGGCCGCGGCCGCCGCGCTCTATCACAACGTCAAGGTCAACCAGGACCGCAATCCCTGGCCGAAAGCGGAGATCGGCGCCGCCGTCGACCCGGTGTCCGGCAGCTGGGTCGTGATGTCCAATGATTTCCGCCGCAACTTCGACCAGGAATTCTTCCACGTCTCGACCGACAACGGCGCGACCTGGACCGACGATGCCATGACCGGCGGCAGCGACCCCTTCACCGGCTTCATCCCCTCGACCTTCCAGAGCGATCCGGGCGTGTCCTTCGACCGATCCGGCAACAGCTACCTCACCGCGATCACGGGTAACCTGATCTTCGATGGCACCAACGGCTACGTGAACGACGATACCGAGGTGGACGTCGTGCAGGGGTTCGCGGACGGCACCTATGCGAGCCTGATCCCCACCCCGGTGGACGTGCAGCCCTGCAACGGCAACCTGTCCGGCACCGTCAGCTGCGACGCGACCCTCGACAAGGAGCTGGTGACGACCGACACCAACCCCAACAGCCCGCACAACGGCACCACGTACGTCTACTACACGCTCTTCTGCAACACCCCGACCTCCGGGGTGTGTACCGATGGCCACGCCGCAATTCCCTCCATGACCTCCTCGATCGTCGAGGTGCACTCTGCGGGAGCCGGGCTGCCGTTCTCCGCGCCCAAGGTGGTGAGCGGGCACCTGCACCAGACGCAGTTCTCGAGCATGGTGATCGACTCTGCCGGCACGCCGCACATGTTCTTCGATGACTTCAGCGACCCCAGCGGCGTGGTGCACATGTGGGAGTCGACGCTGGTTGCGGGCGCATGGGTAGTCGGCGCCCAGCCCGTGGTGAGCTTCGTGTTCAACGGACTCAACAATCTCAACTGGGCCTTCCGCGACGCGGGGGCCCAGGCCCCTGGTTGCGGCATCCACCACTACACGGCCTACTGCGCCTTCTCGGCCAACCAGATCGAAGGCGGCAAGGCCGAGTCGACGCCGTCGGTGTACCTGGTGACGGTGCCGCTCAGCGGTGCGCCGCGCGTGGTGCGGGTCAATGACGACGCCTTCGGCGGCCAGAAGCAGCACTTCTTTGCCTGGGCGACCGCCACTCCCAATGGGTCGGTGTACGTCGGCTGGTACGACGATCGTCACGATCCCTTCAACACCCGGGTCGACTACTTCGTCGGCCGCTCGATGGACGGCGGCAAGACCTTCCCGCTGCAGCAAGCCGTGAACGATGTGGCCTTCAACCCGTGCACCGGATTCCCCGGCTGCGGCTTCTTCGGTGACTACACGCAGCTCGTGTCAGGCTCCGACGGGGTAGTGCGCGCGGCCTGGTCGGACACCCGCGACGGCGCCTCGATGCAGATCTGGTCGCAGGTTCTCGGCTTCTGAGGTTGGCCACGGGCGGGAACGCGCAGCGTCCCGCCCGTGGCCGCGGCCGAGTGCGGTCTTCGGCCGGCGCTTCCGGGTCGATTCGCGCTCCACCATCTGCGACCATGGCACGCCCTGCCGTTGAGGTCTGATAGCCAGGCGACCATGGCCGCCAACCCCGCCACCCCCGTCGGCGACAGCGAGGCCATCGCGCAGCTGCAGCAGCGGTTCGAGGCGCACCGCCGCGCATTCCTGCGCCACCCGTATCCGAGTGCCCGGGAGCGACGCGCGCATCTCTACGCCCTCGCCGCCGCGCTGCTCGACAACCGCGCGCGCCTGCGCGAGGCGCTGCGGGCGGACTTCGCCGTGCATCCGGACGCGACGGCGGATCTAGTCGACATCGGCGGTCCGCTCGGCCGTTCGCTCGCCGCCGCGCGCCAGGTGCGTGGCTGGATGCGGCCCGAGCGGCGCCGCGTCGAGCGCCTCGCCTTCGGCAGCAGTACCGCGCAGGTCGCCTGGCAGCCCAAGGGCGTGACGGGCATCGTCGCCCCCTGGAACTTTCCCTTCGACCTCTCCTTCGGCCCCCTGTGTGACATGCTCGCGGCGGGCAACCGCGTGCTGATCAAGATGTCCGAGCACACGCCGGCCTGCGGGGCGCTCGCCGCCGAAATCCTCGCGCGCACCTTCGCCGCCGATCATGTCGCCGCCGTCAACGGCGGCGTCGCACTCGGTCGCGCCTTCGCGGCGCTGCGCTGGGATCACCTGCTCTTCACCGGCAACCCGGAGGTGGGCCGCGAGGTGGCGCAGGTGGCGGCGGCGAATCTGGTGCCGGTGACCCTCGAGCTCGGCGGCAAGAACCCGGCGATCTTTGCGCCCGACGCCGTGACCGCCGAGCACGTGAACCTCGCGCTCGACGTGAAGCTCGTCAACAGCGGCCAGATGTGCGTCGCGATGGATCACTGCTTCGTGCCGCGGCCGCAGCTCGAGGCCTTCGTGAGGCTCGCGCGCGCGCACTTCGCCGGTGCACTCCAGGATTACTCCCGCAGCGCGCACTGCACCGGGATCATCAGTCCGCGCCATTTCTCACGGCAGCTGCAGCTGCTCGAGGAGGCGCGGGCCGCGGGGGCGCGCATCGAGCAGCTGGATGCCGGCGGGGCGGTGGATAGCCGGACCCGGCGCCTGCCGGTGTCGCTCATCATCGATCCGCCGGCCGAGCTGCGGCTCATGAAAGAGGAGATCTTCGGGCCACTGCTGCCGGTGATCCCGTACGACTCGGTGTCCGAGCTCATCGACTCGCTAAACCGCGGGGAGCGTCCGCTCGCGCTCTACCTGTACACGCATGACCGGAGGCTCATCGAGCGCTTCCGCGATGGGACTATGTCCGGGGGCCTCGGCGTAAATGCCAGCGCCGCGCAGGCGGCGCTCGATGACCTGGGCTTCGGCGGCGTGGGCCGCAGTGGCAGCGGCCGCTACCACGGTCGCGACGGCTTTCGTGAGTTCTCCAACCCGCGCGGGGTGTTCGTCAGGGGCCGCGGCGGGGGCTTCGATAACTTCCTGCCCCCCTTCGGCCCCCGCAAGCAGCGCCGTATCGATGCGCTGTTTGCACTGCGGCGTCTGCAGCTGCGCCTCGCCAGATTCCGGGCTGGGTAGCGCTGCGAGGCATACGATGAGCCATCACCACCGCCCGGTGCGGATGCGGGGCCTCGCCATCGCCGGCCTTGCCCTTGCCTGCGGTTGCGCCACGCGCGCTCCGGTGCGTCCTGGCCAGCTCGCGCAGGTCGGTCCCTCTTCGCGGGCCGAGGCCCCCAGCGCGGAGGAAGTCACGATCACGGCGGCGTCGGGTGATTTCGAGCAGCGCGCGGCGCTCGCCACGCAACTTCTGCAGGAGCGGGCGTACGTAGGGGCAGACGAACAGCTGCAGAAGCTCACTGCGTCCGCCGAGTTCGAGACGGTCGGACCCGGCAGGCAGTATGCGATCCTGAAGGCCGAGAGTTGGACCGCTGCCCAGCGCCACGATCTGCCGCGCGCCGAAGCGCTGCTGCAGCGGGTCACCGCGCTGCCGACAGCGCTGCCCGAGGACTGGCGTGCCCTGAGTCTGCTGGCGGCGGCCAACCAGGACTGGACGGCCGCCGCGCAGTCTCTGGCCACTCTGGCGCAGCATTCGGCGCCGATCGTCAGCACGATCGAGTCCCGCCGCTTGAAGGAGATCGTGCAGCGTGCGCCCGTCGCGGGGGACCTGCGGTATCACCTCCTCACGGCGCTGTTCGGCGCCCAGCCTCACCTTGCCGGCACAGATCTCAGCAACTGGTGGCGCGATCTCGCTCTCCTGCATCTTGCGCACCACGAGCTGGCGGCGGCGCTCGCCGCGGTGCGCGCCATCACAGACCCCTATGGCGTTGTCGTTGTCTTTGCGGACAATCGTTTCGCCCCCGTGCGGCACGCGCTCAAGGGCGAACTGGATGTGGCAGCCGCCGCACAGCGCAAGATCGAGTCATCGCGGCTCGAGGCCGAGGCAGACCCCGCCAGGCTGCAACTGCGCTCTCAGCTGTCGGACGCGCTGATGGATTCGTTGCGCTACAACGAGGCCCTCGAAGTCATCGACGCAGCCCTGGCCAAGGCGGATGCGCCCAACGGCCGCAGCGGCTTCGCCGACTACACCACAGCCTACGTGTGG
>JAFAPI010000036.1 GCA_019247195.1 Gammaproteobacteria bacterium
TCACCCGGCCCGGCGGGAGCGGGCGGGCGGGCCGGCCGCGCCGCGCAGCCCGCGAGCAGCAGTGCCGCGGCGAGCAGCGGCGCAGCGCGCATCCTCAGCGCGCGCGCACCGGCGCCTTCGGCTGCGGCACTGCGCGCGGTGCGCTCAGACGCGCGAGCGCCTGGATACCGCCGTAGGTGTAGCGCTGCACGCCGCGTCGCCCGGAGCGGGTGGCACCGAGCAGCGCCGCGCCGACGGTGCGCGCGGGAATCCCGCGGTAGCCGAGGTACTTGCCATTCAGGAACGGGCCGAGGAGGGGCAGGCCGAGGACGGCGAGCAGCTCGAGCGGGCGCATCTCGCTGCGCAAGCCGAGCAGCACCGAGGGCTGCAGGATGTCGAGTGACTCGAAGCCGAGCGCCTCGAGGGACTGCTCCATCTCGCCCTTGGTGCGCAGGTAGAAGTTGCGGGAGTCCGGAGCGGCGCCCACCGCGGAGACGACCACGAAGCGGCGCGCCGCGGCGGCGCGCGCCGCGCGCGCGAAGGCGAGCACGGCGCCGACGTCGACCGCGCGGAAGGCCGCCGCGGAGCCGGCGCGCCGCAGCGTCGTGCCGAGACAGCACAGGGCGGCATCGCAGCTCAGGCCCTGCAGCTGGCTCTCGAGGCGTTCGAACTGGACGATGCGGTTGGCGAGGCGCGGGTGCTCGCGCCCGAGCGGCCGGCGTGTGATGGCCAGCACGCGCGCGACCTCGGGTGCCTCGAGCAGCGCATCGAGCGTGCGGCTGCCGGTGAGGCCGCTCGCTCCGGCCAACAGCACGATCTTGGCGTCATCGCTCATCGGCGCATCCGCGCTCGGGGCGGTGGAATCGGCAGAGCTTAGAAAGGCCGGCGCCCGCCGGCAAGGGCTTACAGCGGCTGGGAGCAGCTGATGGTGAGGGTCTGCGGCTGCGCCGGAGTCAGGGTGACCTCGCGGTGCACCTCGTGGTAGCCATCGCGCGTGCCGATCACCTCATAGCGTCCGGGGCGCAGCTCGACCTCGTGGCGCGTGAAGCTGCCGAGGTTGCCGATACCCGGCACCGAGACGACCGTGAAGTTGTCCGAGAGCAGGGAGAGATGCACGGGGCGCTCGAACTCCGGCAGCAGCGCGGCGACGCGTGCCATCTGCAGGCGCAGCACCGGGCCGGGCGCGGTCACCTGCTGCGCGCGCTGCAATAGGGTCGCCGCCTGGGTGCGCGCGTCGGGTACGGCGAGGCGGTCGGGTCGCTCGATGATCGCCTGCAGCCCATCGCCGAGCTCCATGCGATCGCGGGCCCGCACCCGGCCCTCCTGCGCGAAGCCCTGCGAGGGGTCGATCTGCAGCACGGCGTCGTACACGGCGAGCGCCTCGTCCCAGCGCTCATCGCCTTCCAGATCGCTCGCGCGGGCCCGCTGGCTGCCGAAGCCGCGCGCGCGCAGCGCCGCCTTGACGCGGCGCAGCCCCTCTGCCGCCTCCGGTCCCTGCGGACGCAGCGCCCGCGCCCGCTCGAACGCCGCGCGGGACTGCTCGAGCCGCCCGGCACCGAGCGCGGCGTAGCCCTCGCCCGCCGCCTTGGCATAGCGCTCATCGAGCGTCACCCCCGGCCGGGTCGCGGGGGTGGGCGCGCTCGGTACCGCGGCCGGTGCAGCGCTCGGGGGCGCCGCCGGCGCGCCGCGCGCCGCGTTGAGGAGCTCGTGGGCATGCGCCGCGCCGGCGCGGGCCCGCCCATTCTCCGGATCGATCTGCAAGGCGAGATCGAAGGCCTCGCGCGCCTCGGCGGCCTGGCCCGAGGCGACCGCGCCCTCGCCCATCGCGAGCTGCGACTCGAGGGCGGCGGGCGCGGCGGCGGACACCCGCGCGGCGAGCTCGGTGGCCTGGGTGAGGCGCTGCTGCGCGAGCGAGAGGCTGCCGGCGTCGTGCGCGCCGACCGACTCCGCCGCGCGGGCGCGTGCCGCCGAGAAATCCGTGCCGCCCCAGCGCTCCGCGCCGCGCGCGGCGAGGGCGCCCAGGCGCTGCTCGAGCAGGATGTGCTCGGACTGCCAGCGCGCCTGCGCCTGGGCATCGGTGACCGTAGCGAGTCGCGGCGCGGGTCGCGCCGTCTCGGACAGGCCCAGCATGCCCTCGAGCCGCGGCACCCACTGCGGCTGCCAGAGCCAGGCGGTCGCCGCGGCGCTGGCGAGCAGCGCCAGCGCGATGAGCACCCGCAGGCCGCCGCCGCGCATCGGCTCGATGCGCGCCGGGTTGGGCAGGCGCACCGGTCCGAGCTCCTCGAAGAGCGCCGCGCCGTCGAGCTCGTGGGCCGAGAGCCGCGGCGGGGGGGCGGCGATCGGCTCGTTCGCCGCCGCCGTGCCCTCGGGCAGCACTTGCGCCGGCAGCTCCGCGACCGCAGCGGCGGGCGGCGCGTCCGCCTCCGGGTGCGCCTCCTCGGTGTTGAAATCAAAGGTCATCGTGTCATCGAAGCTCAGCGTGTCATTGAGCGAGGCCTCGAGATCATCGACCACGTCGCGCATGCTGGCGGGACGCTGCCGCGGGTCCTTGGCGAGCAGCTGCGCGATGAGGCGGGCGAGCTGCGGCGGAATCTGCTGCGCCGGCACGAGCGGCGGCACGGGCTCGGTCTGCACGCGCTGCGCATCGAAGTGCGGGAAATGCGGCGGCTTCTTCGACAGCAGCTCGTAGGCGAGGGCACCGAGGCCGTAGATGTCGTCCGCAGGGGTCGGCGGCTCGCCGCGCAGCTGCTCGGGACTTGCGGTGAAGGGTGACAGGCCGCGCACCATCGCGTCCGTCCCGGGGTCGAGCTGGTTGCCGGAGATGCCGAAGTCCGCCACCTTCACGCGGCCCCGCTCATCGAACAGGATGTTGCCGGGCTTGAGGTCGCGATGGATGACGCCGCGCTCGTGGGCGTGCTGCAGCGCGCGCGCCACTTCGATGAGCACCGGCACGACGGTGAGATAGCCCGCGCCGCGCAGGCGGCGCGCATCCCCGCCGGTGGCGAGCTCCATCGGCAGCAGGAAGGTGGTGCCGTCGCGCTCGGGCGCGAACATCTTGAGGATGCCGGGATGATCGAGCTTGTTGGTGCTCTCGTACTCGTGCACCAGGGCCACCCAGGCCGCGGCGCTGCGCCCGGGGCCGGGCTGCAGGATCTTGAGGGCGACGTCGACGCCGGACTTGGGATCGAAGGCGCGCCAGATCTCGCCCTGCCCGCCCGCGCCGATGCGCTCGCGCAGCTGGTAGCGCGTCCTGAGTGTCTGGCCCCTCGCGGCTGTGGCTGGCTCGCTCATGTGTGAACCGAACGCACCTGTCGAGAAAAAGAGCACCGGGCGGGCGCGGACGGCGAGCCGCCCGAAACAGCCAGCTTAAGGGTTGCGCCTGAACCGTCCATGATGTGCACCGCGCTCTGCCGAGCCAACATGTGTCCCGCGTCGTATTTCCATGATGCAGTGCGGAACTGAGCCTCAGCCGTAGGGCGTTTGCCCCAGCCGAACGCTCAGTATGCCACCGCCCGGCGGTACGCCCGTCAGAGCTCGAGGCGCAGCTGTGAACCTTGGAGGCTCGGGGGACGGAAAAGGTTCGTGGCGAGCGGCGCGCGGCGCTCACTGTTGAGTCCCAGGCGCCGGCAGGCGATCTGGAAGCGGCGGCTGAGCAGCGCCGCGAACGGGCCCTCGCCGCTCATGCGCGTGCCGAAGCGCGGGTCGTTGAGTCGCCCGCCGCGCAGGCTGTGGATGACCGACAACACGTGCGCCGCACGCTGCGGGTAATGCGCCTCGAGCCACTCGCGGAACAGGTCCTTCAGCTCGTGCGGCAGCCGCAGCAGCACGTAGCCCGCCCAGCGCGCGCCCGCGGCGGCGCTCGCCTCGAGCACCGCCTCGATCTCACTGTCGTTGAGTACGGGAATCACCGGCGCCATCATCACCGTGCACGGCACGCCCGCGGCGCTCAGCTCGCGCAGCATCCGCAGCCGCGCCACGGGCGCCGCGGCGCGCGGCTCCATGCGTCGCTTGAGCTCCGCATCGAGCGTGGTGATGCTGACCGCCACCGCCGCGAGCCCCTGCTGCGCGAGCGGTGCGATCAGGTCGAGGTCGCGCAGCACCAGCGCACTCTTGGTGATGATCGTGACCGGGTGGCGGGTGCGCGCCAGCACCTCGAGGATGTCGCGGGTGACCTTCATGCGCCGCTCGGCGGGTTGATAGGCATCGGTGTTGACGCCGAGCGCGAGGGGCTTGGGGACGTAGTTGGGCCGCGCCAGCTCCTGCTCGAGGAGCTTGGCCGCGTCCGCCTTGTAGAAGAGCCGCGTCTCGAAGTCGAGGCCCGGGGAGAGTCCGAGGTAGGCGTGGCTCGGGCGGGCGAAGCAGTTGTGGCTGATAACGCCGTTCGAGACGTAGTCTCCGGTGCCTGTCGTGATATCGACGAGGGGCAGCACCTTTAGAGGTTCGACGCCTGCGACGGCCAGCTGCGCTCCGCACTTCAGGCTGACTCCGCGGATGTCCCGCTTGTGCATGACGGCCGGATTTGTGGTGTGGAAAAACTTCAGTACCTGAGGCAGCCCGCCCGCCAACCTGACGGTGTACGAAGGTCGGCCCGTGAGGGTAGTCCGGCAGTTCTCGATCACTGGCTGGAAACCGAGAGCGCGCAGAGCGTCGCGCGTCCTGGCCACGATCTGCAGATCAGTATGGGTGATGCGGAACGCGCCACAGCTGTAGCTGCCCTCGGCGTCGAATATTCCGGCGAGGAAACCCGCCTGCCAGATGCGGTCGGGCGTGCCCGGCCATTCGATGAGTTCACGGATGCGCTGGACCTTGTCGCGGCAATCGGTGCGGATCGCGCGCATGCAGCGTCGCGAGCGCCGGGAAGCCTGAAAGGTAAACTCCTGTGTCCGGATGTCGAGCTCAGCAAGATAACCCTGCGCACGATGCAGAGCCTCGAAGTCGCAGAGCGCAAGACGAAAAGTGGACATGCGCAAAGCCGAGCGGTTCGGCCGGGGATAGCCGTATTCGCCGATCGTTGCGTCCGCGCCTAGCACCCCACACAGGTAGCCGCGTTCGTAGTCCCCTGCGGCATACGCCTCGCGCGCGAATGCACCCACGCCCATGAGCTTGTTGTTCAGGGTAAGGAACGGTCGCGTCTCACGGCCTCGCTCGCCCCCGGTCACGAATTTCCAGCCGCGCTCGGTGAGAAAGCGATGATGTGACCCAACAGTCAATTCAGTCCCATCCTCGAGAGTTACGCGGTATGCGGGCCCGAGATAGGACCATTTAGCAAGCACGTGAGTGCGCACGTACCGCCGATAGTGACCGGATCGCTCGGTGCCATAGATGGCATCTCCGACCGAGAGTTTGGCCATGGACTTCACTGAGCCGTCCGCCATGAGCACGGGTGTGTCCGGCGCTGCGCAGTACACGCACGCGTGCTCACAGCCGCGGTACGGATTGATGGACTGCTCGAACCCGACATCCGGCGAATCGTTGTGCGTGATGACCGAGCGCGCGGTGTCCGGCTCTAGCGAGGTCGCGATGGAGTCGGGCGTGTCCTCGACGTACCAGCCGTCATCCACCCCTTCCACGCGGGTGTGATCGAAGCGCCCCGCGGGATTGGAGAGGGTCCCGCGACCGCTGAAGAAGTGCCGCCCGGTGAGCGTGCGCCGCATGCCGTAACTGTGAATCCATACAGCCCCTAATGCAAGCGGCACCTACAGCAAAATCATACAGTTATGCCTAGCGCAGCACCCTGAGTGCGACCGGGTAGTGGTAGGGGTGCCCCTCACCGGCGCGAATGGCCGCGACCAGGGTGAGCACCAGCCAGGCGATGAAGAGCGCGCTGCCGAGGATGAAGCCGACGAACACCAGCATCAGTGCGACGCAGAGGATCGCCGCGAGCAGCACCAGGAGGTTGAAGTTGAGCGCCTCGCGCGCGTGCGCGGCGACGAAGGGCGAGTCGTCGCGGCGCAGCAGCCACACCAGGAGCGGTCCGATGACGATGCCGATGAGCGGGATGAAAAGGCCGACGAGCGCGGCGAGGTGGGCGAGCATGCCCCACGTGCGCTCATTCTCCGTCGGCGCCGGGGCCGAGGTGGCGGTGGGCTCGCTCATGGCGTTCCCAAGCCTACCACTTCGCCCCCCGGCGGGCGCGAACGCTACAGCGTCACCTCCAGACCCGCGAAGGCACCGAAGCCCGGATGCAGGAAGCCCACCGGGTTCTGGTAGCGCCGGTCGAAGAGATTGTCGAGCCGGGCGAGCACGCTCACGCGGGGGGAGAGCGTGCAGCGGCCCGCGACGTTGACCGTCGTGTAGCCGGGCGCCCTCAGGCGTGGCACGGAGAAGTCGCGGCTGCCGTCGGTCCACGCACCGACACTGAGCAGGTTCACATCGAGCAGCCAGTCCGGGCTCGGCTGCCAGCGCGCCTCGAGCGCGCCGCGGTGCCTGGGCCGGCGCAGCAGCTCCTGGTGCAGCGTCGCGTCCGTCGCCTCGGTATAGGTGTAATCGAGGCGGGCGCTGAAGGCCCCGCGCGGCTCGAAGGCGATGAAGCTCTCCACGCCCTCGGTGTTGGCGCGGCCGATGTTGGCCCAGGTCGAGCCGGTCGCATCCGCCGTGATCAGGTTGCGGATGCGGTTATAGAAATAGGTGACCCCGGCGCGCAGCGGCGGGGCGAGCCTCTGCTCGAGGCCCGCCTCGTAACCGGTGCTCGTCTCGGGGCGCAGCCGCGGATTGGCGAAGAAGAACGGCGGGAAGTCCTGGTAGAGCTCGCTCAGGGTGGGGGCCTTGAAGCCGGTGCCGACGCTCGCCTTGAGCTTCGTGCCGGTCGATGCGCTCACCCAGGTGGGCGCCAGGCGATAGGTGACCTCGCTGCCGAAGCGGTCGTTGTCGTCGTAGCGCACGTTCAGCGCGGTGAAGACACCGGCGCCCGGCGACGACTCGAGTTCCGCGTAGCCGGAGTTGATGCGCAGGCTCGCGCTGAGCGGCGCGCTGATCTCGGCGCGCTCCTGCTCCGCGCCGAGGAGCAGGGTCGTCTCCGGCGCGAGATGCAGCGCCCCCTGCCAATCGAACTTGCGGCGCGTGCCGTCGTTGTCGATCTCGGCCAGCTGCGGCTGGAAGGTCGCGGTCCGGCTGCGCGTGTAGGCCGCGCCGAGGGTCTGGTCGAAGGCCCCGCCGAAGGCCACCCAGTGCGCGGTGAGGCGCGCATAGGTGTCATCCACCCGCGAGCGGCTCTGCTCCGGGGCGGGAAACCCCGCGAAGGTGACCGGATCGAAGTCCTCCCCGGTGTAGTGCAGGTTCGCGTGGGTGGTCCGGCCCACGAGGCCGAGGTCCAGGGCGGGACTCAAGGTGAGGGCGAGCTTGGTGGAGGCGGTGAGGTTGTCGTACTTATCGTCGTGGCGGGCCTCCCCCGGCAGGAGCAGCTCGGGCGGGGTCACCGGCGTCGCCCCGACGTGCAGGTGGGTGAGGTTGGCCGCGTAGTGCCAGGGCTCCTCGCCGCCGCGCAGCGAGGCGCTCTGGTTGAAGGTGTCGAACGAGCCGCCCTCGGCCCGGGCGAAGAGCTGGGCGGGACCCTGTCCGGACTTGGTGATGATGTTGATCACCCCGCCGATCGCGTCCGAGCCGTACAGGCCGCTCTGCGGGCCGCGCAGCACCTCGACGCGCTCGATGTCGTCGGCGAGCAGCGAGCCGAAGTCGAAGGCGCCGTTGGCGTTGCTCGGATCGCTCACGTCGATGCCATCGATCAGCACCTTGGTGTGGTTGGAGTTGGTACCGCGCATGAACACGGAGGTCTCCCCGCCCGCCCCGCCCTCCTGCACCACGTTGAGGCCGGGCACGTTCTGCAGCACCTCGGCGAAGGTGCGCTGCTGGCGCGCCTCGATGTCGGCGGCGGTGACGACCGTGAGACTGCTGGCCACCTCCAGCGGCGGCGTCGGCAGGCGCGTGGCGGTCACGACCACCCCCTGCAGCGCGTCCGCGGCCGGGGCCTCGGCGGCGGGCAGGTGGAGCGGCAGCAGACAAAGGAGCAGCGCACGGCGCGCGAGCGCGCGGCACGCGATGGAAGGGCTCGTCATCGGCGGGACTCCCTGCAAAGCACACACCCGTGCCCGTGGGCGCGTGGCTGCGGAAGCGCGGTGCGGCAGCGGCGAAGCGGCTGCGAACCGGCATCGCCCGCCGCGACACCCATCGGTCTTCAGCGCGAGGCCGGTCTCCGGGCTGCCGAGCTGGAGCAGAGGCTCCGACGGATCGCCTTCCCGCCGTTGGGCAGTGGCTCGTTGATCCGGCTGATCTCGGTTACCGTTGCGGGGGCAGCGCCGGCCTTGGACGAATCCTCACCGGTCTTCCCGTTTCTCCATCCGCCGCGCCGGTCCAGAAGCCTCTGGCCCTGCGCGCCGGATGGTCACCTTGCGTGGCGCGAAGCCTGCCCTCGGCCACCGCCCTACGTCAAGAGCCCGGCGGTCGTGGCAGGAACGGGCCTGCGTGGCATCATCGGACCAACATGCGCGCCCACGACCGCACCGCCGCCTGGCCGACCCCCGCCGCCGCGCACGAGTGGGCGGCGTACCTGTGCGTGGCGCCGCTCATCGCGGCGCTGGCCATGCTCGGGCTCGCGCCCGACTATCCGCTGCGCGAACTCGCGCAGCGCGTGAGCGTGGGATGGGGCGCGGCGCTGCTCGCCTTCACCGGCGCGGTGCACTGGGGACTGATCTTCGCCGGGCGCATGGCGCCGCGCGCCGTGCGCATCGGTGCGGCGCTCGCGCCGGCCGTCGCCGCCGCCGCGGCCGTGGTGCTGGGCGGACAGCGCGCCCTGGCGCTGCTCGTGGTCGGCTTCGGACTGTTCTGGCTGTACGAGCACCGTGCGCTGGGCGCGGAGCTGCCGCCGGGCTACCTCAACCTGCGCCGCCCGCTCGTCATCGCCACCTGCCTGCTGCTCGCCGTGACCATGCTGGTCTCGGAGACGGCCGGCGTGAGCTGACGCTCGTGGACGAATCCAGCTCCGCCCCCTGGTGGCGCCGCCTCATCACCATCGTGCTGCTGGGCGGCCTCGTGCTGCTCGGCGTGCGGGTGATGCACCCCTTCATCGTGCCGATCGTGTGGGCGGCGATCCTCGCCTATGTCAGCTGGCCGGCCTACCGCTACGTCGAGGGCCGCTGCGGCAACCGCGAGCTGCTGGCCGCGATCATCATGACCGTCATCGTCTCGGCCGCGGTGATCGTGCCGATCGCCTGGCTCGCGGTGGTGTTGCGCCTCGAGCTGGTGGCCGGCTACCGCGACCTGCAGGCGCTGCTCGCCGGCGGGCTGCAGCTGCCGGAGCCGCTGCTGCGCATTCCCTGGCTCGGCGCGCAGCTCGAGGAACTCGCCGCGCGCCTCGGCCAGGATCCGCACGCGCTCGGCGCGGAGCTGAGCCGCTTCACCGACCACTCCTTCACCCACGTGACGCGGATCATCGAGGACGTCGGGCGCAACGTCGTGAAGCTCGCCTTCGCCGTGCTCAGCCTGTTCTTCGTCTACCGCGGCGGGGAGCAGTTCGCGGCGCAGATCTCGACCGCCCTGGAGAAGGTGCTCGGGCCGCGCGTCGACAACTACCTGCTGGCCGTCGGCCAGACCGTGCGCGCGGTGGTGTACGGCCTCGGCCTGTCGGCGCTCGCCCAGGGCGCGCTGGTCGGCCTCGGCTACTGGATCGCCGGCGTGCACTCGCCCATCTTCTGGGCCTCACTCACGGTGCTGGCGGGCGTCATCCCGTTCGCGGTCCCGGTGCTGCTCGCCGGCATCTGCCTGTGGCTCTTCCTCAACGGCGACGCGGTGGCCGGCGCGGGCCTCGCCATCTGGGGCGGCGTCGTGGTCTTCTGCACCGACCACTTCGTGCGCCCGGTGCTGATCGCGCGCGGCGCGAAGATCCCCTTCATCGTCGTGCTGTTCGGGGTGCTGGGCGGGATCGCCGCCTTCGGCCTGGTGGGGCTGTTCCTCGGCCCGGTGATCCTCGCGGTGCTGCTCGCGGTGTGGCGCGAGTGGCTGCACGAGACCGGCGCGCCGGGCGCCTGAGCTCAGGCGCCGAGGAACATGCGGTAGGCGGGGTTCGCGCTCTCCTCCACGTACGGGTAGTGCAGCGCCTCGAGGAACAGGCGGAAGTCGGCGCGCTGCGCCGGCGGCACCTGGATGCCCGCCAGCACCCGCCCGTAGTCAGAGCCGTGGTTGCGGTAGTGAAACAGGCTGATGTTCCAGCGCGCGCCGAGGGTCTCGAGAAAGCCGCGCAGCGCGCCGGGACGCTCCGGGAACTCGAACCGGTACAGCACCTCGTCGGCGAGCCCGCGCGCATGTCCGCCGACCATGTAGCGCACGTGCAGCTTCGCCATCTCGTCCTCGCTCATGTCCGTGACCGCGTAGCCGGCCGCGCGCAGCGTGCCGAGCACCGCCTGCTTCTCCGCGCGCCCGCCGCTCAAGGCCAGGCCGACGAAGATCTGCGCCCCCTCGCCGCCGGCGTAGCGGTAGTTGAACTCGGTGACGCTGCGCGGGCCGAGCGCCTGGCAGAAGGCGAGGAAGCTGCCCGGGCGCTCCGGGATCACCACCGCCAGCAGCGCCTCGCGCTCCCCGCCGAGGTCCGCGCGCTCGGCGACGTGGCGCAGACGGTCGAAGTTCATGTTGGCGCCGCTGTTGATCGCGACCAGCCGCCGCCCCTGCCACTGCTCGCGCGCCACGAAGCGCTTCAGCCCCGCCACCGCGAGCGCGCCGGCCGGCTCGACGATCGAGCGCGTGTCCTCGAACACGTCCTGGATGGCGGCGCAGATCTCGTCGGTGTCGACCAGCACCACCTCATCGACCAGCCCGCGGCACAGCGCGAAGGTCTCCTCGCCGACGCGCTTCACCGCCACCCCGTCGGCGAAGATGCCCACCCGCTCGAGCGTCACGCGCCGCCCGGCCTGCAGCGAGTCGTGCATCCCGGCGGCGTCCTCCGGCTCGACGCCGATCACCCTGACCGCGGGGTAGAGCGATTTCACGTACACGGCGATGCCGGCCAGCAGCCCGCCGCCGCCGACCGGCACGAACACCGCGTCCGGCGGCGCGGCACACTGCCGCAGGATCTCCACCCCGATCGTGCCCTGGCCGGCGATCACGTCCGGGTCGTCGAACGGGTGCACCAGCACCAGCCCCTGCTCGCGCGCGCAGCGCAAGGCCTCCTCGAAGGCGCTGTCGTAGTCATCGCCGTGCAGGCGCAGCTCGGCGCCGAGGTCGAGCACCGCCTGCACCTTGATCTGCGGGGTCGTCTGCGGCATGACGATCAGCGCGCGCAGCCCGCGCCGCTGGGCGGCGAGCGCCACGCCCTGGGCGTGGTTGCCCGCGGAAGCGCACACCACGCCGCGCTGCGCGGCGTGCGCGGACAGCTGGGCGATGCGGTTGTGGGCGCCGCGCAGCTTGAAGGAGAAGACCGGCTGCAGGTCCTCGCGCTTGAGGCGCACCTCGTTGCCGAGCCGGCGCGACAGGCGCGGCGCCACCTCCAGCGGTGACTCGATGGCCACCTCGTAGACCCGCGCCTTGAGGATGCGCTCGATGTAGGGATGCGCCATGCGCCGCCCGTGTCCGACCAACGACGCGCAGAGCTTAGCGGCAAGGCGCCGCGGCTGTCAGCGCTTGTCGCCGCCCTTGCGCACCACGAAGCGGTATTGCTGGCGGCCGATGGCGACGCTGTCCCCGTCCTGCAGCACCTGCCGGGTGATGCGCCGTCCGTTGACGTGCACGCCGTTGGTGCTGTTCAGGTCCTCGATGATGGTCTGCGCCGGCCCGCACAGGATCACCGCGTGATGGCGGCTGATGAACTTCGCATCGATCTGCAGATCGTTGTCGGGCGTGCGGCCGACGCTCGTCTTGCGGCTGAGCACGTGCACGATCTCGCGCCCGTCCTCGCTGCGGATCAGGAGGCGCGTCGCGCCCTCGGCCGCCGCCGCCGGCGGACCCTCGACCTGCTCGCCGCGGCGCACGCCTTCGCGCAGCACGCCCCCCTCTTCGGTGCGCACCGCCGCGAGCGGCGTCACCGCGGGCGGCGGTGCCAGGGGCGCCGCGCGCGCCCCGAGGCGCTGCTCGAGCTGGAGGAGCTGCTCGGCGCGCGCGCGGCTCTCGGCCTCGACGCGGTGCAATGCCTCCTCGGCGGCGGCGAGGTCCGCCTCCAGCTCGCGCAGGCGCGTCACGCCCTCCTCGCGCTGCGCCTGCTGGCTGCGCAGCGACTCCTCGTGGTGCGTCGCCTGCTGCTCGAGCGTATGGGCGCGCGCCTGCGCGGCCGACAGCGCGGCGAGCTGCGTATCGCGCTCGCGCTGCGCGCTCTGCAGCGCGCTGCCCCACTCCTGCATCTCGGTGCGCACGCGCTCGAGCTCGGCGCTGAGCTCCTGGGTGCGGGCCCGCTCGGCGGCGAGGGCCGTCTCCAGCTCCGCGCCGGTGCTGCGCCGCTGCGCGAGCTCCTCCTCCAGGCGCGTCACCTGGCTGGCCGTCGCGGCCGCGGCGGCGGCCGCCTGCTCCAGCTCCGTGGTGAGCTTGACCCGCTCGGCGAGCAGCTGTCCGAGCTCGCTCTTGCGCTGGTGCTCGGACTTGTCGTACTGCTCGCCCTGCACCTGCAGGGTCTGCAGGCGCTCGTGGCTCGCGTCGGCCTGCGCCTGCAGCCGCGCGATGCTCGCCTGCAGCGCCTGGGTCTGGCGCTCGAAATCGCGCAGACGCGCATCGCGCTCCTGTACCGCCGTGCCGAGCCGACCCGACTCCTCCTCCAGCGCGGCGATGCGCGCGGCGCGGCGCGCCAGCTCGGCGCCGTGCTCGGCGAGCTGGGTGTCGCGCTCGCTGAGGCTCTGCGTCACCCGCGCGAGCTCCGTCAGGCGGCCCTGCCCCTCCTCCTGCAGCTCGAGCACCAGGCCCTCGAACACGGCGCGCTGGCTGTGCACGCTCTGCAGCGACTCGTAGAGCGCGGTCGCGCGCTCACGCGCGCCGTGCAGGTCCGCCACCAGCGTGCCGACCTGGGCGGCCTGCACCTTGTCGCGCCCGGCGCGCAGCTCCTCGTGCTGGCTCAGCTCGGTATGGGCCTGTTGCATCTGCTGCTGCTGGGCGGCGAGCTGCCGCTCGAGCAGCGCGGCGCGCTCCTGCGCCGCGGCGAGCTGCGCGCGCAGCGGGCCGAGCTCGCCATCGAGCGCCAGCGCCCGCTCCTCGGCGCGGGCCCGCGCCTGCGCCAGCTCCTGGAACTGGGTCACGTGCTGGGTCGCCGCAGCCTGCAGGCGGGTCAGCTCGGCATCGAGGGCCGCGGCGCGCTGCTCGGCCGCGGCGCGCAGCTCCTCGAGCGCCGGGTCGCCGCGGCCACTGAGATGGGTGAGCTGTGCCTCGAGTCCGGCTACGCGCTGCTCGGCGAGTGCCCGGGCGGCGGCGAGCTCGCTGAGCTGCGTGGCCTGCTGGGCGTGGGCGGCCCTGAGGCGCGTGAGCTCGCTGGCGAGATCACTCGCCCGCTGCTCGGCGAGTGCCCGGGCGGCGGCGAGCTCGGTGAGCTGCGTGGCCTGCTGTGCCTGGGCGGCCTGGAGGCGCGTGAGCTCGCTGCCGAGATCACTCGCCCGCTGCTCGGCGCTCCTGCGCACCGCGCTGGCGGCTTCGCGTTCGCGCTCGAGCTGCCTGAGTCGCCCGTCCCGCTCGTGCAGCTGCTGCTGCGCCTGCTCGAGCTCGCGGGTCAGTCGGCCGAGGACTTCCGGGTCCGCCTCGGGCCGTAGCGCCGGCAGCGAGGCCCAGGTGTCGGTGCTGGTGTGCGCCTCGGGAGTGTCGACGATGACGGCCGGGTCGAGCACCGGCAGTTCGGCGGTGCGCTCCAGATCCTCAGGCGGGGTCGGTATCGAGCTTGAGCTCATCGCGGGTTCGTGCAGTACCGGGGCGGGAAAAAGTGTAGCGCCGAAGCGGCGCTGCGCCGTCGCCGCGGGCTGAAATATGTGAGAAGAATCGCGAAATGTCAGCCACGCAGGAACTCGCGCACGGCCTCGAACAGCCGCTCGGGCGCGGCCGCCAGGAGTTCGTTCCCGGGCTGCTCGAGGTCGGTCATGCGCGCCGCGGCGCACACCTCGCGCACGCGGCCGGTGGCCTCCGTCAGCTCATCCTGCGGTCGCAGCACCAGCACGCGCTGGGTGACCCGCGCCAGTCGCTCGCGCAGCGGATAGCGCGCGAGCGCGCCGACGGTGCCAGTCGTGTCCGTGCCGTCGCGGGCCGGCAGCGGTGCCGATAACAGCACGAGCCGCTGCACCTGGGCAGCACGGGTGAGGGCCAGCTCGACGCCGACCGCCGCGCCCGCGCGCACCGCCAGCACGTCGAGCTTGCGCAGGCGCATGGTGTCGATGAAGTCCTGCAGCGCCGCCGCGTACTCGGGGGCCCCGGGGTTGCCGCCGGCGGGATCGGTCTCTCCGTAGCCGGGCAGATCCGCCGCGTACGCCGAGCGGTCGCGTCCGACCAGGCCGAGCAGGGGTGCGAGCGAGCGCGCCGAGCCAGGGCAGTCGTGCACGCAGAGGAGCGGGGTGCCCTCCTCGAACCCGCCGCCGGGGGGCATGGCGTGGTGCACGTGCAGCTGGCCGTAGCGGCACTCGAAGTAGCCGCGGCGCACGCGCGCCGGGGTATCCCGCACCGAGCGAGCCGCTTCCCGAGCCATGGACGGCATAGTGCCATGTTCTCCCGGACTCTTGCGTCAGTGGCCGGCCGGCGTACATTGCAGTCATGTGTCGGCTGCGCGTCGGCGTGCTGCTCCTCTTGAGCGCCCTGTTGGGCGCGTGCGGACTGGCCGGTACGGGCGCGGCGGGCACGGCTGCGGCCGCGGGCGAGGCCGAGCAGGCCGCGCAGGCGCAGAGGACCGAGCAGGCGGTGCGCGACCAGGTCGCCGCCGCACAGCGCGCCGCCGAGCAGCGCCGGCAGCAGGCCGAGGCGGATAACCCATGAGTGCCAATCGCCAGGTGCGCCTGCGGCACGGGACGGCGGGGGTTGCCGGCTTCGCGCTGCACGCCGCCGCCCCTCCGGTGCTGGTCCACGGTACCTTCCTCGCCCAGGTCCTGTGGCTCGGGCTCGATGCCTTCAGCGTCGAGAGCGCAGGCGCAGGCTCGGCCGTCGATGAGGTGGTGCCGGCGCAGGGCGTGGCGCGCGTCATCGACTCGCGTCACGAGGTGTTCGGCGTCGGCAGTTACGTCGTGCTCGACTGCGGGCTGCAGGAGCTGTGCGTCTCTGACGGCGCCCACGCGCGGCTGCTGCACCCCGGTCAGACCCCGCACTCGAGCGCGCTCGGGGTCCTCGGCCGTCCCGGCATGGCGGCCTACTTCGGCCTGCTCGAGCTCGCCGCGCTGCAGCCCGGGGAGACGGTGCTGGTGTCGGACGCAGCCGATGCGGCGGGCGCCACGGCCGGACAGCTCGCGCAGCTCAAGGGGGCGCGCGCCCTGGGGCTGGCGGCGACGCGCGAGCAATGTGAGTGGGTGCGGCGGCATGGCCGCTTCACCGCCTGCCTGCAGCAGACGCCCGAGTGCGCACCGCGGCTGCGCGCCCTCGCGCCGCGCGGGATCGACGTGTTCTTCGACAGCCACGGCGCCGGGCTGCCCGAGGCGCTCGCGGCCGCGGGCGTGTTCGCCCCGCGCGCCCGCATCGTGCAGAACCGCGTGCGCCCGGCCGATACCGCGGCGCTGCACGCGCACGCGCCGCAGCTGAGCGTGCGCCGCATCGATGCGCGCAGCTACGAGGCGCGGCGCGGCGAGTTCCTGCGCGAGGTGATTCCCTGGCACGGCGCGGGGCGCATCGCGCTGCGCGAGGACGTGGTCGAGGGGCTCGAGGCCGCTCCGTCGCACCTCGAGCGCACGCTGAAGCGTCTCACGCTCGGACGCGCACTGGTGCGCGTGCCCCCGCGCGAGCGCGTGAGCGGCGACTAGCGCCGCCGGCTCGAAGTCCGCCGCGCCGGGCGCGCGGCCGCGCGCCGCTTCCCTTTGCCTTTCATGCTGCGCCCCGCGCTCTTGCGCGGCGCCGGGCGCGCGGCCTTGCGGGGGCTCTTCGCGGCCTTCCGGCGCGCCGCCCGGGGTGCGCTCTTCGCTGCCGGGCGCTTCGTGGCTGCGCGCTTCGGCGCGGCGCGCGGTGGCGCAGCACTCTGGGGCGCCGCCGCGCCGCTCGCCGCTGCCTTCGCGGCGGGGGGCTTGGCGGGCTTGGGGGTCGCGCCTGCCCGCGGCGCCTCCTGCACCGCGAACGCGCCGCCCTGCGGATCCAGCAGCAGCGCGATCCAGCTGCCGCCGGGCACCTCGGTGGGGCCGTGCAGCAGCCGTCCGCCGCCGGCCTTGGCCGCGGCCACCGCGCGCGCGGAGTCGGGCACGTTCACGTAGCTCAGCCAGGAGGGCGGGGTCTGCGGCCCCTGGGTGTTGCACAGGCCACCGACGGCGGCGCCCGCGTGCTCGAAGAGCTGGTAGATGCCCATCGGCCCCATGTCGTGAGCCACGCCCTTGGTCCAGCCGAACAGCGCGCCGTAGAAGCGCATGGCGCCGGCGATGTCGGTCGTGGCGAGCTCATGCCAGGAGAAGCCGCCCGCGGCCGGCTGGGCCGGTGCCGGCGGGCTGCCGCCCGGGGTGAACACCGCGAAGGTGGCGCCCTGCGGGTCGGCGAGCACGGCGAAGCGGCCGACGTTCGGGATGTCGGTCGGGGGCTTGTGAATGCGGCCGCCGAGTCCCTGCGCCTGCTCGCAGCACGCATCGACGTCCGGGGTGCCGACGTAGACGATCCAGTGCGGCGGCGCGCTGCCCGCTTCCGGCGGCAGCGCCATGAGGCCGGCGATCTGGATCTGCCCGGACATGAAGATGGTGTAGCCGGGCATGTTGGAGGGCTGGCTGCGCCAGCCGACGACCTTGGCGTAGAAGCCCGCCGCGGCGGCGGTGTCGGTCGTGAGCAGCTCGTGCTACACGAATCGGCCTCGGACCTCGGCATTGCTCATGAGGTGTTCCTTATGGGGGGTGAGCGGCGGCGCGGGGTGACGCATTCTGCCTCGCTCAGGCGGCCACTTCCAAGGAGGGCTGCGCCGGGGCGAGGCTCGCACGCCGCTCGTGCCAGATGAGGTACAGGCCGCTCGCGATCACGATGCCCGCTCCGAGCAGCA
>JAFAPI010000043.1 GCA_019247195.1 Gammaproteobacteria bacterium
CGCTGCTCATGGCCGGGGTACTGAGCGTGGGCGAATACTTCGATCAGCGCGGCGAGGGCGAGTTGCGCGAGACCGCCGAGGCCCTCTTCCTGCGGGTCGACTGGCTATGGGCACAGAACGGCGCCGCAACGCTCTCGCAGGGCTGGCACCCTGAGGGCGGCTTTCTGCACTACGGCTGGGAGGGGTACAACGAGGCGCTGCTGCTGTACGTTCTGGGTCTGGGTTCGCCGACGCGGCCGCTGACCGCCAGCAGTTTCTCCGGCTGGACGCTCACCTACCAGTGGGAGCGCATCCTGGGCCAGGACGTCCTCTACTCCGGCCCCCTGTTCACGCATCTGTTCCCGCACACGTGGCTCGACTTGCGCGGTGTCCGCGATGCCTTCATGCGCGGCACAGGCAGCGACTACTTCGAGAACACCCGACGCACCGTCGCCTTGCAGCGCGAATATTGCGAGCGCAACCCCCGCCGCTTCAGCGGCTACGGCCGCGACCTGTGGGGGATCAGCGCCGGAGACGGCCCGCGCGGCGAGGGAGTGCGCCGCTTCGCGCAGGACAACCGGCACTTCGGTTACATGGCGCGCGGGGTTCCGTACGGTCCCGATGATGGAACGCTCTGTCCGTGGGCGATGCTCGCCACCCTGCCCTTCACCCCCGACGCGGCGCTGCGGGGCACGCGCGAGCTGCTGCGCCGTTATCCGCAGGTGTGCCAGCGTGCGCGCTTCAGCAGCGGCTTCAATCCGAGCGTCACCCGCGGCGGACGGCCTTGGCTGTCGCGCGGCTGGTACGGACTGGACCAGGGGCTGCTGGTGCTGATGCTGGAGAATGCGCGCTCGGGCCTGCTGTGGCACTTGCTGCGGCAGAATGCGCACGTGGGCCGTGGCCTGCGGCGGGCGGGCTTCAGCGGCGGGTGGCTGGCATGAGCGGTAGGCGCCGGGGACCTCGTGGCGAGCGCCGCTATGACCTCGTGATCATCGGCGGCGGGCCGGCCGGACTTGCGGCGGCCGAGTTCGCTGCGCACCTCGGCGGCCGCGTGGCGCTCATCGAGAGCCGCGCGCTCGGCGGCACGTCGCTGCACAGCGGCTCGGTGCCCTCCAAGGCGCTGGTGCGCGCGGCGACCTTGTTCGCGGCGACCCGCGAGGGCGGTCGACTGCAGCGCTCGCAGCGCGAGCCGCGCGCACAATTCGGGCGCATCAGCGCGCGGCTGCGCGACATCGAGGAGCGGATCGGCGCCTCGCACTCCGCGGCGCGGCTGGAACGGCTGGGAATCGAGCTGCATCACGGCAGCGCCTGTTTCAGCGGATTGGACAGCGTGCGCGTGCGCGGCACGGTGCTGCGATTCCACCGCGCCATCGTGGCGACGGGGGCGCAGCCGGCTGCCCCCGGGATACCTGGGCTGCGCCCGGGGAGCTATCACAGCAGCGAGTCGATCTTCGGCTTGACTGCGCTACCTCGGCAGCTGGCGGTGGTGGGTGGGGGACCGCTGGGCTGCGAGCTCGCGCAGGCCTTTTGCCGCCTCGGTTCGAGGGTCACGATCATCCAGGACGAGGCCAAGTTCCTGCCGCGCGAGGAACGGGACGCCGCCCAGCTGCTCGCCGCCTCTATGGCGCGCGACGGTGTCGACATCCGTCTCAATACCCGCGTGGTCGGCGCCGAGGTTCGTCCGCGCGGCGTGCGGCTGCAGCTGCAGACCTACCGGCAGCGCATGCAGCTACAGGCCCAGCAGATCCTGGTCAGTGTCGGCCGGGTGCCGCGCCTGGAGGGCCTGCAGCTCGAGGCCGCGCGCATCGCCTATGACCGGCGGCGCGGCATCCGCGTCGATGACTATCTACGCACCAGCAACCCCCGTGTCTACGCGGCGGGCGATGTCTGCCTGCAGCACAAATACACCCACGTGGCCGAGAGCACTGGCCGACTGGCCGCGTGCAACGCGCTGCACCGCGAGCGGCGTATCTTCCGCGAACGCAACGTGCCGTGGTGCACCTTCTGCGCGCCCGAGATAGCCCACATCGGCCTGCAGGTCTGGGAGGCGCGGCGGCGCGGCATCCCCCTCAAGACCTATACGGTGCTCATGCACGACGTTGACCGAGCCATCACCGACCGCCAGGATGTTGGCTTCGTGAAGCTGCATGCCACCGAGCGCAGCGACCGCATCCTCGGCGCGACCATCGTCGCCGCGCGCGCCAGCGAGATGATCAACGAAGTCGCCGTGGCTATGGATCAGGGCGTGGGTCTGCGGGAGCTCGCCCGCGTGCTGCACACCTATCCGTCCCAGTCCTCCGCGATACGCCTGGCGGCAATGAGCCATGACGAGGGCATCGTCGGCTACGCCCTGCGCGACGCCACCGGTCTTGCGCCCCGCTAGCCGAGACTCACCCCACGTTGGCGCGGCGCGTTTCGCTCACCTGCTCTGCCGCCCCGGGGCTCGCAACCGCGGGTGCGTCCGCGCGGGCGGCAGCCGCCGCAGCGGCGGGGGTGACGTCCGCCGCGCCGGTGGGCGGGCATAGCACGCGCATGAGCAGGCTCCCGCCGCTGCTATGTGCGGCCGCGACCTTGGTCGAGACCAGCAACGGCATGGCCATCACGACCCCGGCAATCCCCCAGATCCAGCCCCCCAGCCACAGAGCGACGAAGACGATGATCGGGTTGAGATGCAGGCGCTTGCCGAAAAAGATCGGCTCGACGATCTGGCCCTCGACCGTGGCGAGACCGAGGAAGGTGAACGACACCGCCAGCACGTGGGTTATGGAGTCGAAGGTGACGAGCGCGACCACGGTGAGGATGGTGAGCGTGGTCGCCGAGCCCAGATAGGGGACGAAGTTCAGGACGCACGCCAAGGTACCCCACAGCACGGGGTTAGGCATCTTCAGCAGCCACATGGACACGCCGGTGGCGATGCCGAGACTGATGTTGATCAGCGCCAGTGTCGAGTAGTAACGACCCACCTCGACCCGGATTGACTCGATGATGTACATCACGTGCACGGCGTGCATGTTGCCCGACATGGCCGCGGTCATGCGCGCGAGCGTCGGTGGACCTGCCGCAAGCAATAGCAGGGTCAGCGCCATGACCGTCACGACCATGGCGAGCGCCCAACCGGTCTCGGTCAGCACGCTTACCGGATTCACCGGAGCTGCGGCGGCGCTGGGTGCCGCGGGAGTTGCCGGGTGTGCCTCGGTGCTGCCCCCGGCGATCGCCGCGGCGCGCTCTGCGATGTCATTGACGCGCATCAAGGCTGAGCGCGCCGGGCGAATCTTGTGCTCGATGGTGCGCAGCACCCGCGGCGCGTTCTGCACCCACTGCTGCGCCGGGGCCCAGAGCATCTCGGCGGTGCCCGCCAAAACCACGGCGCTCAGCAGCAACAGGACGAGGGCGCTCACCCCGCGCGGCACCCGCCAGCGGTGCAGCCGCTCGACGACGCCGGACAGGATGAGCGAGAAAAGAATCGCCAGCGCGATAGGGATGAGCATCTCGCGGCCGGAGCGCAGTGCGGCAATCAGGGCGCAGACCGCCAGGATCCACAGCGGCCGGGCAAGCGTGCGCGCCACCTTGGCGCTGGCGCTGGCCGGCTCAAGCGGCGGCGGCCGCCATTTGTCGGTGAGCGGCTGGATCAGGGGGTACCGGCCGGGAAAGCGCATATTCCTTATAAGTGTCAGCCCACCTCGCGGGTCGTAATGCTGACATCTAGCTTAAGGAGGCGCCGTCGCCCGGGTGTGTGGGCATGGGTAGGGTCGGGACTACGGGTGCGTCGCACGCCTGGAGGCACCCGGAGGCGGGGGCTCCTGACCGGCGACGTAGGAATTTGTAGGATGCGCCCTACAGAGAGTCTGGCGGCAGGCGTACTCTGCCCGCCTACAAGACTCGCTACTGTCCCGCCACGAACCGCTCCGCCTCAGAAGACCGAACCACGGCCAGGAGAGAACCGATGCCCAGCATACTAATTGCGGATGATCACGCGATGATTCGCACCGGTCTCAGGCACTACCTAGAGCAGGACCGCTCGATCGACAAGATCGGGGAAACCGGAACGGGTGCCGAGACTCTGCAGCAGCTGCGCGAAGGTCACTGGGACCTCGTGATCCTCGACATCAATATGCCGGACCGCAGTGGTATCGACATTCTGCGCCACATCCGCTCCGGGCATCCGGATACGCGGGTGCTGGTGATGAGCGGATTCGCCGAGAAGCAGTACGCGATCAACGTGCTGCGCGCCGGCGCGTCGGGCTACCTTGCCAAGGACCAGGCGCCAGAGGAATTCATGCGCGCGGTGCACACGGTGCTCGCCGGACGTCGCTTCGTCAGCGCGACCTTGAGCGAGATGCTGGTGACGGCGCTCGATGAGCCCACCGATCAACCCCTGCACGCCTCGCTGTCGCAGCGTGAGTTTCAGATCCTGTGCAAGCTCGCAGTGGGCCGCTCGGTGTCCGAGATCGCGCAGGAGCTCTTCATCAGCGTCAAGACCGTCAGCACCTACCGGGCGCGCGTGCTCGAGAAGATGAATCTCGACACGAACGCGGACTTGACGACCTACGCGCTGCGGAACGGCTTAGTCCAGTAGTCACGGCAGGACCAGGGAGAGCCGCCGCCTCGTGTTGGAGGCGGCCCAGCCAAGCATGGCCGCAAGCAATGGAACACTGCAGGTGCTGCTGGTCGAGGATTCGCCGCTTCTCGCAACGCGCCTGGCGGAGATGATCCGGCTGCTGCCGGAGGTTTCGCTGCTCGACACCGTGCAGACCGAGCGCGAGGCACTGGAGGGCATCGCCGCCCGCACGCCCGACGTGGTCGTACTCGACCTGAAACTCAGGAGTGGGACGGGTTTTGGCGTGCTGCGCTCCCTCGCAGGCGCCGCGCATCGCCCCCAAGTGATCGTTCTGACGAATCATGGCCTGCCCGAGTACCGCCGCGAGGCTGAGCACCTCGGAGCGGAGGCGTTCCTCGACAAGTCCCGCGATTATTTTCGGCTGCCGAGCCTGTTGCGGGCGCTGTCGCAGCGCCGCGCGGCGCCCTCGCGCCCACCCGCCGCTTAAACAGGCACCCGCTCAGCCACTTCGGCCGTCAATCCGGCCGTGATCCGCGCGAGGGGCAGCCGGATCTGCAGCTCGGTACCGCCGCCCACCGGGCGTTCGCAGCGCCACTGGCCACCCAATGCCTGCACCCGGTGAATCATCGCCGCCAGGCCGTGCGAGCGCGCACCCGGTCGCCCCTGGGGCAACCCGATCCCGTCGTCGCGGATCCGCAGTGAGGCCCAGGGGGGTTGCAGCTCCAGCTCCAGGGCCACGGTCCGCGCGCGTGCATGCTTGAGGACGTTGGTGAGCGCTTCCTGCGCGATGCGGAAGATGGCGATGGCGGCCTCGGATGTGAACTCCACAGCGCTGCTCGGGTAGCGTTCCGCGCCGGTCAGCCCGCCGCGGCGACAGGTCTCGGCAAACAGCCAGCGTAGCGCCGCCAGCAGGCCTAGATTGTCGAGAAGCGTCGGCCGCAGCTCCTCCACTACGCGTCGCTTCAGGTCGACGCCCGCCTGCAGGGCCTGATGCACGCGCCGGAAATGCGCCTGCACCGCGGGATCGTCCGAGCTCAGGTGCTGCTCGAGCCAGGTCACGTCCATGCGCGCTGCGACCAGAAGACCACCGAGCTCATCGTGCAGCTCACGCGACAGCGCGGCGCGCTCCTGCTCGGCCACTGACTGCAACTGGGTGGACAGCTCGCTCAGCGCGGTCGTGCGCTGGGCCACCTGCCGCTCGAGCTCGGCCTGGCGTTCAGCCATTTCCTCGGTTTCTCGCTCCTTGGACAGCACATGGCGCCGCACCAGGCGCTGCAGCCACCACAGCAGCACGATGCCCGCGAGCAGGGCGGCGCTGCGCAGGCCGAAATTCACACCCCGGTGAACGCGCCACGCCCGGCTCGCATCAAGCGTGTCCTCGGTCTGCTGCGCCTGGAGTTCCCCGACCAGCGTGGCGATCTGCGCAGTCGTGTGCTGGCCCACGTCGCTGCGCAGGTAGGCGATGGCGGCCCGCGGACCCCGCTCGCGGTAGGCCTGCAGCGATTCGCGCATCTGTGCGAAGCGAGCCCGGGTCAGGTGCAGCAGGTTGTCCACTTCCTGCTGGACGGCCGGATCGCCGCGGGCGAATACGCTCTGCAGGTGCTGCAGTGCGGGACCGATCTGCCCGGCAGCATCGCCGTAGGACTCGAGATAGGGCTCCTCGCGCAAGAGCAGGTAGCCGCGCTCGCCGCTCTCGGCCTGGCTCACCAGCGTGAGAACCACGCTCAGGGCCCGCTCGCGCTGCGCCGCCGCCTGCACCTGCCCACCGGCCTGCTCGAGCTGACGTTGCCCCCACTCCGCTGCCCAGAACAGCGCCAGCAACGCCGCCAGCAAGAGGAGCACCCCCACCGCTTGGCGCAGCGAGGCGCTCATGCGCGGGCGGCCCCGGGCGCGGGTCGAGGGGACCGGATGAGTGGAGGCGAAGGAGAGGGTCTCAACAGCACGCTGCCGCTCGTGCGCGCTTGACGCGCCGCGGCATCATACCGGTATCAGCGCGGCAGTTCTGACCCGGTCGTGGTCGGGTGCGGCGCGCCCCCCTCACCCTCCCAGCGCGCCTTGTCGTCGGCGGCCTCCCGCGCACGGTGTTGCTGCCGGCTGCGGGTGCCCGCATACCAGGCCACCGCGGCGATCGAGAGGGCGAGGAGCGCGAGGCGGCTCATAGTCCCGTCCCCGCCCGGCTCAGCTTGCGATGAGCCGGACGGATCGGGTAAAGAAAAGGCAGACGCGTCGTGGGCGTGACCGGGGGGTCGGTGTCAGCCATGGGGGTTGACACGTCTGCTGGCGTCATTTGCGCCGAAACCATTGCCTGGTGGGGTTCGTCACTTTGGCAGCATGCTGACCAGGTCCTCAGCGTGCTCTTCCTCCTTAGCGAGGATCTCCTCAATCATGCGACGCGTCGTCGGGTCGTGACTACCCAGATAGCGGATGAATTCTTTGTAGGAATCGATCGCAACCCGCTCGGCCACCAGGTCCTCGCGGATCATGTCCTCCAGGGTCTTGCCGGCGACGTACTCGGCGTGGCTTCGCTCGGCCAGGCCGCGCGGATCAAAGTTCGGCTCCCCCTCGAGTTGCACGATGCGTGCCGCAATGCGGTCGGCGTGCTCCTGTTCCTCCTCGGCATGCTCGCGGAACTCCTGCTTGACCGACTCGGCCGCCATGCCGCTCGCCATAAAATAGTGACGGCGGTAGCGCAGGGTGCATACCAATTCGGTCGCCAGCGCCTCATTGAGCAGGCGCAGCACCGTGGCGCGATCGGCTCCGTAACTGTGGGTCACCGCGCCGTTCTCGATGTCTTGGCGAGCCCGGGCACGCAGTGCCTCGATACTGCTCAACTGCGGATTCGAGGGAAAACTCTCAGCTGCCACGATCTCTATCTCCCATGACCCAACCAGCGCACGACACTCAGGGCGCGACGCGCTCCCACGGCGCCGAGCACCCGGCCTAACAATGCGGGGCGCATCATGAGCGCCGTCACTGCCCCGGACAGCACCGAGCGCGGCGTCACGTGCTGCTGCAGCCAGCGAAAGGTCCGGCTGCGCGGGAAGCCCTGCTCCCGAGCGCTCGTGCGCGCCAGCACGCGGCGCAGCTCTTCGCGGTCGCGCCGCAGCTGCAACAGTGCGTCGTGTGCGCTCGCGGCAGCAGGCTGACGCTTCATGAGAGTTGCGCCTTGTCGCGCAGCAGCTCCTCGAGCAGCTGGCGGTCCTTTGCCCATTCGCGCGCGGTCAGCGCCAGCAGCCGCGGCTGCTGGGCGCTGAGGCGGTTCAACCGCCAGAAAGCGGCGCCCGCCACCGCGCTAAAGAGCGCCACCAGTCCCGCCAGCACCCAGTCGCGCGCCTCGCTGGTCCAGGTCGCCGCGATCAGCCAGGCACACGCGACCGCCACGGCGAGAAAGCACGCTGCGGTCAGCACCGCCGCCGCCAGCAGGCGGTGGCGCATTTGCCGCGAAGTGGCATCGATGTCGGTGCGCACCAGCTCTGCGTAGGCGCCCAAGTGTCGCACCACGATCGCGGCGGCGGCGGAGAGGCGGTTGATCACGGTCCGGTCAGTTGCGGCGCGACACCAGATAGCCGACGGCGATGCCGGCGATGGCCGCGATGCCGATGGCCTCCCACGGCTGGTTACGGACATAGCGGTCGCTCACCTCGAAGGCTTCGCGAGCCTGCCGCTGAACCTGCTCCGCACTCTGGGATATCGCTCGCCGCGTCGAGGCCATGGCGTCCACCACTTTGGCGCGCAGGCGGCGGATTTCCGGATCGGCCGCCTCGCCCACCCGATCGATGAGATCTTCGACGTCGGCGAGCAGGTTCTGTACCTCTTCGCGACCCGTAGCGCCCGCCTGCTGGAGCGTCTCGCGCGCGCTGTCACGCATGCTGCGCGTATCGCCACGGTTAAATTCATTGCTTGTGCTAGCCACCGTTGTCACTCCTTGAGTAGTGAGGCCCTGGACGCCTCCTCTTGTTGGTCATGCGTGCGCGGGGGCGGACGGCCCCCCAAGCGCCCACGAACCTTCACCGCCGCCGCTGCGGCCGGGCCGGCCCACTGTGGGTTCGTGCCGCACGAGGGTCGATCGGCTCGCCGGCCCGACCAAATGTAGGATGCTGACTACAGCGGCGCCCCAGACTCAGGTACTGAGATTCGCGGCCGCGAACTCCCAGTTCAACAGTCGATCAATCACCGCCTGCACGTGGTCGGCGCGGCGATTCTGGTAGTCGAGGTAGTAGGCGTGCTCCCAGACATCTAGCGTGAGAAGCGGGCGCAGGTGTTTGGGCAGAGGGTCATCGCCGTTACCCGTCTTGAGAATCTGCAGCCGCGCACCGTCGGACACGAGCCACGCCCAGCCGGAGCCGAACTGTTCGTTCGCGGCCTTCGCCAGCTCGCGCTTGCAGGTCGAGAGATCGCCAAAGGACTCCGCGATCTTGCGCAGCAGCGTCGCCGGAACTGCTTCGGTCGTACGCGGCGCCAGGCAGTGCCAATAAAAGGTGTGATTCCAGGCCTGCGCGGCATTGTTGAAGAGTTGCTGCTGCTCGGCTCGCCCGGCGGTCCGCAGGATGAGCGCTTCCAGAGTCAGGTCCGCGAATTCGGTGCCTTGCACCAGCTCGTTGACCTTGTCGACGTAGGCCCGGTGATGCTTGCCGTAGTGAAAGGACAGGCTGTGGCTCGAGATCACCGGCTCCAACGCAGTCAACTCGAAGGGTAGTGGCGGCAGCACGTGCAGCGAAAGTCGCTCTTTCTGCGCCGGAACCCCGGCCGCACCGCGCTCATCGGGCCTGAAGACGTTGCTCTGCTGCGTGCTCCGCGGCAAGCCGCTTCCAGGTGTCGAGTTCATGGCTGTTCCCCTTTGATGCCACGGCAGCCTGATGACTGCGGCATGCCGCCGCTGTCGGTCATGGCCGGTCTCGGCTGTCGGGCACGCGGCCCGCTGCTGCGGCCACGCATCAGCCCAAGGTAAGCGACTGCTGACTGGAAGCTTGGCCACAAACTGACGCCGGCTGACGGAGGGCACCGCCTACGGGCCGCGCGGGCGGACCGCAGCATCGCGACGCTGCTGCATCGGTTCCGCGCCAGGAGCTCCCTCCATGCCAGACGCTGCCCTTCCCGCCTCAAGGTTTGCTGAGGCCTGCGCCGCGCGCGCACGCGGTACCGAACTCAGTCAGCAGTTGCGCAGCGCCGCCATCGACGGCGATGAGGCTCGCATCGCCAAACTGCTCGGCGAGCTGCTGCGCTGCAAGGGCCTGTCGCGTGGACAGCGCATCGCCCTGCAGCACAAAGCACTGGTGAATCTCGTTCACTCGCTGCGCTGCGCTGCGCTCAACGACGACGTGACCGGCCTGCTGAACCGGCGCGGCTTCGTCCAGATGGGCACGCGCCTGCTCGATCTGGCGGCCCGCGACTCACAGCCGGCACACCTCATCTCTTTCCAGGTGGAGAACCTCACTGACGGCGGCATCGGCTACGACAGTCCCTCTGCGGAGATGCTGGTTCGCCACATCGGTAATCTGCTGCGCGACCTGTTCCCGAGTTACGGCGTGTACGAGGTGCTCGGCCGGCTCGGACGACACGAGTTCGTGGCACTCACGATGCGACCCGAGCACGCGTCCGCGGGGATGGTGTTGTCGCGGGTGCGCGGCTGGCGCTGCGAGGGCTGCAGCCTGCAGATCGGGGTGGGGATCGCCCACTTCGAACCTGACTCGCCGGTGGGCATCGATCAGCTGCTGGCGCAAGCGCGCATGCCCCTCGAGAGCGGCGCCGTCAGCCGCCCGATGCGCTACGAGCCGGTAGCCACGCCCGCCTGAGCGACTTCAGGGCGCGACGCGGAACAGCGCTCCGGGATACGGGGCGTGCCACTGATCGAACACGCCGGTGATGTAGACGTTTCCGGATGGATCGAGCGCCACGTTGGTCACGAACGGCGTGGGCACGGTGAGGATGCGTCGCAGCCGACCTGCGGGGCTGACGACCAGCACCCGCCCGGAGCCGTTCTGCGCGATGTAAAGGTCACCGTCGGCTGCGCGTTTCACGCCGTCCGGTCCGTTGTAGGCATCCGCGCCGGGCGTGGGACGGGCCAGATCCTGCAGGCGCGCCCAGACCCGCCGCGCGCCGAGCGTGCCGTCGGCAAGCACTTCGAAGGACAGCAGACGCGCCGCGAGCATCTCCGCGACGAGCAGCGAGCGTCCGTCGGCGCTCAACGTCAAACCGTTCGCGTAGTGGATCGTCTCCGCGACTCGCCGCAGCTGGCCGTCCGCAGTGAGATGCAGTATCGCGCCGCTGATCGGCGCCTTGAGGTCATAGACCCCGGAAGCTGACAGATAGACCCCGTCGTGGCCGTCGGCGCAGAAGTCGTTCGGCCCCTGGAAGGCGTGCCCGTCGCGGTCGCGGTCAATGGTGCGCACCTCGTGCCAGGCCGCGTCGAGCTCGAGTACGGAGTTGGAGTCGTAACAGGCGACCAGCAGATGGTCGGCGCCGAACGCGATCAGGCTGCTCGGTCCACACCCGGCGTGGCGCCACAACACCGCGCTGCGGCGACCGTCCCAGGCACGAATGGTGTGTTGGGCGTACTCCACGTAGAGCAGCCGATCGTTATGCCACAGCGGACCCTCCGGGTACGCCGCCGGGGCGAGGCGGCGCACGTCCGCGTCAGCGCCACCGGCGAGGGCGATGAGGAGCAGAGCCGTCGCGGCGCGCAGCGGGTGATCCATGGACTTTCCCCCTTGAGGGCCTAAGCGTAGCGCGGGCGCGCGCATGGCGCGCAGCGCCGCCCCAAGGCGCGAGGTTATGCCAGAATCCGCCGCTCTGCCTCGACCCGCCAACGTTCCGTGCAGCACAGCTTCGATGTCGTGATCATCGGCGGCGGCATCGCCGGGGCCTCGCTCGCCTATCAGCTCTGCCGCGAGCACCGCGTGCTGCTGCTTGAGCGGGAGACACAGGCCGGCTATCACGCGACCGGACGCTCGGCGGCACTGTTCTCCACCACCTACGGCAACGACACCATCCAGACGCTGAGTCGGATGAGCGAGGCATTCTTCCGCTGCCCGCCGCCGGGTTTTTGCGCAGCGCCTCTGCTGCAACCGCGCGGCGCTCTGCTGATCGCGCGGCACGAGCAGCGCGACTCGCTCGCCGCGCGGCTTGGCACACCCGGTACCCAGTGGCTCGAGGGGGCCGCGCTGCAGGAGCTGGTCCCCGTGCTACGAGCGGACACGATCGCGGCAGGACTGTACGAACCACAGGCCAGCGATGTTGACGTGGCGAGCCTGCACGAGGGGTTCCTGCGCGCGCTGCGCACCCGCCCGGACTGCCGGCTGTGCCTCGAGTCGGGAGTGGTGGCACTAGAGTCGCGCGCCGACGGGTGGCATGTGCGCACCGAGCGCGCCTCGTATGTCGCCCCGCTGCTGGTGAATGCGGCCGGCGCCTGGGCCGATGAGCTCGCAGCCCTCGCGGGCCTGCGGCCGGGCGGGTTGCTGCCGAAGAAGCGCACGGCCGCAATCGTCGCCACCAACGAGCCGGTGCCGGCTAGCCAGCCCATGGTCATTGACGTCGCGGAGTCGTTCTACTTCAAGCCCGACTCGGGCCGCGTGCTGCTCTCGCCAGGCGATGAGAGCGATACGCCGCCGGGCGACGTTTGGGCGGACGATCTGGACGTGGCGGTCGCCGTCGAGCGGCTCGAGGCGGCCACGACGCTGCGCGTGCAGCGTGTCGTGCGTGCCTGGGCGGGGCTGCGCACCTTCAGCGCCGATCGCTCACCCGTGGTCGGCTTCGAGCCCGGGCGCCACGACTTCTTCTGGTTCGCAGGCCAGGGCGGCTACGGGATCCAGACGGCCCCCGCGCTGGCCCGCATCGCCGCGTACCTGCTCGACCCGCGCCTGGGCGAGGCGCCAGACGCTGCGATGCGGGCGGCCCTCGCGCCACAGCGCCTGGGCAGGTGAGGTGCCCGGCACGTTTATCATTGCCAGCGCAGCCCCCAACCGCTAGCGTGCCCACCCGCCCCGGCCACGGAGAGTCAACGATGCGCGTAATTTGCATGCTGCTGCTGGCGCTCGCCGCCGCCGGCACGGTCCACGCCGAGAACCCGCCCGTCGTCATCACGGCGGCGCACATGGTAGATGTGCTGACGGGGCGCCGCGCGGACGCGCCGCAGATCGTGATTGAGGGGGATCGCATCCGTAGCGTCGGGCATCAGGGTGACCCCGTGCCCGAGGGTGCGCGGCGAATCGATCTGGGTGACCGCACCCTGCTGCCCGGTCTGATCGACATGCACGTCCACCTCACCTCCGATCCCCGCTACAGCGGCTATCGCGGCCTGCCATTCACGGATAGTTTCTGGATGACAGTCGGCGTCGCCAACGCGCGCCAGACTCTGGAGGCCGGCTTCACGACGGTGCGTAACGTCGGGTCCGCCAATTACTACGACGTGGGGCTCAAGCAAGGAATCGAGAACGGCTACATCCCCGGCCCGCGCATCGTGCCGGCGACGTACGCCCTCGGCGCAACCGGTGGGCACTGCGATGCAACGCAATTCCCCCCTTCGATCACTACCCCGAGCCCGCAAATCGCCAATTCCCCGGACGAGTTCCGCGCGCTGGTACGCAAAATGCGCAAGTACGGGGCCGAGCTCATCAAGGTATGTATGACCGGCGGGGTGCTGTCCAAGACCGACACGGTGGACTCGCAGCAGGTCTCACCGGAGGAGATCCGCGCGATTGTGGAGGAAGCGCATCGGCTCGGCATGCGGGTGGCCGTGCACGCGCATGGCACGGCTGGCATTAACGAGGCGCTGCGCGCGGGGGTGGATACGATCGAGCACGCGAGCCTTGCCGATGAGCAGAGCTTCAAGCTCGCCCGCGAGCATGGTGCCTGGTTCGACATGGACATCTACAACGATGATTACATTCTTAGCGAGGGTGCCAAGAATGGCGTCTACGCTGAAAGCCTCGCCAAGGAGAAGGCGATCGGCCTGAAACAGCGTCAGACGTTCCGAGCCGCGCATGCCGCCGGCGTTAAGATGCTGTTCGGCACCGATGCCGGGGTGTACCCACACGGTACCAACGCGCGGCAGTTTGCCAAGATGGTCGAATGGGGCATGACCCCACTCGAGGCGATCCAGGCTGCCACGCGCAGCGCGGCGGAGGCACTCAACCGCAGCGCGGACGTCGGGGCAATCGCACCGGGGCGCTACGCCGATCTGATCGCGGTGGACGGTGATCCACTCGCGGACGTGCGCGTGCTGGAGAGCGTGCCGGTCGTGATCAAGGGCGGGGAGCTCGTCAAGCAGCCGCCACCTTGAGCCGGCCGGGGTCGGGGGCGGGGCCGCGGTGACGTCCTCTTACCACGGATACTCGAGGCCGTCGTAGTTGAAAAAGCGCCCGCTGTCCTGCGGGCCGAGCTTGGCGATCAAGCGGCGCATCGACGCGACGCTCTGCGTCGCGGTCAGCGTCGCGCCCGGACCCCCCATGTCAGTCTTGACCCAGCCGGGGTTCACGAGCACGCAGGTCACACCGCGAGACTTGAGATCAATCGCGGCGCTGCGCATCAGCATGTTCAGCGCCGCTTTCGAGGTTCGATAGGCGATATATCCGCCTGAGGAGTTGTCGGCGAGCGAGCCCATCCCGCTGGTGATGCTAACAACTACCGGGTGACTGGCCTGCACGAGGCGCGGCAGGAAGGCCTCGCACATCCGCGCCGGTCCCAACAAGTTCACGTTGAGGACCTGCAGCCACTCGCCATAGTCAATCGTCCCGAGGGCGTCGTTGTGCCGGCCCATGACACCCGCACAGTTGATGAGGAGGTCGAGCTCGCCCTGGGCATGCTCCGTTGCAGCACGGCTGACTGATGCCGGGTCGGTAACATCCAGCTGAATCACCGACAGCCGGTCCGCCGCATCGGGCGACAACCCTCGCAGCGCCGCTGCGGTGCCCGGCTGACGGCAAGCCGCGGTTACCTGATCGCCCGCAGCCAGATACTGGCGCACGAACTCCAGACCCAAACCACGACTTGCGCCCGTCACCAGAACCCGTCGCATGCGGAGAACCCCTGACCACCGCGGGCCGCGCAGTACGGCCGTCGCCCCAGCGTGGGCGCCGGCGCCGCTCCCCGCAACCCCGCCTCCGCCGGGGGGGGCCAGCACCGGCTTACCTGCATACAATGGGCCAGCTCAGGAGTCTTCCGATGACGACCAGAATCGCCTTATGGGCCGTGGTGCTGATGGGGCTCGCGCTTGGCCGCCTTGAGGACTTCGCCCGCGCTGGCGAGCCACAACTCCCGGCCCCCGACCATTACCTCGTGGTGTGGGCCGGCGACCGCGCCGGCATAGGCAATGACTTCTTGATCGTCATCGATGCCGACCCGGCATCAGCTAACTACGGCCACCTGGTGACGACTCTGCCTACGGACCAACAGACGGTGCGCGTGCACCACACTGAATACACGATGCCAGCCAGCGGGATGTTGTTTGCAAACGATCATGACGTCGGGCGTACCTTCATATTTGACGTGCGAAATCCGGTCCAACCGAAGATCGCCGCCTCCTTTACCGATCTGGCCGGCTACATGCACCCCCACTCGTATCTGCGTCTGCCTAACGGCCACGTGCTCGCCACTTTCCAGCACGCTCACCACCCGGCGATGGCCGCCGATTTGGGCAGAACCGGCGGCCTGGTCGAGATCAACGACGCGGGGGAAGCGGTTCGCGCGGCCAGTAGCGCGGATCCGGTCTTTCCTCGGGCGCTGCTCATGCCGTACGGGCTGGTCGTCCTTCCGGAGGTCGATCGGATAGTTTCGACAAACTCCTCGATGCACGAGCCGGATATCTTCAGCGGCGTGACGTATCAGGTCTGGCGACTGTCCGACCTCAAGCTGCTCAGGACCGCTAAGCTGGATGTCGGCGAAAACCTTTATGCCCACGTCAGCCCGCAGGAGCCGCGCCTGGGACCCGACGGGTCGGTGTTCATTCAGACGCTCGCCTGCGGTCTTGAGCGCATTACCGCAGTGGACACCGCCCAACCGAAATCCAAGCTCGTCTACACCTTCCCCGGAAACTGGTGCGGAGTTCCGACTATCGTCGGCCACTATTTTGTGCAGAGCGTACCGGCGGTGCATGGTCTGGTTGTTCTTGACCTCGCGGACCCGGCCAGGCCCGTCGAAGTATCGCGGCTGGCACTCAGCGACAAGTATTTTCCGCATTGGACCGGCTGGGACCCGGTGACGCGGCGGTTGGTGGTCGATTCCAGCAAGACCCCCGAAGAACGCATGTATCTGCTGCGACTCGATGAGCGGACGGGCGCTCTCGCCGTCGATCAGTCTTTTCGCGACTCCGATGGGCAAGCGGGCTTCAGCTTCAACGAGCGAGACTGGCCACATCACTGGCGCGGTGCGGCGACACCGCATGGCGCGGTGTTTACCCGTTGATCGGCGACGCAGCGAACGAATTCCTGGCGAGAGCAGCGCGACGCACGTCCGCCCGCAGCTGCGGTGGCTGCGGCAGTTGTCCACGGAGCAAGCGGCGCGAAGCCGTCGTTCGGCTAAGGCTGAGCTCGCCGTCACGCTTTTGCGCGGCCGGGCCGCATATTAGGCTTTCGACGTGAACAGCCAGCCCGAGGATCAAGCGGCACACGACAGCGACGTGGCCCAGATCATGGGCGGCCTCTATGGCGATGGAATCATTGGCCTCAAGGCAGCCTTCAGCCGTGAATGGGCTGATCAGCTGCGCGAGGACATTGAGATCTTGCTCGAGGAGGCGCTGGCGGTGCCCGGGGGTGCGCTGCCGCGGGGACCACAGCGCTACTACGTCGAGACGCATCCCGAGCGGGTGCGCGGTTGCCTGGACATTGCCACCCATCCGTGGTTTGCCACCGTGTGCGAGGCAATCCTCGGACCAGCATACAAGATCGTCGAGGTCGGCTTCGACGTCCCCGGGCCCGGCGCCGCGGATCAGCCCTGGCATCGGGACTTTCCATCACCCCCGGCGACGCTGATCGGTCGCAGGCTGAATTCCCTTGCCTTCAATGTAACGGCCGTCGACACGACCCTGGAGATGGGACCGCTTGAGATCGCACTCGGCACGCAGTGGGACGATCTTACGGGCTGTCCCAGTGCGATGTTTCCGCCCAAGTCACTCTACCCGCGCTACCGTGAACGCATGGTGCGCAAGCTCCCGCAGCGCGGCGACTTGTCAGCCAGATCCGCCCTGACCATTCATCGAGGAACGGCCAATCGCTCGAACCGCTCCCGCCCGGTGCTCGTGATCGGCGTCGATGCCCCCGATGGCACGAACGCCAATCACCATGACCTGCAGATTACGCACGCCTATGCCGCTTCGCTGCCGCCGCGTGTACTGGACCATATGACCTATCGGGTCGTGGACGAGCTCGAGCAAGTCGTCCAGGCCCACACAATCGCCGGCCTCCTCGAGCCCGATTACTAGTCGGCGGCCGCCAGCCCTGCTGCAGGACGCCGCGCGAAGGGGGCACCGGGCGACACCTGGAATGCCCCGGGCTGACATCGACCGGGGTTCAGGCGGGTTTGATGTTGGCGTTCAGGCGAAAAAGGTTCATGGGATCGTATCGCCGCTTCAGCGCCGCGAGGCGGGTGAAGTTCGGTCCATAGTTGCTGTCGGTACTCTTCGGATCCGCATCGTTCAAGTTGACGTAATAGCCGTCCGTATAAGGCTCGAGCTTGCTCCACATGGCGCGCACCGAGGCGCGACCGGCTTCATCTTCGCTCGCATCTTTCCAGCTTGAGATCAACAGCATGTTGCTCGTGACATTGCGATGCGAGAATGCCGTCGCGGTCGGTTCCTTGTCCGTCACCGCGCCGTTGGCATTCTGGAAGTACATGCTGCTGCGCTCATCCGGACGGAATTCCTCTGTCAACACCTCGACCAGGCCTGGCGAGTACTCGCGCACGAACCCGCCCTTGAGATAATGGTGCAGCGGGTCCACTGGCGGTGGGTCAAACCAGGTCTGCGCGGTCACGTATTTCACCGGCGCGATCGTGTTCCGGAGCGGCTTGCCAAAGTGCTGCAACGGCGCGAGGACCTTCGCGCCCTCCTTCGGCTCCCCGGTGTACAGGGCGTAGATCTGCGCGCCGGGCGAACCATCCTCGCTCGTGCCGAGACTGAGGTCCGCACTGAACTCGCGCGGCGCGTGAGCAATCAGCTCAGCATAGAACTCGATCACGTCTCTAAGCTGGGTATGCGGATAGTCAACGTGTCCGCCCAGCACGGTCGGGTTCAGTGCATGCAGCCGGTACTGAAGCGCCGTCGCCACCCCGAAGTTGCCTCCGCCGCCGCGCAGCGCCCAGAACAGCTCCGGCTCGTCGTGCTCGCTAACGTGGCGTACCTCGCCGTCCGCCGTCACGAGTTCGACGCTGACCAGGTTGTCGCAGGCGAGGCCGAACCGCCGTGACAGCCAGCCGAACCCGCCGCCCAGCGTGAGGCCGGCGATTCCTGTGTTGGAGATCTGGCCGAGCGTCGTCGCCAGCCCCTCTGCCTGGGTCGCAGCGTCCACGTGCGCCCCCCACGCCCCACCAGCGGCATGCACGGTGCGTCCCGCCGCATTGACCATCACCTGGCGCATGGGCGACAGATCGATGACCAATCCCCCGTCGCAGGTCGAGTACCCGGGAAAGCTATGTCCGCCGCCGCGCACTGCTAGCAGCAGCTCGCGCTCGCGCGCAAAAGTCAGCGCTTGCACCACGTCACGCGTACTGACGCAGCGGGCGATCAGCGCCGGCCGCCTGTCGATCATGCCATTCCAGACGTGGCGGGCGGACTCGTAGCCTTCATCGCCTGGAGCCAGCAGCGCGCCGCTCATGCTGGCCCGCAGATCGCGGACCGCGGCCGCCTCGAGGGTCGTCTCGCTACCGGAGAGTTTCACGGCGCGCAAGGCCGTCGCTTGGGCTGCAGTAGAGCTCTCCGCGCCGAAGACCGACCTGGCGGAAAGAGCCGCCGCCGCACCTGCGACCAGGCCCATGTGGCAGAAGTCACGTCGTTTCATGGAGTCGCCCCGATTCGTTCTCGTTATCGCAGGGATGACACGCGTGTGCACAAATGATGAACCCGCTCGGCAGGTTGGCGCAAGAAGCCGTGCGGCTCGGCGGTGTTGTCCCGCGAGTCGACCCGGACCCCGCGCTTCGCGCGGGGATTAATCCCTTCAGCGCGAAGCTTCGAGCCCGCGGTGCAGCCGTCCTGTGGACAGCGCGAGGCTCGCCAGTTCAGAAAACGCTGTTTCCATGAGTCTTCGCCCAGCCGCTAGCCATTTCTTAGACGCGACTGTACTGCGGTAGACAGGGGAAAATGGGGCGTGACGGAATCGAACCGTCGACCAGCGGATTAAAAGTCCGATGCTCTACCGACTGAGCTAACGCCCCAGGGGCTGTCGCGGGGGCGCGATGATACTACAGGTGTTCACCAGGTCCGGACGGCCACCTAGCCACTGGTAAGGCAGCGGTTTGACCAGGCACGCGGCCCGCCCTAGAGTCATTTTCACAGCCACGATCACGCGCCGGCGCCCCCGGGGCTCCGGCCATTTGCCCATGCTCACTGAAGCGCAATCGGTGCTCCATACATGGTGCCGCCAGACGGAGTGGAATGCACCCACACTGGTCGGTGGCGCCGGCGCGCACCTCTTCACCAGCGACGGACGGCGCATTCTCGACATGAGCAGCCTGGCCGAGTGCAGCAATCTCGGGCATCAGCATCCGCGCCTGATCGAGGCCATTCGCAGGCAAGCCGAGCGGCTGTGCTTCGTGACCAACGCGTGGGGCGCAGAGCCTCGGGCGCGCCTGGCGGAGCTCTTGCTCGAGAAAGCCGGTTTCGCAGGGGGGCGGGTCTTCTTCACCCTCGGTGGCGCGGATGCCAATGAGCACGCCGTCAAGTTCGCCCGACAGGCCTGTTCCCGGCCACGGGGCTGGATCATTACCCGCGATCGCTCGTATCACGGGGCAAGCTACGCGGCGATGGCGCTCTCCGGGGACGCACGCACCGTCGATCAGACTGACGCCGAGACGTTTCGTGTACGCCACGTGCCGCCGCCGTACGCCTATCGCTGCCCCTTCGCTGACACGCCGCCGCAGG
The DNA here is from genome assembly GCA_019247195.1 of Gammaproteobacteria bacterium. Classification (GTDB taxonomy): domain Bacteria; phylum Pseudomonadota; class Gammaproteobacteria; order Steroidobacterales; family Steroidobacteraceae; genus 13-2-20CM-66-19. Next base: position 19,602 of record JAFAPI010000043.1, read on the forward strand.
AGTGTGCGCGCGCGGCGCTGCAGAACCTCGCCGATACCCTCGCCGCGATGCGCGGCGACGTAGCCGCCGTGCTCATGGAGCCTCACGCAGGGACGAACGGCATCGTTGCGCCGCCCGAATACTGGCCCGGGCTGCGCACCGTGACCCGACAGCATGACGTGTTGCTCATCGCCGATGAGGTTATGAGCGGGTTCGGCCGCTGCGGCGAATGGTTCGCCTGGCAGCGCTATGGAGAGGAGGGTCGGCCAGACCTTATGAGCCTCGCCAAGGGGCTGACCGGCGCGCATCTTCCGCTGGGCGCGGTCGTGATCGCGGCCCCGGTCGCGCGGCGTCTCGAGCCGCAAATGCTGATGACCGGCCTGACCTACTCCGGTCACCCGCTGGCGTGCGCCGCGGGCGTCGCGGCGATCGAGACCTACCAGCAGGAAGGGTTGATCGAGCGCTCGCGCCGCCTTGGTGCGACGCTGTTTCAAGAGCTGCAGCAGATGCAGAAGCGTGTGTCCCTCATCGGCGAAGTGCGCGGTGGCCAGGGGCTGTTCGCCGTCCTCGAACTGGTACGCGACCGCCAGACCCGCCAACCACTGGCAGCATGGCCCCAGCTGCACCCGGCATTGAGCGTCTTGCTGCGCCGCGCGCTGGAACGGGGCGTTTCCTTCGCGGCTCGCGGTAATCTGGTGATTCTCGCCCCGCCCCTGGTCATCGGCGAGCAGGACCTGGCGGACGCACTGGGATTGCTTGAGCAGCTGCTCCTGGCGGCTCAACAGGAGATCGGCCCATGAGTTTCAAACTGACCTACGCCACCATGTTCGAACCGCCGGCCGCGCTGCACGCGCGTTACGAGGAAGCCGTGCAGCGGGCGCGGGCGCGCCTGGGCGCCCGGCACTTCCTCTTCATCGACGGCGAAGACCGTGCCGCGGCCCGGCACTTCACTAAGACCAATCCGGCCGACACCTCACAGATCATCGGCGAGTTCCCCGCCGCGGGCACCGACGAGGTCGAGGCCGCGATGGCAGCGGCCGCGCGGGCCTGGCCCGCCTGGCGTGCGCTGCCCCGCGGTGAGCGGGCGCGGCTGCTGCGCGGTGTCGCGGCCCTCATCGAGGAGCGCGTCTATGATCTTGCCGCAGCGCTGACTCTCGAGGTCGGCAAGAACCGCATGGAAGCGCTGGGCGAAGCCCAAGAAACGGCCGATTTTTTCCGTCTCTACGCCGAGGACTTCGAGCGCGCCGCTGGTTTCGATCGTCCGCTGCCCGACGATCCCCTCGTCAGTCATGCCTCGCACAACCGCAGTGTGCTCAAGCCTTATGGTCCCTGGGTGGTCATCGCACCCTTCAATTTCCCCCTCGCCCTGGCCGGTGGCCCGAGCGCGGCCGCGCTTATCACCGGCAACACGGTCGTCCTCAAGGGCGCCACGGCCACCCCGCTCGCAGGCCGATTGCTGGCAGACTGCATCCGCGATGCCGGTCTGCCGGCCGGCGTGTTCAACTACCTCAGCGGCCCGGGGGACAGCGTCGGTGGCGCGCTGATCGAACATCGCCACACCGCCGGCGCCACGTTCACCGGCTCGTATGAGGTCGGGATGCGCATCCTGCGCACGCTGCAGGCGGGCGCGTATCCCCGGCCCTGTATCGCCGAGATGGGTGGCAAGAATCCCTGCATCGTCACGGCCGGCGCGGACCTGGAACGCGCGGCCACCGGAATCATCCGCTCAGCCTTTGGCATGGGAGGCCAGAAGTGCTCGGCGCTGTCACGCCTTTACGTGCACGAGTCTGTGGCCGATGCGCTGCTCGAGAGGCTGCAGACGCAGATGGCCGCAGTCGGTATCGGTGATCCGACCGAGCGCGCCCACTGGCTCGGTCCGGTCACGACCCGCTCGGCCTTCGATAACTACCAGCGCTACTGTGCGCAGCTGGGGCAGCAGGGGGCGCGCATCCTCAGCGGGGGGGAGACCCTGCAGGAGGGCAGGCTGGCGCGGGGCTTCTACGTGCGGCCGACGCTGGCGAGCGCACCGCTCGAGCACGCCCTGTGGAGTGAGGAGATGTTCCTCCCCATCCTCATGGCGCACCGCGTGCGCAGCAACGATGAAGCGATGACCTTAGCCAACCGCGGCCCCCTCGGACTGACCGCCGGCTTCTATGGTGCGCCCGAGGAGATCCCCTGGTTCAACGAGAACATCGAGGCGGGGGTCACCTATGCCAACCGGCCGCAGGGAGCGACCACCGGGGCGTGGCCAGGGTACCAGGCCTTCGGCGGCTGGAAGGGATCCGGCAGCACGGGCAAGGCGATCGGCTCGTTCTATTATCTGCCGCAGTACCTGCGCGAGCAGTCGCAGACCATCGTCGAGTAGACAGCGATGGGGGTCATGCCACTGCAGGAGGCGATCGCGCGGCACGTGCGCGACGGCCATAGCGTGGCGCTCGAGGGTTTCACGCATCTCATTCCGTTCGCCGCCGGTCACGAGATCATCCGCCAGGGTCGGCGCAATCTGCATTTGATCCGCATGACCCCGGATCTCATCTACGACCAGATGATCGGCATGGGCTGTGCGGCGCAGCTGACTTTCTCATGGGGGGGCAATCCCGGGGTGGGCTCGCTGCATCGCCTGCGCGAGGCCATCGAGCACGGCTGGCCCGCGCCGCTGCAGATCCACGAGCACACCCACGCCGAGCTCGGCGCGGCCTATGCGGCCGGCGCGGCGGGCCTGCCCTGCGGCCTGCTGCATCACTATGCCCCGACCGATCTCGACCTGGCGGGCGGCCCTCATACGCTCGTGTGTCCCTTCACCGGCCAGAGGTTGCGCGCCGTGCGGGCCGTCAATCCCGCCGTCACCATCCTGCACGCCCAGCTCGCCGATGAGCAGGGCAACGTGCTGATCCGCGGGATCGTCGGCGCCGCGCGCGAGGCGGCGCTCGCGGCGCGCTGTGTGCTGGTCACGGTCGAGGCGCTGGTGCCGCGACTCGACGCGGCCCCCAACGCGCTGGTCTTGCCGCACTGGCTGATCAGCGCCGTCAGCGTGGCTCGCGGCGGCGCCCATCCCTCCTACGCGGCCGGCTGCTACGAGCGCGATAACCGCTTCTATCTTCAGTGGGACGAGATATCGCGGGATCGCGAGCACTTCGCCAGCTGGATGCGCGAGCACGTGGTGGACTGTCCCGACCACAGCGCGACATTGCGCCGCCTCGGGGTGAGCGCGTGAGTGCCGCCGGCTACAACGCCGACGAGATGATGACGGTCACCGCCGCGCGGCAGCTGCGTGACGGCGCGGTGTGCTTCGTCGGCATCGGACTGCCCAGCGCCGCCTGCAATCTCGCCCTGCGGACCCACGCCCCGCGCCTGGTACTCATCTACGAGTCCGGCACGGTCGGCACACGGCCGCGCGTGCTGCCGCTGTCGATCGGGGACGGTGAGCTCGCCGAGACGGCCACCTGCGTGATCCCGCTGCCGGAGGTGTTCGCGCACTATCTGCAGCGCGGCCGGGTCGACGTGGGGTTCCTCAGCGCCGCGCAGATCGATCGCTTCGGCAATCTCAACAGTACCGTGATCGGACCCTACGCCCAGCCGCGCGTGCGCCTGCCCGGTTCAGGCGGCGCCCCGGAGATCGCCACCCATGCGCGCGAGGTGCTTATCATCATGAAGCAGTCGCCGCGCAGCTTCGTGGCGCAGCTCGACTTCATGACCAGTGTGGGTTACCTCGCGGGTGCGGGCGCGCGCGGCCGTGCCGGATTCCCGGGGCGCGGACCGCGCGCCGTGATCACGGATCTCGGCGTGCTGCGACCCGCCAGCGACAGCGATGAGCTCGAGCTGGCCGCGCTTTACCCCGGGGTGACCGTCGATGCGGTGCGCGCAGCCACCGGCTGGCCGCTGCGCGTCGCGCGCGAGGTCACGGTGCTCGAACCTCCTGCGGCTGCCGACCTGACCGCCCTGCGGACGCTACAGGCCGCGACCGCGCAGGCGCACGCCGCTCCCGTGCGCCTAAACCTTTGACAGCGGCGCGCCGCGCCGTGAGGATTCGCCCATGACACACATCCGTACCCCCCTGCCCGGCCCGAAGGCCCAGGCGATCCTGCAGCGCGACCGTCCGGTGAGTACCCCCTCCTATCCGCGGGACTACCCGTTTGTCATGGCGCGCGGCCGTGGCGTGGAGGTGTGGGACGTGGATGGCAACCGCTTTCTCGACTTCGCCGCCGGCATCGCCGTATGCAGCACCGGGCACGCACATCCCCAGGTGGTCGCGGCGATCAAGGGCGCGGCCGACGAGTTCCTGCACATCTCGAGTGACTACTGGCACGAGCGCATGACTCGCCTCGCCGAGCGCATGAACGAGCTCGCGCCGATGCGCGAGCCGGTGCAGTCCCTCATCTGTCAGAGCGGCACCGAGGCGGTCGAAGGGGCGCTGAAGCTGGCGCGCTACGTGACCGGCCGCCCGCGCTTCATCGGCTTCCTCGGCGGCTTTCACGGCCGTTCCATGGGGTCACTGTCGTTCACCGCCAGCAAGTACACGCAGCAGGCCGGATTCTTTCCGACCATGCCGGGCGTAACGCACGTCCCCTACCCCAACCTATATCGGCCCGTACTGGCAGGCAGCGATCTCGGGCAGGCCACGCTCGACTACATCGAGCACACGCTCTTCCCGAGCAACGTGCCCGCAGCGGAAGTGGCTGCCATCCTGATCGAGCCTATCCAGGGCGAGGGTGGTTATCTCGTGCCCCCCGAGGGTTTTCTCGCCGGACTGCGGGCGCTGTGCGACCGCCACGGCATACTGCTCATCTTCGATGAGGTGCAGAGCGGCATCGGTCGCACCGGCAAGATGTTCGCAAGCGAGCACTGGGGTGTCGCTCCCGACATCATGGCGCTCGCCAAAGGGTTGGGCTCGGGACTGCCAATCGGCATGGTGGTCGCAAAGCGACGTCTGATGGAACAATGGAAGCGCGGGGCGCACGGCAACACTTACGGGGGCAATCCCCTGTGTTGTGCGGCCGCGCTGGCGACCCTCGACCTCGTGCAGCAGGAATACGCCGGCAATGCCGCGCGCGTAGGCGCCTACTTCATGGAGCGGCTGCGCGAGCTGCAGCGCGAGTTTGAGTGCATCGGCGAGGTGCGTGGTCGTGGACTGATGATCGGCGCGGAGCTGGTGGTCGATCGCGCCAGCCGCAAGCCTGCCACGGTGCTGTGCCAGCGCGTCCTGACGCGCGCCTTCCATAACGGCCTGCTGCTGCTCTCGTGCGGCGTGAGCACGTTGCGCTTCATCCCGCCCCTCATGGTCACGCGCGAGCAGGTGGACGAGGCGTTGCAGCTGCTGCAGCGCTCGCTGCGCGAGGCGCAGCCCGAGGCCGAACGGCTCGAGCGAGCCCACGCCTAACGATAGCGGGTAGGGTCCGCTACGCCGGCGGATTCGAAGCCGGCGCGGCGCAAGCGGCAGGCGTCACAGCGTCCGCAGGCCCGGCCGGCCTCATCGGCCTGGTAGCACGAGACGGTCGCGGCGTAATCGACCCCCAGTCTCATTCCGGTGGCGATGATCTGCGCCTTGGTGAGGGCGAGCAGTGGTGCGTGGATGCGCGCCGCCTGACCCTCGACACCGGCGCGGGTGGCCAGCGCGGCGAGGGCCTGAAATGCGGCGAGAAATTCCGGGCGGCAGTCTGGATAACCACTGGAATCGAGGACATTCACGCCGATGAACACGTCGCGCGCTCCGAGCACCTCGGCCCAGCCGAGCGCGAGCGCGAGCAGCAGCGTGTTGCGGGCCGGCACGTAGGTGATGGGGATACCCGCACTCGGCCCCTCCGGTACCGGCACGCGCAGATCGGTGAGCGCCGAGCCGCCGATACCCGCGAGGTCCACCCGCATCGTGCGGTGCTCGCGAGCACCTAGAACCCGCGCGATCCGCGCGGCGGCGGCGAGCTCGGCGCGGTGCCGCTGGCCGTACTCGACCGACAGCGCATAGCAGTCGAAATGAAACTCGCGCGCTACCGCCAGCGCCGTCGCGGAGTCGAGGCCACCCGAGAGCAGCACCACCGCGGCGTTGGCCATCACTTTCCCGGCACGTCGCCCCACAGGTACTTGTGCAGCTGGATCTGCAGGCGCACCGGCAGGCGATCAGCGAGGATCCAGTCCGCCAGCAGCCGGGCCGGCAGCTGCTCGTGACTGGGGGAGAACAGTACGCTGCAGCCACGCGGCAGGCCGAGGCCCGGCAGGCGCTCCCGGCTCCACTCATAGTCACCACGACTGCAGATCACGAACTTCACCAGATCGTGCGGGTTAAGCCGTCGCAGCTCCTCGTAGCGGTTGCGCGCTTCCTCCCCGGAGTCGGGAGTCTTGACGTCGACCACCTTGATCACCCGTGCGTCCACGGCATCGAGCGGCAGCGCGCCGCTGGTCTCGAGAGAGACGCGCAGCCCCGCGTCGCACAGCCGGCGCAGCAGCTCGACGCACCCCTTCTGCGCCAGTGGTTCGCCGCCGGTCACGCAAACGAAGCCGGTCTCAAAGCTGCGCACGCGCTCGCAGATCGCATCGACCGTCCACGCTTCACCGCCGTGGAACGCATACGCCGTGTCACAGTAGCGGCAGCGCAGCGGGCAGCCGGTGAGCCGCACAAACACGGTGGGAATGCCGGCAGTGTCGGCCTCCCCTTGCAACGAATGAAAGATCTCCGTGAGCCGCAGGCGCATCGGGCCCGTGCAGGCGTATCAGTCGCCGACGCGCCGCAGCCGCTCCGTTGCGAGCTTGGCGGCGTCACTGCCGGGATACTTGCGCGTCACTTCAGTGAGGGTCGCGCGGCCGGCCGCGTTCTGCTTCTGGGCCAGCTGCGTGTAGCCGAGCTTCAGCAGCGCATCCGGTGCCTTGCGCGAGTCGGGCCACTTTTTCAGCACCGTGCGGAACGCCGAGCTCGCCGACTCGTAGTCATGGTTGACGTAATAGGTCTCGCCGAGCCAGTACTGCGCGTTTTCCGCCAGCGGGCTGTCGGGGTAGGAGCTGAGAAAGTCCTTGAAGCCGGCGATGGCCACCGAGTAGCTGCCCGCCTTGAGTGCATCGAAGGCCTGGCTGTACACCGCCTGTTCCGTGCTCGAGGTACCTGCCGCGGGGGCCGCATCCGGTGCCACCGGCGGAACGGCCTGTGCGCCGGCCGGGCTGGCTGCGCCCCCGCCCAGTCGCTTGTCGAGCGCGTCGTACATATCACGCTGCTGCTTGGCGAGTGTCTCGTGGTTGTGCTCGAGCTCCTCGACGCGTCCGCGCAGCTCGCGCAGACGCTCCTGCGTCTCATCGAGATGCTGCGACATGGCCACGTCGTTGGCCACGCTGCGCTCGAGCCGCGCCACGCGCGCGTCGAGTTCATTGAGCTTGATCTGCACCGGGTCCTGCTCGGGAGGAGTCGTGGCGCAGCCGCACAGGATGGCGAGGGCGAACAAAGCGAGCGCACGCATCGCGAACCTCACTTGGCCGGCGCCGCGCCCGGGGCCAGATACACGATCTCGACACGCCGGTTCTTGGACCAGGCCGCCTCATCATGGCCCGGCACCGCGGGTCGCTCCTCACCGTAGCTGACCGTCGAGATTTGCCCGTCACCTGCGCCCTGCAGCAGCAGCGCGCGCCGTACGGCCTGGGCACGGCGCTCGCCGAGACCGATGTTGTATTCGCGCGAGCCACGCTCATCAGTATGGCCTTCGAGCCGCACCCGCGCGGACCCGTTGGCCGCCAGGTACTTGGCGTGCGCGGCGACGACGTCGGTGCCCGCGCCCTTGATTTCGCTGCTGTCAAAGTCGAAGTAGACGATGCGCGTCGCGAGCAGCCCGGCCTGCGGGCCAGCCGTCTCCTCGTCGCTGCCACCTGCCACGCTGGAGCCGGGGGCACCTGCGCCACCAGCGCTCGGCCCGGTCTGGCCGGCGGTACTGCCAGCGCCGGCGCCCGGCTTCGGCCGCTTGCTGGCGCACCCGCTCACACTCATTGTCAAGGCGAGCAGCACCACGATTAACAGCCGTCGCACCGAGACTTGTTCCAACATGAATGATTCCTCCTACAAGAACCGGAAAGGGGGTCAGGGACTGAAGGGTCCCCACGCGGGCTCACGCACCTCACCCTGCGGCGCGCTCAGGCGCAGTCCCGTCAGGCCGTCGGTCGAGATTGTCGCGAGCGCGCCACGGCTGCCCTCGCGCTCCGCATAGATAAGTGTAGCCCCATTGGGCGCAAAGCTCGGTGATTCATCGAGCCGCCCGTGGGACAGCACGCGCACCGTGCCGCTCGCCAGGTCCTGCACTGCAATGCGATAGTTACCGTTGTCAAGCGTCACCAGCGCGAGCTGCGTGCCATCGGGCGAGATGCGCGGCCGGGCGTTGTAATTGCTGCCGAAGGTGATGCGCTTGGGGTGCGCGCCGGGCTGCGCCGCGACCTGATAAATCTGCGGCGAGCCCGCCCGATCCGACGTGAAATAGAGCGAGCGTCCGTCGGGTGACCAGACCGGCTCGGTGTCGATGGCCGGATCCTCGGTGATGCGGACCAGCTCCTGAGTGGCGAGATCGAGGATATAGATGTCCGGGTTGCCACCGCTGCCCCCGAGGGTGAGGGCAAGCTTGTGGCCATCGGGTGACCATTCCGGCGAGCCATTGATGCCGGTGCGAGCCGACACCTGGCGCCGCTCCCCGGTGCGCAGCAGCTGCACGTAGACAGCGGCATGCTTGGTCTCGAAGGATACGTAGGCCAGCCACTGGCCGTCGGGGGACCAGGACGGCGACATCAGCGGAAAACGAGACTCGAGGATCTGGTGCTGATTCGCGCCGTCGGCGTCCGAGACGAAGAGCTGATAGTGCTGCGCTGGTGGCGTACCATCGACCGCGACGTACGCCACGCGGGTGGCGAAGGCACCTCGAACGCCGAGGATCTTCAGGTACACCGCGTCGCTCACGCGATGCGCCGCGTTGCGGAGTGCGCCCGGTGGGCCGACGAATCTCTGGCCGGCGAGGCGGGCTCCGGTCAGGGTATTGATCAGATCGAACTCGGCACCGAGCGTCCCGCCCTCGAGCGACACGACGCGACCGATGACCACGTAGTCACTGCCCGTGGCCTTCCACGCGGCTGCCGCCACCTCCGGTACCTGGGTGGGGGTCGCCGGCAGGCGTTCGCGCGGCAGCGCCTTGAAGCGCCCGCTGCCCTCCAGATCGTGCTGAATGACCTCGGCCACGTCGAGGCCGCCATCCCCTGCGGCGTGCGCAAACGGCACTACCGCGATTGGAATGGGATCACGCACTCCGGAGGTGACCTCGATATCGAGTGCGGCGTGGACCGGGGTCGTGAGTATCCGGGCGGCGAAACCCGCCACGAGCAGCAGGGGCAGCAGTGTCTTGCGCACGTTACGGCTCAATCAGGCTTGAAGTGGATGTGGAGGTCGGACTCGAAGAGCGCCGGATCCGGTGGCGGTGGCAGCGGGGATGCCCGATAGACCGCTGCCTCGATCGACTCGCGCACGGCCTGGTCACCGTTGCACTGCCCGATGCTCACCTTGGTCACGGTACCTCCGGGGATCTGTGTTACGTTCAACTCGCATTCTATGCCGGGCCGGGCCGTGGGCGGGCGTAACCAGGCGCGACTGATGCGGGCCTGAATCTGCGCTTGCCAGCTGGCGAGCGCGGGTCCGCGCGCCACGCGCGCCTGTTCCTCGGCGGCGAGGCTGCGCTTGAGATCGGCTTCGCGCTCACTCGCCTCGCGCGCCTCCTCGGCCTGACGCTGCTGCGCGGCCTTGGCCTCCGCGCGGCGCTGCTCCTCAACCTTGCGTTGTTCGTCCGCCTTGCGCTGCTCCTCCCGCCGCCGCGCTTCCGCTGCCGCACGCTGCGTGGCCTGCTCCTGCGCGGCGCGCTCCAGCGCCTCCTGATGCGCGCGCTCGGCCTCGGCGCTGCGCTGCTGTTCACGCCGCGCAAGCTCCTCCGCACTCGGGGGCGGCGGCCCCTGCGGCTCAGGCTCCGGGGCCGGCTGCGGCACCGGAGCTGGCGGTGGCGCGCGGGGCGGCGCCGGTCGAACCTCGCCGCGCAGAGTGCGCGCATCCACGACCGTTGCCTCGATCGCCGTCGCCGGCGGCGGCGCAGGCGGTCGACGAAACAGCACCCAGCCGTAAACGAGCGCGCTCAACAGCAGCAGGTGCAGCAGGACCGACAGGCCTACCGATACCCAGCGATCCGTGGGCCGCTCCATGAACCGGTTCAGCCCCGGGGATGCGGCGGCGGCAGGGGCTCGGTCAGAAAGCCGATCTTGCTGGCGCCGGCACGCTGCAGCAGCACCATGGCCTGCACTACCCGTCCGTAGGCTACCGCGGTGTCCGCCTTCACGAGCACCTGGGTCTCCGGTGCGCGCCGCAGCTCCTGCGCCACGCGTGCTTCGACGCTCGCTTCGTCCAACGGTGCCTGCGGGGTACCGCCCACGTTGAGGTAAAGACGCCCGGCGCGGTCCACCGACAGCACGACCGGCCGCAGGTGCTGGGTCTGCAGGGGCTCAGCGGCCGCCTTCGGCAGTTCGACCTTCACACCTTGCGTAAGCAGCGGCGCGGTGATCATGAAGATGATCAGCAGCACCAGCATCACATCGATGTAGGGTACGACATTTATCTCGCCCATCAGGCGCCGTCCGCGCGCGGTCTGCGGCATCAGGGCTCCCGGAGCGGCGCCACACCGCCGCCGCGCGCCGCGTGCCGCTGCAGAATCGTGGAGAACTCCTCGATGAAAGCATCGAAGCGCATCTCCAGCCGCGTCACCTGGTCCGCGAAGCGGTTGTAGCCGACCACCGCGGGGATCGCGGCGAACAGCCCGATCGCGGTGGCTACCAGCGCCTCGGAGATTCCGGGCGCCACCATGGCGAGGGTTGCCTGCTGCACATTCCCGAGCGAGGAGAAGGCGCTCATGATCCCCCACACGGTGCCGAACAAGCCCACATACGGGCTGGTGCTGCCGACGGTCGCCAGCGTTGCGAGGCTGTGCTCGAGGCGGTCGATCTCCTTCAACTGCGCGACCCGCATCGCGCGCCGCGAGCCCTCGAGCAGCTGCTCGGAGGTCGCGCCGCTCTGGCGCAGCCGGGCGAATTCGCGGAAGCCGAACTCGAAGATGCCCGCCATGCCGGTCGCGCCGCCCTGCGACTCGATGCTGCGGTAGAGCTGCGCCAGATCGTCCCCGGACCAGAAGCGGTTCTCGAAGCGATCCGCCTCGCGCCGTGAGCGGCCGATCAGGGCCCGCTTGCGGAAGATGATGGCCCAGGAGGTGAGCGAGGCCAGCAACAGTATCCCGATCACGATCTGCACCGGCACGCTCGCCTGCACGATCAGGCGCAGGATGGACAGCTGCTCAGCCATGGGCGACCTCCGGCTGCGGCAGTGCCCTCAGCACGAAGTCCGGCAGCCGCTTCGGCTTCAGGGTCACGGCATCCACGCAGGCGACGCGCACGCTGGCCTCGGCCAGCAGCTGCGCCGCTCGCGTCGCGTCGGCGCGGCGACTGACGTGCTGCGCGAAGCGCAGCGAGACCGAGCCTTCGAGCCGCGGCTCGCACGTGACCTCGAGCTCATCGTCGAGGCGGGCCGGGGAACGATAGTCGATGTGCAGGCTCACCACTGTGAACAATATGCCCAGCCGCTGCGCGAGCTCACGCTGCGCGTACCCTTGGGCGCGCAGCCACTCGGTGCGCGCACGCTCAAGAAAACGCAGGTAGTTGGCGTAGTAGACGACCGCGCCGCCATCCGTATCCTCCCAGTACACACGCACCGGCCACGAAAACCCCATCAGCGCGGCTCCTCGAACAGCTGCAGCGTCGCGCTCACCCGCTCCGGGGGCTTGATGCCGAAATGCAGGTAGGAGGCGCGCGTCACCATGCGGCCGCGCGCGGTGCGGATCAGGAAACCTTGCTGGATGAGGAAGGGCTCGGTCACGTCCTCGAGGGTACCGCGCTCCTCGCCGAGCGCGGCAGCCAGGCTGTCGATCCCCACCGGCCCGCCGTCGAAGCGCTCGATGATGGCGGTCAGGAGCTTGCGATCGAGGTTGTCGAAGCCCTCGCGGTCGACCTCAAGCAGATCCAGAGCCGCGTCGGCGACGGCCGCGTCGATCGCCCCGCCAGCGCGCACCTGGGCATAGTCGCGCACCCGGCGCAGCAGCCGGTTGGCGATGCGCGGGGTGCCGCGCGCGCGCTGCGCGATGCGCCTCGCCCCGCCCTCATCGATTGGCACCGCCAGGATGGCCGCCGAGCGCTGCACGATGCGCTCGAGGTCCGCGACGTCATAGAACTCCAGCCGCTGCACGATGCCGAAGCGGTCGCGCAACGGCGAGGTGAGCAGACCCGCACGCGTCGTGGCACCCACCAGTGTGAACGGCGGCAGGCTCAGTTTGATGGAGCGGGCTGCCGGTCCTTCCCCGATCATGATGTCGAGTTGGTAGTCCTCGAGCGCGGGGTAGAGCACCTCCTCGACCACCGGGGTAAGACGATGAATCTCGTCGACGAACAGCACATCGCGCGCCTGCAGGTTGGTGAGCAGCGCGGCCAGATCGCCGGGACGCTCGAGCACGGGTCCGGATGTCTGGCGCAGGTTGACGCCGAGCTCGGCCGCGATGATGTGCGCGAGCGTGGTCTTGCCCAGCCCGGGGGGGCCGAAGATCAGCACGTGATCGAGGGCCTCGTTGCGCTGGCGGGCCGCGCTGATGAAGATCTCCAGCTGGTTCTTGACGGCCGCCTGCCCGACGTACTCGCTCAGGCGCCGCGGGCGGATGGCACGCTCGACCGCCTCCTCCTCCGCGTTGGCGGTGCCACTGATGATGCGTTCTGCGGTCACAGTCGCGGTCTACTCCCTGACCGCGCTTTGCAGCGCGCGGCGGATCAGCTCCTCGGTGGACTGTGTACCGGTCCCGGCTGCTTTGAGCAAGCGAGTAGCCTCGGCCGGGCGGTAGCCGAGTGCCACCAGCGCGTCGAATGCCTCGGTCTGCGCCCCGCCCTCGCCTGCGGCCACCGGGCGGCCATCGCCGGGGGGCGGCCCAAGCCGGTCACGCAGCTCGACGACGAGCCGCTCGGCGGTCTTGCGTCCGACGCCGGGGATGCGCGTCAGGGTCGCCAGATCCTGCTCCTGCACGCAGCGCTGGAAGGCGCTGACGCTGATCCCCGACAACAGGGCGAGCGCAATCTTGGGCCCTACGCCCGAGACGCGGATCAAGCTGCGGAAGAGCCGCCGCTCCTCCTCGGAGCCGAAGCCGTAGAGAACGTGTGCATCCTCGCGGACCACGAGGTGTGTCAGCAGCCGCACCTCAGAGCCGACCGCGGGCAGGTGGAAGAAGGTGGACAACGGGACTTCCAGCTCATAGCCGACTCCGGCCACCTCCAGCGTCAGTTGCGGTGGCGCCTTCGCGCTGATGCGGCCCTGCAGCGAGCCGATCATCCGGCCCGTCCTGCCGGTGCCAGCAGCGCGGTGTCCGTGAGCACGCGCAGGACGCGCGCATGGGCGTGGCAGATCGCCACCGCGAGCGCATCCGCCGCGTCCGCCCCCGGTCGCTCCTGCAGCGCCAGCAGGGCGCGCACCATGTGAGCGACCTGCAGCTTCTCCGCAGCACCGGAGCCGACCAGCGCCAGCTTGATGGCGCGGGGTGCGTACTCAAACACCGGGACCCCCGCCGGAATGGCGCACAGCGCGGCTCCGCGTGCCTGGCCGAGCTTGAGCGCACTGTCGGGGTTGCGGCTGACAAAGACACGCTCGATCGCGACCTCGGCGGGTCCATGTTCGGCGAGCAGCCGTTGTAACCCCTCGAAGATCATGCGCAGGCGCCGCGCAGGCTCGGCACGCGAGACATCGAGGCAGCCCTGGGTGATCACCGTCATCGACCCGCTGCGGCTATCGATGAGTCCGAACCCCGTTCGCCGCGAACCGGGGTCGAGCCCGAGGATGCGCACCTGGGCGGTGCCGAGCGGCCGTGGGCCGACCGGCGCCTCAAAGGCGCGCCAGGACCTCGTCCGATATCGCGACATTCGAGTAAACGTCCCTCACTTCGTCCAGGTCCTCGAGCGCCACCAGCAACCGCATCATGCGCTCGGCGCTGTCTCCGGAGAGCTCGATGCTGCTCGCCGCGCGCTGCGTCACCTGTGCGGTGGCCGGCCGGAAGCCGCCGTGGGTGAGCACGGCCCGCACCGTGTCAAACTCGAGCGGATCCGCCAGGACCTCCACCGAGCGGTCCGCGTTCGGGACCACGTCCTCCGCGCCGGCTTCCAGGGCCACCCGCATCAGCTGCTCCTGGTCGATACCCGGCGGGTAGGTCAGAAGTCCCACCGTGTTGAACAGGTAGCTCACCGACCCCTGCGCGCCGAGGTGCCCGCCGTGCTGCATGAACGCGGCGCGGACCCGCGCGGCCGCGTACGCGCGGTCCGCGGTGACACAGTCGACCATCACCGCCGCACCACCGGGGCCGTAACCCTCGTAACGCACGCTCTCGAGCACGCTTCCGGGACCGGCGCCCTGATGGCGCTTGCGCGCCTGCACGTGCTCGCGTCGCGGCAGATTGGCCCACTTGCTGTGTCCGGCCATGCGATCGATCGCCCCCGCAAAACAGTCGCGTATCATAACGGCAAACCGAGCGGACCTACACACCGCGAGCCCGCCGTGGAGACCATCCAACCCTGCTCGCCCGCGCTGCGTGCCACGCTGCGGCGAGCGCGCACCGATCTGCAGTCGCGGTCCGGCGTCACCGCGGCGCTCGATTCGGCCGTCGAAGCTGGCGAGGTCATCGGCGCGCTCACGGACAGCACTGCGCTCGCACTCGCTATGCTCGCCCGCCCGGCGCTGAGCTTGGTCGACGAGGCGACGGCACGCGCCGTGCTCGGCACTGAGGCGGTGGCGCTGGCGACCGCCCTCGCCCGACTCGGCACTCTCGGCTTGCCGCGTGATTGGGAGCCGGCGCACGGCCTAGGGACCCGCCAGAGCGAGACGGTCCGCAAGATGCTGCTCGCCGTGGTGAGCGACCCCCGGCTGGTGCTCGGTCGCCTCGCCGAGGAGCTCGTGGCGCTGCGCCATGCGCGGGACGTGCCGCCGGCGGACCGCGAGCGTCGGGCACTCGAGGCAAGAGTCATCTACGCGCCGCTGGCGAACCGCCTCGGGGTGTGGCAGCTCAAGTGGGAGCTTGAGGATCTCGCCTTCCGCTATCTGCAGCCAGCTGATTACCGGCAGGTCGCGCAGGCTCTCAACGAGCGGCGCGCCGATCGAGAGCACTACATCGAGTCGCTGTGCGCGACGCTGCTGGAGCTGCTGCGCGAGGCAGGGATCGCCGCGGCGGTCTACGGGCGGCCTAAGCATATCTACAGCATCTACCGCAAGATGCAGCGCAAGGGCGTGGCCTTCGAGGGCCTGTTCGATGTGCGGGCGGTGCGCATAGTGGTCGGCTCGGTCGCCGAATGCTACGCGGCCCTGGGTGTGGTCCACGGACGCTGGCCCTATATCCCCGGCGAGTTCGATGACTACATCGCGACTCCGAAGGGTAACGGCTATCGCTCCATCCACACGGCGGTCATCGGCCCGGACGCCAAGAGCGTAGAGGTACAGATCCGCACCCCCGACATGCACGAGCACGCCGAGCTTGGTGTCGCGGCCCACTGGTCCTACAAGGAAGGGGGCGCGCACGACGCTAACTATCAGCGCAAGATCGAGTGGGTCCGCCGCCTGCTCGAACCCGCCGACGGCGCATCACCCGGCACCGATCGCGATCTACTGGAGGCGATGCGCAGCGAGCTGTTCGCCGACCGGGTGTACGTGCTGACTCCCCGCGGGGAGGTCATCGACCTGCCGCAGGGCGCTACGGCACTCGATTTCGCCTACAGCGTGCACACCGCGCTCGGCCATCGCTGCCGCGGCGCCAAGGTCAATGGCCGCATCGTGCCGCTCAGCCTGCCCCTGAGTAACGGCGTCGTGGTGGAGATCATCACCGGCAAGCACGAGGCGCCGAGTCGGGACTGGCTGGCCCCCGAGCAGGGGTTTCTCTATTCCGCACGCAATCGCGCCAAGGTGCGCGCCTGGTTCCGCCGCCAGGACGCGGGCAGCAACCGCGAGGCCGGGCGCGCGCTCGCGGAGCGCGAGCTGTCACGCATCGGCCTGCGCGGTGAGCAGCTGCCGGCGTTGCTCGCCGAGCTGAAATTGCGCGACGCCGAGCAGCTCCACGAGCTGCTCGGCGAAGGCGAGCTGAGCGTGAGCCAGCTGCTCCAGGCGGCCGCAAGAACCGGGCCCCGGCCACCGCTGGCACCGCGGCCGCGACCTCGGGCCCGGCGCCGCAGCTCGCCGGTCCAGGTCGAGGGAGTGGGCGACCTCCCGGTGACGCTCGCACGCTGCTGCGGCCCGCTCCGACCGCAGCCGATCAGCGGCTACGTCACGCTCGGGCGCGGGGTGACCGTCCATCGCAGTGACTGCGTGAGCCTGCTGCGCATGGCCGGCCGGAAACCAGATCGCCTGCTGAAGGTTGAATGGTCGCGCGACGAGGCCGACGCGCTCGCCGTGGAACTGGCGGTCAGTGCGTACGACCGGCGCGGACTGCTACGGGATCTGAGCGAGGTGCTGGCAACCGAGCGCCTCAGCATCGAGGCTTCCACGACTCGCACCGAGGCCGATAGCGGCACGGCGCACTTCACCTTGGCGGTGGCCGTGGCCGATCTGGAGCAGCTCGCGCGCGTACTGCGCCGCCTCGGGGCGGTCGCCAACGTCATCGAGGCGCGCCGGATCCGCTAGCAGCTGCCCTCAGCGATTGAGTGTGTCGATCGCGCGCTTGTCCACGTTGAGGGCCGCCTCGTGGAGGGCCTCGGCGAGGGTCGGATGGGCATGGATGGTGCGCTGCAGATCTTCGCTGCTGGCCGAGTACTCCATGGCGAGCACGGCCTCGGCAATCAGTTCTCCGGCCAATGGCCCGACGATATGCACGCCGAGGATTTGATCGTCGTCCTTGGCTGCGAGGATCTTGGCGAACCCCTGTGCCTGCTCCATGGCACGGGCGCGGCCGCTCGCGGCAAAGGGAAAGATACCGCTCTTGTAGGCGCGGCCGCTCGCCTTGATCTGTTCCTCAGTGAGACCGACCCAGGCGATCTCCGGTGCTGTATAGATGACGGAAGGAATGACCTGGTAGTTGATCTCGCCGAAGCGCCCCGCGATGCGGTCGGCCACCATAACGCCCTCTTCCTTACCCTTATGAGCAAGCATCGGTCCGCGTACGCAGTCCCCGATCGCCCACACCTCCGCGGCGGTCGTGCGGCAGTGCTCGTCGACGCTGATGAAGCCCCGCTCATCGAGGTCCACGCCGCTGTCGCCGGCGAGCAGGTCCTGGGTATAGGGGCGCCGGCCGACGGCGACCACCAGGCGGTCGACGGTCAGACGCTGCTCGGCGCGTCCATCGCTGTAAGTGACGTCCACTTCCTCACCGCGCACGGTGGCCGCGCTCACCTTGGCACCGAGACGGATATCCAGACCCTGCTTCTTCAGGTGCCGCAGCGCCTCTTTCGCGAGCTGCTGGTCGGCAAAGGCGAGGAAGTCGGGAAGCGCCTCGAGCACGACGACCTCAGCGCCGAGGCGGCGCCAGACGCTTCCGAGTTCGAGGCCGATCACGCCGGCACCGATGACGCCGAGCCGGCGCGGTACGGCGGGAAAGTCCAGCGCCCCCCAGGAGTCGACGATATGCGGTGCCCTGAAGGCCGCCGTGCGCAGCTCGATGGGCGCAGAGCCGGACGCCAGCACCACGTGCTGTGCGGCGAGTGAGCGCCGCGCACCGTCGTGGCCGGTAAACTCGACGCGCTTGCCGCCGTGGAGCTGCCCGTGGCCCTGCAGCGGCGTGACACCTGCTCCCTTGAAGAGTGCCAGGATACCCTGCGTCATGCCGCGCACGATGGTGCTCTTGCGCTTCTGCATCTGCGCCACATCCACGGTTGCGGCGCTGATGCGGATGCCGTGCGCGGCGAACTCGTGCTGCGTGCGGTAATAGAGCTCGCTCGACTCGAGCAGTGCCTTGGACGGGATGCACCCCGCGTTCAGACAGGTGCCGCCGAAGGCAGGGCTGCCATCGCGGTTTTTCCACTCATCGATGCACGCGACCCGCAGCCCATTCTGCGCGGCACGGATCGCTGCAGGGTAGCCGGCCGGGCCGCCGCCGATCACGATGACATCGAAACGGTCCGCGTTCGCGGGGCTCTCGTTCGGCATGAGGCTTCACCTGCGGTGGGGGTCGCGACAGTAACATAAAACAAGGAGTGGCCAGACCGCTCGGCCGGGAACCGAGCGGCGACGTGAGACACGGCGACCCGAGTTAGATGCCGAGCAACATGCGCCCGGGGTCCTCAAGCGCATCCTTGATGGCCACCAGGAATTGCACCGCCTCGCGACCGTCAATGATGCGGTGATCGTAGGTCACGGCGAGGTACATCATCGGCCTGACCCGCACCGCCCCGTCCACCACCACCGGCCGCTCCTGGATCTTGTGCATGCCCAGGATCGCGCTCTGCGGCGCATTGACGATCGGCGTCGACATCAGCGAGCCGAACACCCCGCCATTGGTGATGGTGAAAGTGCCGCCGGTCAGCTCCTCGATGGCGATCGCGCCTTCCCGTGCCTTGCGAGCGTAATCGGCGATTTCTTTTTCAATCTGCGCAAAGCTCTTCGCGTCCGCGTTGCGCAGGATCGGTACCACCAGTCCGCGGTCGGTCGACACCGCCACGCCGATATCAAAATACTCGTGATAGATGATGTCGCCGCCGTCGACCGATGCATTGAGCACCGGGAAACGCTTCAGCGCTTCGATCGCGGCCTTCACGAAGAAGGACATGAAGCCGAGCTTTACGCCGAACTCCTTCTCGAAGCGGTCCTTGTAGCGCGTCCGCAGCTCCTGCGCGGCGCCCAGGTCGACCTCGTTGAAGGTGGTGAGCAGGGCCTGCGTCGCCTGCGCCTCCACCAGACGCTGCGCGATACGCGCGCGCAGCCGCGTCATCGGCACGCGCTGCTCGCTCCGCTGGCCCGGGACGCGTGCCGTACTGGTTGGCGCCCGCGTGGCTGCGGGCGCCGGCGCCGGCAGCGGCGCCGCGGCCTCGGGTGTGCGGCCGAGATAGTCGACGACATCCGCCTTCGTCAGCCGGCCGTCGCGCCCCGAGGCGGGAATGCGCGCCGGGTCCAACCGGTTTTCCTCGACCAGTCGGCGCGCCGACGGACTGAGTTTGCCCGACTCCCGTGGCTCAGCGGCCGGGGCAGGCGGGCGTGCGGCTGTGCCAGGCTTGACGGGCGCGGCGGCGCGCCCCGGCGTAGACGCGCCCTCCTCGATGATGGCAAGTACCTGTCCGCTGGTGACGACCGTCCCGTTCGCAACGCGCAGCTCCTTGACAACCCCGTTGGCGGGCGCCGGAACCTCCAGAACCACCTTGTCCGTCTCCAGGTCGGCCAAGTTCTCGTCCCGGGCTATGGAATCACCCGGCTGCTTGTGCCAGGCGACCAGCGTGGCGTCGGCGACCGATTCGGGCAGCTGCGGAACGCGGATCTCGGTACTCATGAGCTCTTTCTGATCGGGGCGGTCTTGAGGCGTTGCGTGTCGTGGGCCGAGTCCTCGGTTGCGGTGGCCTGCAACGCTGCCGCGACCAGGGTCTGCTGTTCCAGTTCATGGATCTTGCCCAGGCCCGTCGCGGGCGCCGCGGCCGGTGCCCGACCTGCATACAGCACGGTGCGTTTACCGAGGAGAGGTTCCTGCAGGCGATGGCGGATCTGATACCACGCACCTTGGTTCTGCGGCTCCTCCTGACACCAGACCACCTCCCGCGCCGCAGCGTAGCGACTGAGGACCGCCTGGTACTCCTCTGCCGGAAACGGGTACAGCTGCTCGATGCGCACCAGCGCAACATCGTGCCGCACGTCCTTGCGTCGCGCGCGCAGCAGATCGAAGTAGACCTTGCCGCTGCAAAAGACCACCCGTCGCACCTGTGCGGGCGGCAGATCGTCGGCCTCGCCGATGACCCGGGCGAACCCCCCGCGCGTGAGTTCCTCGAGCGCCGATACCGACAACTCGTGTCGCAGCAAGCTCTTCGGCGTCATGACCACCAACGGTTTGCGGAAAGGCTGACGCATCTGACGCCGCAGCATGTGAAACATCTGTGCCGGCGTCGACGGCACGCACACCTGCATATTGTTTTCAGCGCACAGCTGCAGGAATCGCTCGAGTCGAGCCGAGGAATGTTCAGGGCCCGCTCCCTCGTAGCCATGCGGCAGCAGCAGGGTGAGCCCGCAGAAGCGGCCCCACTTGGCCTCACCGGAACTGATGAACTGGTCGATGATCACCTGCGCCCCATTGGCGAAGTCGCCGTACTGGGCTTCCCACACCACGAGCGTCGCGGGATCGGTCGTGGCGTAGCCATACTCAAAGCCCATGACCGCTTCCTCGGACAGCACCGAGTCGATGATCTGCACGTGCGGCTGCGCAGCGGCGAGGTGCTGCAATGGGATCCAGGTCGCGTCGCTGTTCTGGTCGTGCAGCACGGCGTGGCGGTGAAAGAAGGTCCCGCGGCCGCTGTCCTGCCCGCTCAGGCGTACGCCGAAACCATCTTCCACGAGAGTGCCGTACGCGAGCGTCTCGGCGCAGCCCCAATCCAGCGGCAGCTCCCCGAGGAGCATACGGCGCCGATTGCCCATCAGCTGTGCGACGCGCGGATGCAGGGTGAAGGCGTCCGGCAGCTGCGTCAGGCGCTCGCCGAGTGCCCGCAGCCGCCCGGCCTCGACGCCGGTGGTAATGCGCTCAGTCCAGTCGACCTGCGAGTGGGCACTCCAGTCGACCGTGAATTTGTTGCCGATCATGCCGAGCGAAGCACGGGCCTGGGGCCGCCCTTGGTCCAGCCCGGCACGGTATTCCTCGAGCATCGCTCGCGCCTCGGGCGCCGTCAGCAGACCCGCCGTGACCAGTCGCTCCGCATACAGCTGCCGCGCGGTCTTGTGCTCGCGGATGCGGCGATACATCGCCGGTTGCGTGGCGGCGGGCTCGTCTGCCTCGTTATGACCGTGGCGGCGGTAACCGACCAGATCGATGACGACGTCCTTGCTGAAACGCACGCGGTATTTCAGCGCCAGGCGGGTGACGAAGACGACCGCTTCGGGGTCGTCCGCGTTGACGTGAAAGATCGGTACCTCCAGCATCTTGGCGATGTCGCTGCAGTACATCGTCGAGCGCGCGTCGTGCGGCTCGGAGGTAGTGAATCCGACCTGATTGTTGATGATGATGTGTACGGTGCCGCCGGTGAAGAATCCGCGCGCCTGTGACAGCTGCAGCGTCTCCATCACCACACCCTGACCCGCAAATGCGGCATCGCCATGTACCAGCACGGGCAAGACGCGCTGCGCTCGGGTGTCACCGCGCCGTTCCTGGCGGGCGCGCACGGAGCCCTCGACGACCGGATCCACCACCTCGAGGTGCGAAGGATTGAATGCCAGCACCGTGTGCACATTGCCGTGCTCGGTGCGCAAGTCCGCCGAGAAACCCTTGTGGTATTTGACGTCCCCCGAGCCACGCAGGCGGGAGGGGTCATAAGCGCCCTCAAACTCGGAGAAGAGTTCCGCCGGCGACTTGCCGAGCAGATTTACGAGCACGTTCAATCGGCCCCGGTGTGCCATGCCGATGACGACCTCCTCCACGCCGGCCGCGCCGGCGTGCTGGATCAGATCGTCGAGAAGCGGAATGAAAGCATCGGTGCCCTCTAGCGAGAAGCGCTTCTGCCCGACGTACTTGGTATGCAGGTACCGCTCAAGTCCCTCGGCCGCGGTCAGCTGCCACAGCAAATTGTGACGTTCCTCTTTGCTCAGCGCCGCGGTGATCCGCCCCTCCTGAAATTCATCCTGCAGCCACAGCCGCTCCTCGGACTCGGACATGTGCGCGAACTCGGCGCCCACATTGCCGGCGTAGATGTACTCGAGCTGCGCGAGGATCTCACGCAGCCGTAGCCGTTTGGGCACGGCGGGCGTGCGGCTCCCGGTATAGAACTCCGCGTCGAGGTCCGCCGGAGTCAGCCCGAAGTACGCAAGCTCGAGCACCCGGGGTCGCGGACGCACCTGCAACGCCAGCGGATCGATGGTGGCCAGCAAGTGGCCCCGGTTGATCCAGACCTGGATGAGGCGCGAGACGGCAGCCTGCCGCGCATCGGGGCTCGCCGTAGCGGTGGCGCTGCCTGCTGAGCGCGCGCCGGTGCGCAGGGCGCTGCGGATGGCGCTATGGTCTGGCTCTGCTCCCTGGCCCAGACTGTCGAAGTACGCGCGCCATTCAGCGCTTATGCCGGACGGGTCACGCCGGTACTGCTCGTAGAGCGCATCAAGAAAGTCGGCGTTACCGCCGTAGAGGGCTGTCGGTTCGAGCATGGGGGAAAAGGCCGGCCGGCCAATAGTTTAGCGGAAAGCCCTGCGAGCCGCGAAAACCGCCCGGCGGCTAGATGGAGTTCAGCAGCCAGTACTCGTAGCTGACCAGCACGCCGTACAACGCCAACACCCCGTACAGGAAGGCACCCGCAGGCACGCGCCCAAAGGTACGCAGACGCGACAGCTGGGTGAGCATGATGACACCGGCTGCGGTCAGGCCGATCTTGATAGCCGCGAAGCGCAGCGGCGAGCCACCGACCAGCGGAGCCATGAGAGGATTCCACTCATCAGCGAGGTCATGGGCGATCAGGCTCAAGGTAAGGCCGGCGTCGAGACACGACAGCAGCACGATGAGCACCGCGACCGCCAGCCACTGCGGATGGTGCCAGTCCACGGCGGTAATGGCGCGCTCGCTGGCGCGACGTGGCCCATAACGGCGCGGGCGGAGGTTCCCCTGCAACAAGGCGCGCAGCACCTGCGAGCGTCGGTCACCGCGTCGCCGCTCGTGCAGCGGGGCATCGCCACTCAGATGGGCGTCCACTTGATTCTTATGCATCGCGGTCCCTCGTCTCCATTGTAGCGAGCCGCCCCGCTCGCTGGGGACCGTTTCCGTCCCACGGAGGGCAGCGGTGCCGCCTTATGACATGTCGACGGCTCGGCCGATATGATCGGTCAGTGCACTCCGACACGTCCCCTGCCCGGCGACCCGATCCCCCCGCGGACGGCCTGCCGCTCCCGCAGCGTTACTGGGCCATCCTCGCCATCATTCTCGCCATCGTTATGTCGGTGCTCGACAGCACGATCGTCAACGTGGCGCTGCCCTCGATCGCGCGCGATCTGCACGCCAGCTCGGCCGCCTCAATCTGGGTGGTAAACGCCTACCAGCTTGCGATCCTGATCGTGCTCTTGCCGCTTTCCTCGCTGGGTGAGGTCGTCGGCTACCGCCGCGTGTCGCAGGCCGGGATCGCCGTCTTCACGCTGGGGTCGCTGGCCTGTGCCCTCGCTCCCAACCTGTTGCTGCTGAGCATCGCGCGGGTCCTGCAGGGGCTCGGGGCGGCGGGCATCATGAGCGTGAATGCCGCGCTGGTGCGCTTCACCTATCCGCACCACTCACTCGGTCGGGCCATCGGCATCAATGCGTTCGTGGTGGCCACCGCCGCCGCACTCGGCCCGACGCTGGCCTCGGCCATCCTCACGGTGGCGCAGTGGCGCTGGCTGTTCGGCATCAACCTCCCGCTCGGCGTCATTACCTTCTGCATTGCGCTCGCGGCGCTGCCGCACAGTGAGCGCGTACAGCGGCCTCTTAACTACGGTGGCGCCCTCCTCTACGCCGGCGGCTGCGGGCTCTTGCTGAGTGGGCTGCAGTCTCTGGCGCATCACGAGGCTGGCAGTGTGGCGGTGCTGCAGTTGCTGGGTGGCGCTGTCCTGACCTGGCTGCTGGTGGGACATGAGCTGCCGCGTCGCTCGCCCATCGTGCCCTTCGACTTGCTGCGCGACCGGCTCTTCTCCCTCTCGCTGCTCACGTCAATATGCAGCTTCATCGCCCAGATGGCCGCGCTCGTATCACTGCCCTTTGAGATCCAGCGGCTGGGCCACAGCGCCGTGGAAACGGGGCTGCTAATGACCCCATGGCCGCTGGCGCTGGCGCTCGCCGCGCCGCTCGCCGGGCGATTGGCCGATCGCTACAACCCGGCCGTGCTGGGGGGAGCGGGGCTGGCGACGTTGGCTATCGGTCTGCTGCTGCTTGCGCTCTATCCGCCTCAGTCCGGTGCCTTCGGTTTCGTCTGGCGCATGGCCCTGTGTGGTCTGGGTTTCGGCTTCTTCCAGTCTCCCAACAACCGCACCATCATGATAAGCGCACCGCGCGCGCGCAGTGGCGCCGCCGGCGGGATGCTGAGCGCGGCGCGGCTCGTCGGCCAGACGGTCGGTGCCGCGAGCGTGGCGATTCTCTTCCGCGCCTACGATAATCAGGGTTCCAACGTGGCGCTATTCGGTGCCGCGCTGCTGGCGCTCCTCGGGGCTTCGATCAGCCTCGTGCGCCTGGGTGCTGCGCGGCCGACTGTGCCGGTCGAGGAGGAGCCCCTGTGACTACACCCGCTCGTCCACCCATCCGTCCGCCGTTCACGCTCGAGACCGCCATCGCCAAAGTGCGTCTGGCCGAGGATGCGTGGAACAGTCGCGACCCGCAACGCGTGTCGCTGGCGTATACGGAGGATTCGCAGTGGCGGAACCGCGTTGAGTTCTTTCGTGGTCGTGAGGCGATCCGCACCTTCCTGCAACGCAAGTGGACACGTGAGCTCGACTACCGGCTCATCAAGGAAATCTGGACCTTCGGGGCCGATCGGATTGCCGTGCGCTTCGCCTACGAGTGGCACGACGATTCCGGCCACTGGTTCCGCTCGTACGGCAATGAGAACTGGGAATTCGACGACGCGGGGCTCATGCGCCGTCGACACGCTTCCATCAACGACTTGCCGATTTCAGCTGCGGAGCGCAAATACCACTGGCACGCACCGGGTCCGCGGCCTGAAGACCATCCCGGCCTGAGTGAGCTCGGCCTGTGAATACTTCAGCCGAGCGCAGCGCCGAACACGGCAAGGAGTCGTTGCCAGGCGTGCTCGGCCTGCTCGGGGTTGTAGCCGTCTGAGTCGGTGGGACACCAGCCATGTACCGTACCCGGGTAAACCTCGATCTCAGCCGGTAGCTTCGCGTTCGCGAACGCCTCTCGCAGCACTGTTTTGGTCTGCGGCTCCTTGCGGTCATCGCTTTCAGCAATGGCGAACAGGAAGCGCGCGCGTAGCTTGGGTACGAGGAGGTGGGGGCTATCCGGGCGGTCGGTGACGAGGCCGCCGCCATGGAAGGAGGCGCCGGCCCCCACCCGCTCCGGCACCGCTGCGGCCGTACGCAATGTGAACGGTCCGCTCATGCAGTAACCCAGCGTACCGAGCTTGCGTCCTTTGTCGACTGCCGGTTGGCTGTCGAGCCAACCGAGCAGTGCTTTCGCGTCGGTGAACTCCTGCTCAGGTGTGAAGTTGTTGGCGTGCATGCGCTTGTCATGCGAGGCGGGGGACGCGGGCTCCGCAGACGGCGGTGCCTTCTCGGTGCGATAGAAAGGATTGACCACCAGCACCGCGTAGCCCGCTTCGGCGAGGCGCCGGGCCATCTGCCTGAAGGCCGGCCGCAGGCCGAAGATGTCGGGCCACATGAGTACGCCTGGGTGGACCCCGCGGTCCGGATGCACGAAATAGGCGTCGCAGGTCCCCTCGCCCATCCGGATATCGACGTCGGCGGCCGTGACCGTGGCAGCCGCGGCGTGGGGCAGCAGAGTTGCCAGCCCCACACCGAGCCCAAGCGCGCCGAACTCCCGGCGGGTTAGTGCTTGGCGGCGCCGATAGGCGCGCATCTCTTCGAGTGTGTTGTCATCGCACACAGTCGGGCCTCCGCACACGTTGTGGAGATGGTGCCGCGACGGGGTGCGCGCTTTCAAGCGGCCGAGCCCGGGAACGCACCACTGGCCGCGGCCGCCCTGCGGAGGCCGCGGCACCGCCCACGACCCGTTCGGAACGCGGGTGGGGTCCCTTTACGGCACGATCTCGAACTCGCGTGCGGGTGGCATCTGCGCACCCGCTGCATGCGAGGCAAGTGTGCCCAGGTGGTGGCGTCCTTTGAGGCCATACCACAACAGTCCGGTCCCGAGGATGACGCCCGTGTATGCGAAGGCGCCCCAAGTGTTGTACCAGGGAGTGCCGTAGACCACTGCGCGCGGCCAGGCGAGATTGAGTGCCATGCCGGCACCCCAGAGGACCGCAACGACGTTGACCAGCAGCCCCCAACGGCCCATGTTGAAGTAGCCGCCCGCGGTCAGATCGGGAGGTGGCCATTGTCCACGCAGGCGCTTCAGCAAGAGCGGGCCAGTCACCATGAGATAGGCAAGGTAGATCATGATGACGGCGATCGACGTCAGCACGGTAAAGATCTTGGGCTGACCGATGTTGAGCACGAGGATCAGGGCTGCGATCACGCCGATGATCACCGCCGGAGCGATGGGTGTCTGAGTATCGGGGTTTACCCGGGCGAGTCGTTCGCCAAAAGGAAGCGCGTTGTCGCGAGCCATGGCGAATGTGAGGCGGATGGCCGCCGTGTGCACGGCGAGCGAGCACACGGTCACTGCTACCACGATGCAGATGAGGAATAGCTTGCCGAGAGGACCCCACATGACCTGCTCGACGATGTACTGCAGTCCACCGCTGCCACTGGCGATCTGCGGGTCGGACAGGTTGGGAGCGGACATGACTGCGAACACCAGGATTGCCCCGCCGATGACGAATGAAGCGAGAATGGCGCGCAAAATCGCCATCGGAGCGGTGCGGCGCGGCTCGACCGTCTCCTCGCCAAGCGAGCTCGCTGTGTCGAAGCCGTACATTACATAGCCCGACGCGAGCGAGGCTACCAGGAAGGCACCCAGAAAGCCGCCGCTGGAGCCGGAGCCATAGCCGTTGGTAGAGAAGAACACCGCAGGCCCGCGGGTCGCATGCAGCCCCAGAATGACCGCGATCGAGCATGCGGCAATCAGCTCAATGAAGACGCCGGCGCTATTGATCATCGCCATTAAGCGCACCCCGAGTGCGTTGACGACGGTGGTGAAGAGTATGAGCACTGCGCCGAGAATCACCGCGTTGGTGGCGAAATCGTAGGAGCCCTTGCCGTCGCCAACGAGTTGGAAGCCGCTCCACAGGCGCGGCAGATTCAATTGCAGCGCCAGCACTACCGCCGAGAGGGTGACGATAGAGGCGGTGAGCATGAGCCAACCCGCTGACCAGCCGACAATTCGGCTGCCCAACTGCTTGGACCAGTTGTACACCGATCCCGCAACGGGGTACTTGGCCGCCAACTCCATGAAGCAGAGTGCGACGGCCAGCTGACCGATCAGTACCATCGGCCACGACCACAGGTACGCGGGCCCGGCGGTGCCGAAGCCGAAATAGAACAGCTGAAAGGTACCCGTCAGGATGGAGATATAGCTGACGCCGGCGGCAAAACTGCCGAATTTGCCAATGCCGCGATCGAGCGACTCCTTATAACCGAAGTGCTCCATGCCGCTGTCGGTCCGGGCGCGATCGTCATTCATGGTCATTACTTGGCCTGCTGGAACGAAGGCTCAGCGGATTATGGGTTGTCGGCTCTCGTCACGCGCAAGCCCGGTTCGAAGCAGACCTTGAGACTGCGGCCAGCGTGACTCCGATCTGACTCTATAGGGAACACGTTTTCAGATCACCCAGAATGGCGCCCCCGGCCGGAGTTGAACAGCAGGGCCTACTCTCTGATCGCCAAGAGATTCCCAGGCGTCAGCGATAGCTCGTACCCGCAATCGTACCCGCGCTAGACATCGCCCGCGGCAACCCCTTCCCTGTTTATCCGTTGGTC
>JAFAPI010000152.1 GCA_019247195.1 Gammaproteobacteria bacterium
GCGCTGCTGCGGCGGCGAAGCCGGCGGCTCGGTCGCGGCTGGCTGAGCTGCGAGCGGATGCGGGGTGGGGGGCCCGGCCGGCGGCACCGCTTCGCTGCGGGTATGGGTGTCGTCGCTCAGGCTGTATTCGATGGACTTTAATGGCGAGCCCTCCAGGGAGGCGTCCATCGGCCGCGGCGCGCTGTGGATGGGCCCTTTGAGGAGCTCGGGCACCAGGCACACGATCAGGGCCACGAGAATGATTGCGCCCGTCAGCCGTTCTTTCACCGGACCACCGAAGATGGGGGCAGAAACACGCAATGCAAGCGCGGCGCGTGCCGCGCGGTCGTGCGTGGCGCGCGGCCCTAGTATATCCGAAGCCACTCGAGCGCCGGCCCGACGGTATGCAACGAGCCGCACACCAGCACGCGATCACCGGGCACGGCGCGCTGCCGCGCCAGCTCGCAGCCGGCCAGCACCGAGCGTGCGCGGTCGATGCGCGCGGCCGGCAGACCGAGCCGCGCCACGAGCTGCTCGGCACTTCCGCCACGCGGACCAGGCAGCGCGCAGGCGATGAAGTGGTCGACGACCGGCGCCAGCGCCGCGGCAATGGCCGCGGCATCCTTGTCGGCGAGCACGCCGAGCACCCCGTAGGTGCGTGCCCCCGCGGGCAGCGGACGGGCCTGCAGCTGCGCGGCGAGGACGTGGGCCGCAGGCTCGTTGTGCGCGATGTCGAGGATCCACTCCACCGGTCCGGGCACGACCTGGAACCGGCCCGCGAGTCGCACCGCGGCGAGCGCGCGCGCCACGAGCGCGCCATCGAGAGGCGGGCGCAGGGCGGCGCCGCCGTACGCCCGCAGCGCCTCCACTGCGGCCAAGGCGGTGGCGGCGTTGCGGTACTGGATGGAACCGGCGAGCGCCGGAGGGGGCAGGCCCTCGAAGCTGTGGGCGAGCCCGCGGTAGTCCCACGCGCCACCCGCCTCACGGATGCGCCAGCTGAAATCGCGCTCGGCGGTCACGGCCAGCACTCCCAGGCGCGCGATGGCGCCCGAGACGCTGGCAGGCATCTGCGCGCTCCCGAGCACCGCGGGCCGCCCGCTGCGGAAAATGCCCGCCTTCTCAGCGCCGATCGACTCGAGACTGTCGCCGAGCCACTCCTGGTGATCGATACCGACCGACACTAGCACCGCCACATCGGCATCGATCAGATTGGTGGCATCCAGCCGGCCGCCGAGTCCCACCTCGAGCACCGCGGCCTGCACCGCACTGTCGCGGAAAATAAGGAGTGCCGCGAGCGTGTTGTACTCGAAGAAAGTGAGGGTGGTCGCGCCACGCGCCTGCTCGATACGCTCGAAGGCGTCGAGCAGCTGTGCGTCGGTCACCTCGCGACCCTCCACCCGGATGCGCTCGTGATAGCGCACCAGGTGCGGGGAGGTGAACAGGCCCACCCTGGCCCCACCGGCCGCGAGCAGCGCCTCGAGATGCGCCGCTACCGACCCCTTGCCGTTTGTGCCACCGACGGTCAGCACCGCCGCGGGCAAGGTCTGCACGCCGAGCGCCCGGGCGACACGCGCCACGCGCTCGAGCCCCATGTCGATGCTGTGCGGGTGCACCGCCTCCTGCCACGCGAGCCACTCGGCCAGGGTGCGCGGGGGCACGGTGCGGTCGGTCAGGCGGCGCTCAGCGCGGGCAGCTTCAGCAGCAGGCGCAATAGCGCCGCGATGCGGTCGCGCATGTCACGACGGTCGACGATCATATCGATGGCGCCGTGCTCGAGCAGAAATTCACTGCGCTGGAACCCCTCCGGCAACGTCTCGCGCACGGTCTGCTGGATGACGCGCGGCCCCGCGAAGCCGATCAGGGCGCGCGGCTCGGCGAGGTTCAGATCCCCGAGCAGCGCGAGGCTCGCCGACACCCCGCCGGTGGTGGGGTCGGTGAGCACGGAGATGAAGGGCAGGTGCGCCTGCGCCAGGCGCGCGAGCGCCGCGGCGGTCTTGGCCATCTGCAGCAGCGAGTACAGTGCCTCCTGCATGCGCGCCCCGCCGCTTGCCGAGAAGCACACCAGCGGTCGGCGCTCCTGGATGCAGTAGTCGATGCCGCGTTTGAAGCGCTCGCCGACCACGCTGCCCATCGAGCCGCCGAGGAACTGAAACTCGAAGGCACAGGCGACGACCGGCAGGCCGTGCAGCGTGCCGGTGAGCACCACCAGCGCGTCACTCTCGCCGGTCGCCTTCTGCGCCTGGGCCAGACGCTCGCGGTAGCGCTTGCTGTCGCGGAACTTGAGGGGATCCTCGGGTGCGATGCCGGCGCCGATCTCCTCGATCGTACCGGGGTCTAGGAAGCGCTCGAGTCGCTCGCGCGCCCCCATGCGCATGTGATGGCCACACTTGGGACAGACCGAGAGGTTGCGCTCGAGCTCCGCGCGGTACAGCACCGCATCGCACGCCGGGCACTTGATCCATAGGCCCTCCGGGACCGAGCGAGTGCGTCGCTCGGTCTTGATGCGCGAGGGCATGATCTTCTCGAACCAGGACATGGCGCAGGATCATAGCCGATCAGCCGGCACCGCCCGGTGCAGCCTCGGGTGGCTCGGGAAATGCGAAGGCCTCCGGGTAGCGCACCCGCAGGAGGTACAGTCCGTGCGCGGGGGCCGTGGCGGCGGCCCGGGTGCGGTCCCGTCCGGCCAGGACTTCGCCCGCCCAGCCCGGCGGCGCCTCGCCGCGGCCGATGGCGAGCAGCAGACCGGCGATGTTGCGCACCATGTGGTGCAGGAAGGCATTGGCGGTGGCCTCGATGCGCACCAGCTCCGCTGCGCGCACGACCTGCAGCCGCTCCAGGCGCCGCACGGGCGACTTCGCCTGGCACTCGGCGGCGCGGAAGGCGCTGAAGTCGTGCTCCCCCTCGAGCAGCTGCGCGGCCTGCGCCATGGCGGTTACGTCGAGCGGCCGATGCACCCAGGCGGCGCGGTCGCGCCACAGCGCGGAGCGCCCGCCGCGGTTGAGGATCAGGTAGCGGTAAGTACGCGACTGGGCACTGTAGCGGGCGTGGAAGTGCTCAGGCACTTCCTGCGCCCAGCGCACGCTGACGTCCGCGGGCAGCTCGGAGTTGGCGCCGAGCATCCAGCTCCGTGCGCTGCGAGTCGCCGGTGTGTCGAAGTGAGCCACCTGGCCGAGCGCGTGCACCCCGGCATCGGTCCTTCCCGCGCAGGTGAGCGCGAGGGGCACGGCCGCTATGCGCGACAGCGCCTGCTCGGCGAGCGCTTGCACGGTGCGCAGTCCTGGCTGGCTCTGCCAGCCAGCAAAGGCCGTACCGTCGTACTCGAGCCCGACCGCGATGCGGGCCATGGACCCGGGGACGGATCAGCCGGGCAGTGACTCGATGAGGCGCTGGGCTTCCTGCTTCTGCGCCGCTGAGCCCTCGGTGAGCACTTCTTCCAGAATGTTGCGCGCGCCGTCCGGGTCGCCCATGTCCATGTAGGCACGCGCCAGGTCGAGCTTGGTGCCGACCTCGCTCATGGTGACCGGTTCCAAGTCCGGCAGGGCCAGATCCTCGGAGGCGAGGCGCTGGGTGGCGGCGAAGGCCGCGTCCGGTACGGTGGCAGTTCCAACGTCCAGGTCGAGACCGCCGCCAGCGTGCGTCCCGGTCGCCGAGCCGACATCGAGGTCGACCGCGCCGTGCATCGCGCGGTGCGTGTCGGTAGCAGCGCCGACGTCGACGTCGACGTTGTCGCCGCTGAGCGCGCGCAGGCGTGAGGTCGCCGAAGAATCCGGCATCGCCATGCTCGTCTGGGTCAGTGCGGCTTCCAGCTCGTTCTGGTCGAACTGCCAGGCGCCGGTGGACGAGGGGGACTGCGACGTGCCCGTCTCGTCCCGGGCGCGGCGGTGCGCATCCTCCATCACCCGGCGCGAGTGATCGTCCATGCCGGCGACCAGCGTCGGGGTCTCGGAGTTCGAGGTGGCGGGCGCGGCGATGCCCGGCTGATCGATCGTATCCGGACCGACATCGAGCCCCAGATCATCGAGGGCGAGCTCCGCCGTGTGATCGGCCGAGCCGCTCTGGCGCATCGCGTGCTCGAGCTTCTGGCGGATGGTCGGCTGGTGCTCGCCGCCGAGGGCGGGCTGCTCGACCGTCGGACCCTCCATCTCGGCGGTCGTGCCACTGCCGGGCTTGACGCGCTGGGTCATCTGCCGCGTGGTCTGGTCGTTGATGGCCAGGTTGCGGTCCGTGATCCCGGACTGGCTCTCCGAGGTCGCCTCGAGATCTCCCACCGCGGAGCCGATATCGAGGTCGACGCCGCCGGGCGTCTCGGTGCCCGGGGGCTCGCTGAGCAGCTCAAAGTCCACGCGGCTCTGGCCCCCCTCGAGGTCCAGATCCACCCCGCCCGCAGTGGCGCCGGCGATGGCGCCGCCACCGGAGAAGAGCGGATCCTCGGGTGCGAGCTGCTTGCCCATGATGAGGATCTTTTCCCACTCGCCGGGCGAGGCCGCATCGCGCGACTCCGCCAGCTCCCGCGCCGTCTGCAGGAACTGCTCCTTGTTACCCCAGACGAAGAACACCTCGAGGAGCTTCAGTTTCAGGTCGCGACGGGCCGGCTCGCGACTGATGGCGATACGGATGAGGTCGGCGGCCTGGTCATAGAGCCCGTACGCCATGTGGAAGTCCGCCTCGGCGAGCGGATCTCCCTGGTCGAGGTTGATGGCGGTCTCACTGCTGATGGTCTCATCGCTCGCCACATGCTTCGGCGGCGCCATGACGGGGACGTTGCCGGTGCTCGAGAGCCGCAGGCGCTCGTGAGAGCCGGTCTCCTCGACGAGGAAGGCGGACTCCGGGAGCGGGCCCGGCGTGACCGGTACGGGGGAGGGTCGCGGGGTGGCCGCCGCCTCGGGCGCGAAGGCGCGATTGGCGCTCATCGAGATATCGGAGTCGGCGCCGGTGGCCGCGAGCCGGCCGAGCGAATCATCGAACTCACTGGTGCGCCGTGCGCGCAGCACGCGCGCGACGAGCACACCGACCACGGCGAGCGCGAGCAGCGCGAGTATCCACCAGAGGCTGAGCAGGGTATCCGTGAGCGAGCGCGCGGGTGCGGCCGGGGGGCGCTTTACGGCGGTGGCCGGCAGCGGCGCGGGTTTCGGCTCCGCGACCGGGGGCGGCGCCTGCTCTGGCGGTGCAGTCGCTTCGGCGCTCGGCGCCGGGGTTGCCTCGGGCGGCGCCTCATTCGCGGGCGGCGGCGCAGCCGCGGGGGCCGGCGGGGCAGCGGCCGGGGGCGGCGTCTTTGCCGCCTGCTGCTGCATGCGCGCCAGCTCCTCATTCTTAAGCTCGAGCAGGCGCTTCGACTCGCTCTCTTGCGCCTGAGTGGCGGCAGTGCCGCTGCCCTGCGCCTTGGCGGGGCCCGGCGGGGTGGCGTTTGCGGCCACCGGCTCCTTCTCGGAGGGCGTCACGAGCTTCAGCCGTCCGGGCTCGTTCGCCGCGGTTTGCGGGGCGGGCGTGCTCGAGCGCCAGGCGGCGTACTGCCGGCGGATCTCTGCGTTGGCCTCGGCCGGGGACACCGCGGCGGCTGCGGACTCCTCGGGTATGCGCAGCACCGCGCCCCTGCGCAGCACGTTCATGTTCTGGCGGAACGCCTGGGGATTCGCCTGATAGATGGCGAGCATCCAGCTACGGGTGTGAGCCGAGCTCGCCTTCTCCCCCGCGACGCCGCTCGCAATCTGCGACAGCGTTTCGCCACGCTCGACGGTGTGGCTCGTGCCGGCGCCCTCCGCGGCTTCACGCGCGGCACGCGCCGGGGGCGGCGCCGGGACCGGCGGGGCGCTCTCAGGGACGTTCTCGGCGGGAGCGCTCTGCGCCAGCTGAGGTGCCGGCGCAGGCGCGGGCGTGGGACGTGCGATCGCGCCCTCTCGGGCACCGGTGCCGGTGCTCGGCGCGGCGACCGGCGCGCTCGCCACCGCCGACTCACCGGGGGTGTACACCGGCGGGTCAAGCAGCATGGTGTACTCGCGCACCAGGCGGCCCCGCGACCAGTTCACCTCGACGAGCAGCGTCACGAAGGGTTCGGAGATCGGGTCCAGGGAGCGGATCTTGATGAGCTCGCGGCCATCCCCGCCCCGCACCGTCTTCAGCTGCACGCCGCTGAGGTAACCGGGCCAGTCCAGCCCGTAGCGGGCGAAGGTCTCGCGCGAGGCAAGCTGCACCTGGACCGTGTTGGCCTCATCGGGGGCGACATCGACCAGATCGATCTCCGCATCCAGGGGCGCATTGAGCGGCGACAGGAGTCGAATGTCTCCAAGACCCAAGGCAAAGGCGGCCGACGGCAAAGCCAGCAGCAGTGCCAGCGCCCGAGCGGAGCGTTTGGCGAACATCAGGGCACCCCGAGAGGAAGCATTGGGTGAAATGTCTTGTAAAAACAGGCAGATGCGTCGCAAGTTGCGACCCCCGCATCGGCCCGGCGGCAATATAACTTAAATAGGCCGTTGGACCAAAGCCTCGGCGATCTCCACGGCATTCGCTGCACCGGTGCGCACATTGTCAGCTGCCACCCATAAGTTAAGTCCCGCGTCCGGGGCGAGATCTTCACGGATTCTCCCGACACAAACTGTGTCGCGGTTCGCTGCCTCGTGAGCCGCCGTGGGGTAACCGCCGGCACCTGGGAGCTCCAAAACCGCGACTCCGGGCGCACTGCGTAACACGTCACGGGCGGCCGCCGCGCCGACAGGCTTGCCCAAGCGCAGAGCGACCTCCATGGCCTGCCCGTAGAAGACCGGCACCCGTACGACACTGACGCGCACGCTCAGTTGCGGCTGTACCAGCACGCGCTGCAGCTCGCGTGCGATCAGCGCGCCGCGCAGCGGCTCCTCTGCGGCGTGCTCGTCCACCGGCGAGCAGCGGAATGCGACCGGCGTCACGTTCTCGTCGTCCGCGCCCCGTCCACTCAGGGCCGCGATCGACTCACGCGCCAGGGTCTCCACCGCTTCGCGCCCCGCCGCCGAGGCGGGCGCCAGTACAGTGACACTGACCCTCTCAATGCCACACGCGGCGCTCAGGGGATGCAGCAGGTGTGCGAGCTGAAGGGTGGCGGCGCAGGGACTTGCGATCCGCAGCGGCGATGCGCGGG
Source organism: Gammaproteobacteria bacterium (assembly GCA_019247195.1). GTDB lineage: Bacteria > Pseudomonadota > Gammaproteobacteria > Steroidobacterales > Steroidobacteraceae > 13-2-20CM-66-19. The sequence goes on from JAFAPI010000152.1 coordinate 7,088, forward strand.
CTGTCGTGTCGTCCAACGCCGGGATGAGGAGCGGCACTGTCTCGTCGCTGCGCGAGGCTTCGCTCAGGTCGATGACCTGACAGTGGGCGGCCTGGGCTCGGGGCAGATGGGCCCGGGCCACCGCGCCCGGGGTACAGAAGAATGCGATCTCGCAGCGCTCGAAGTCGAAGCGCTCCAACTCGAGCACGGCGCGCTCGCGCCCGCCGAAGCTCGCGAGTCGGCCGAGCGAGCCGCTGCTCGCCAGCGGCCACAGCTCGGCGACCGGAAAAGCGCGGGCGGCGAGGCACTCGAGGAGCGCGGTGCCGACCAGCCCGGTCGCTCCGACGACCGCAATGCGCCGCGGGCTCACGCCGGCCTGCGGCGCTTAGCGGCGCGCGGTGATGTCGGGCGTGCCCGGGCGCACATCGGCATTCTGCGCCCGCTGGCGCAGGTAATGATCCATGAGGACGATCGCGAGCATCGCCTCGGCGATCGGTGTCGCGCGCAGTCCGACGCACGGGTCGTGCCGTCCGGTGGTGACGATCGTGCTCGGCGCGCCCGAGATATCGATGGTACGACCGGGAATCTGGATGCTAGAGGTGGGCTTGAGCGTCAGGTGCGCGATGATGTCCTGGCCAGAGGAGATGCCACCCAGGATCCCGCCGGCCTCATTGCGCGTGAAGCCCTGCGGGGTGAGCTCGTCGCGGTGTTCGCTGCCCCGCTGCCGCGCCGCGCGTGTCCCTGCGCCGATCTCCACCGCCTTCACAGCGTTGATGCTCATTAGCGCGTGGGCGATGTCCGCATCCAGCCGGTCGAAGACGGGCTCGCCGAGCCCGGGCGGCACGCCCGTGGCGATGACCGTCACGCGCGCGCCGATCGAGTCACCGGCGCTGCGCAGCTCCCAAATGAGCGCCTCCAGCTCAGGCACCCGCGCCGGGTCCGGGCAGAAGAAGGGATTTAGGTAGGCGGCCGCGGGGTCCCGCGCCTCGAGCTCGAGGGGGCCGAGCTGGCTGAGGTAGCCATGGATCTGCACCTGCAGCCGCGTGGCGAGGTAGCGCCGGGCGATCGCCCCGGCCGCCGTTCGCATGACGGTCTCACGCGCCGAAGCGCGGCCTCCGCCGCGGTAGTCGCGGCGGCCATACTTCATTTGATAGGTGTAGTCGGCGTGTCCGGGCCGGAAACGGTCCTTGATGGGTTCGTAGTCACGGGCACGGGCGTCGGTGTTTTCGATCAGCAGTCCGATCGGCGTGCCGGTGGTCACTCCCTCGAACACGCCTGACAGAATGCGCACCCGATCGGCCTCGCGGCGCTGGCTGGTGAACTGCGACGTGCCACTGCGGCGCCGGTCGACGTCCTGCTGCAGGTCGGCTTCGGTGAGCGCAAGGCCAGGCGGACAGCCATCGACGATGCAGCCGAGCGCCGCCCCATGGCTCTCGCCGAAGGTCGTCACCGTGAAGAGCTTGCCGATGCTGTTACCGGACATGCCTGCGCCGTGTCTGTGCGTCGAGCTGCTCGCGCCTCAGCAGGAACACCCCACCCCCACCCCGCTCGAACGCGAGCCATACGAACGGCAGGCGGAAGGCCCGTCGTACCGCGTGCTGCGTGTTACCCACCTCGACGATGAGCACACCGCCGGGCCGCAGATGGCGGGCCGCCTGACCGAGGATCACCCGCACCGCATCGAGCCCGCTGCGCCCGGCGGCGAGCGCAAGGCGCGGCTCGTGCCGATACTCGGGCGGCAGGCCCCGCAGTTCGCGCGTACCCACGTACGGCGGGTTGGCGAGGATCATATCGTAGCGGCGCCCGCGCAGGGCGCGGAAATAGTCCGACTTGATCAGATGCACGCGGCGCTTGAGGCGATGGCGCGCCACGTTCTCGGCCGCCAGCGCCAGGGCCGGGGCCGACACGTCGACCGCATCGACACGCGCGCGTGGCAGCGCCCGCGCGGTCGCAATCGCGATGCAGCCGCTGCCGGTGCCGACGTCGAGCACGCGCCGCACCTGCGCGGCATCCACCCACGGCCCGAAACGCCGCTCGATGAGCTCCGCGAGCGGCGAACGCGGGATGAGGGCGCGCGGGTCCACCTTGATAGGGATACCGGCGAACCAGGTGATGCCGGTGAGATATACCGCCGGCACACGCGCACGGATGCGTTGCTCCAGCAGCTGCGCCAGGCGCTGCTGCGCCGCGGCGCCCGCGCGCCGGCGATAGTGGGCGGCGCCGGCGTTGAGGGGCAGCTGCAGCGCATGCAGGACCAGCGCCGCCGCCTCGTCCCGTGCGTTGTCGGTGCCGTGGCCGAAGAACACGCGTGCCCGCCGCAAGCGCCGCGCGGTGCGCCCGATGAGCTGCGCGACGGTGGGGGCAGCGCCGATCCGCGCGGGGCTGTGAAATAATTCGCTCATGCAATCGACACCGGTCCGCGTGCTCCTGGTGTGCGCGGCGCTTCTGGCCGCGGCGGGCGGGTTCTGGCTGGCGCGACAACTTGACAGGCCCGCCCCGCAGCTGGCAAGCGGCACCTGGCTGCCAAGCGGCAAACCGATCGACGCGTTCACGCTGCGCGACACGCGCGGACGCGCCTTCACGCTCGCGCAGCTGCGCGGCGCACCGGCGCTCATTTTCTTCGGCTTTACGCACTGTCCGGATGTATGCCCCAACACGCTCGCCAAGCTGGCAGCGCTCGCCGGGCGGCGTGATGTGCCCGCGCCACGCGTACTGTTCGTGAGCATCGACCCCGAGCGCGACACGCCGGAGGTGTTGGCGCGCTACGTGCACGCCTTCAATCCCGGTTTCGAGGGGCTAACCGGGGAGCCGAGCGCGCTGCGCGCGCTCGCCGCGCGCTTCGGCGTCGCGCTGAACCGCGTCGAGCTTCCCGGCGGCGACTACACGATGGACCACTCCGCGGTGCTGTTTCTCACCGACCGGCAGGCGCAGATCGTCGCGGTATTCACCCCACCGTTCGAGGTGGCCGCGCTGGCCAGCGACCTGCAGCGCGCAGCGCCGTACCTGCGCGGCCGCTCATGACCGGGCCGGACAGCGCCAGCGCGCGCGCCTTCGTCGCACTCCAGTATCTGCTGCCCCAACACGCCCTGACGGCGCTGGTGCACCGCCTGGCGCGGGTACGGACGCCGCTGGTGAAGAATGCGCTCATCGACGCCTTCGTGCGCCATTACCGCCCCGACCTCAGCGAGGCGCAGGAGCCGGAGGCGCGCCGCTACGAGACATTCAATGACTTCTTCACGCGCGCACTGCGGGACTCCGCCCGGCCGATCGATGCCGAACCGGACGCGGTCGTCTCGCCGGTCGACGGCAGCGTCAGTCAGCTCGGGCGGCTGGATGGTGCGTGCCTGCTGCAGGCCAAGGGCCATGCCTTCACCCTCGATGCCCTCCTCGATGCGGAGCCTCAGTGGTGCAGCCGCTTCCGCGACGGGGCCTTCGCTACGCTCTACCTCGCCCCTTATAACTACCACCGCGTGCACATGCCCCTCGCCGGCTCGCTGCGCGCCGCGTGGTACGTGCCGGGTCAGCTCTTCAGCGTCAACGCCACCACCGCGGCCAGCGTTCCCGGACTCTTCGCGCGCAACGAGCGCGTGGCGCTGCTCTTTGAGGACGGCCCGCTCAGTTTCGTGCTCGTGCTGGTGGGAGCGCTGTTCGTCGGCAGTATCTCTACGCTCTGGCACGGCGTCGTGACCCCGCGCACCGTGCGACGGCGCGCCTCACTCCCCGTGCCGCCGGCGCAGACCCTGGCCAAGGGCGCGGAGGTGGGCCGCTTCAACATGGGTTCGACGGTCATCCTGCTGCTGCCCGCCGGCAGCGTCGAATGGGTGGCGAGCCTGGGTGCCGGCGCGGAAGTGCGCGTCGGGCGGTGCATCGGGCACAGGCCGTGACGGCGTGCGCGGACTGGCGCCCGAGCGCCACCAGCGAGCAGCTGCGCGCACGCGCCGCTGCGCTGGCCCGGGTGCGGACCTTTTTTGCCGCACGCGGCGTGCTCGAGGTCGAGACGCCGCTTCTGCTGCATGCGGCCGTGACGGATGTTCACCTGCACTCCCTCAGCGTCCAGCTCGGCGTCGGTCGCCGAATGTTCCTTCAGACCTCGCCCGAGTACGCCATGAAGCGACTGCTCGCCGCCGGCAGCGGTGACATCTACCAGGTGTGCCGCGTGGTCCGCGGCGGTGAGAGCGGCACCCTGCACAACCCCGAGTTCACGCTCATCGAGTGGTACCGCCTCGGCTTTGCGCTACCCCGGCTGATGGAGGAAGTGGAGACGCTCGTCCGCGAGCTGCTCGGCGCACGTCTCGACGCCCCGACACGGCGGATCAGCTACCAGCAGGCCTTCCGCGCCGAGCTGGGTGTCGATCCGCTCGGCGCAAGCCTCGCCGAGCTCGCCGAGGCCGCCCGCGGCCTAGCGCCGCAGGGTGGTCAGCTGAGCCGCGACGAGTATCTCGAGCTGTTGATGGCGCTGCGTGTCGGTCCGCGCCTGGGTGCGGGGGGACTGACGTTCGTCTACGGTTACCCGGCGAGCCAGGCCGCGCTCGCCCGGCTCGATCCGGCCGCGCCGGGGACGGCGGCGCGCTTCGAACTGTACGCGGCGGGAGTCGAGCTCGCTAACGGCTTCCATGAACTTGCCGACCCGCTCGAGCAAAGGCGGCGTTTCGACGCGGACAATGCCGAACGGCGCCGGCGCGGGCTGCCGCTGATCGAGCCGGATGTGCGCCTGCTCGCGGCGCTCGAGGCCGGCCTGCCGGACTGTGCGGGTGTCGCGCTCGGCCTTGACCGGCTGCTGCTCCTCGCCAGCGGCGCGCGGCACCTCGACGAGGTACTCGCGTTCCCCAGCGCGCGGGCCTGAGGCGCAGCCCGAGCGGCGATGAGGCACAATCGGCACATGCACGCCGTGCGCCGCTATGCCTTTGAAGACAAGGCCGCCGACTACCGCGCCCTCGCAGCCGAGCTCGGGGCGCTGCTCGCCGGCGAGCGCGACCTCATCGCCAACGCCGCCAACACGGCCGCACTTCTTTACGAGGCGCTGCCCGAGGTCAATTGGGCGGGCTTCTACTTCCTGCGCGGGCAGGAGCTGGTCGTCGGGCCCTTCCAGGGAAAGCCGGCCTGCGTGCGCATTGCCCTCGGGCGAGGCGTGTGCGGTACCGCTGCGGCGGAGCGGCGCACGCTGCTGGTGCCCGACGTGCACGCCTTCCCCGGCCACATCGCCTGCGACAGCGCCTCGCGCGCGGAGCTGGTGGTGCCGCTGCAGTGCGCGGACGAGCTGGTCGGGGTCCTGGACCTCGACAGCCCGCGCAGCGGCCGCTTCGACGCCGAGGACGCCCTCGGAGTTGAGGCGCTCGCCGAGCGCTTCGTCTCCGCCAGCCATATTCCGTCGGCCCGCGCGGCGCGATGAGCCGGCCGCGCCTGAGCGCGCGCGGCCTCGCGGCCGGCGCGGCGGCCTTTACCATCTGGGGTGCGCTGCCGCTCTATCTCTACCCGCTGCGTGCCGTGCCCGCGACCCAGGTGATCGCACACCGCATCTGCTGGTCGTGCGCATTCATCCTCGGCTGGATGCTGCTGCGGCGCGAGCTGGGGCGCGTGAGCAGCATCTTCGGGCATCCGCGCCTGCTCGGCGGGCTGGCCATCACCGCATTGCTGATCAGCAACAACTGGCTGATCTACGTGTGGAGCGTCAGCCACGGCCACATCGTCGAGGCGAGCCTCGGCTACTACATCAACCCACTGGTGAACGTGCTGCTCGGCGTGGTGGTGCTGCGGGAGCGCCTGAACCGTACGCAGGGGGTCGCGATCGGGCTCGCCGCGGCTGCCGTGCTCTACCTGGCAATCGAGGCGGGCCGGCCACCATGGATCGCCTGCGCGCTGGCACTGAGCTTCTCGCTGTATGGCCTGGTGCGCAAGACGATCAGCGTGGATGCGCTGCCAGGTCTGGCCACCGAGACGCTGTTGCTGCTGCCCTGGGCGCTCGTGTACCTCGTCGTGTGTGCCGCCTCAGGCAGCGGCGCCTTCGGGCGCGGCGGGACGGCGGTGACGCTGGTGCTGGTCGGCAGCGGCCTGGTCACGGCCGTGCCACTCTTTCTCTTTGCCTACGGGGCCCGGGCCCTGCCCTACTCCACCATCGGCGTGCTGCAGTACATCGGCCCGAGTCTGCAGCTCATTGCCGGTGTACTCGTCTTCCACGAACGCTTCGGCGGCGCGCGCCTCGCCGGCTTCGTGCTGATCTGGAGTGCGCTACTGCTCTATGCGCTCGACGGGGTGCGTGCGGCGCGGCTGGGGCGGCCGGCGGCCGCCTGAAGGCTACTGCTTGCCGCGCGAGATGTATTCGCCGGTGCGCGTGTCGATGCGGATGACCTCGCCCTCATTGATGAACAGCGGCACCCGCACCACCGCGCCGGTCTCGAGCTTGGCCGGCTTCTGACCGCCGGTCGCGGTGTCGCCGCGCAGCCCGGGGTCAGTCTCGATGATCTTCAGTTCGATGTGCGGCGGCGGGGTGACGACCAGCGGCACGTTGTTCCACAGGGTGACGATGCAGACCACGCCATCCTTCAGCCACTGCGCGTTGTCGCCGACCGCAGCCTTGCCGGCCGTGTACTGCTCGAAGTTCTCCGGCACCATGAAGTGCCAGAAGTCACCGTCCTGGTAGAGGTACTGCATCTCGGTGTCGACCACGTCCGCAGCCTCGAGCGATTCGCCGGAGCGGAAGGTGCGCTCGATGGTGCGGCCGGTCTTGAGATTGCGCACCTTGATGCGGTTGAAAGCCTGGCCCTTGCCCGGCTTGACGAACTCGTTCTCGATTACCGTGTACGGATCGCCGTCGAGCAGTACCTTCAGACCGCCGCGGATCTCGCTGGTGGTATAGCTGGCCATGTGTCTCTCGCGCTGCAGGGCCTGCGGTAGCGGGCCAAAAAGGCCGCGTATCATAGCGGCATCGCCCTACCCCCGCCAGTTCACGCCGCCCCGACCGGTGCGGGGCGCGCGGGAAACCGCTGGCCTGAGGCTGCAATGTTGCGCTACCGCGCGCGATGTTGCGCACCCAGACCGCGAGGTCGCTCACGAAGCGCGCCACAGGGCGGGTGCTAGAATCGGTTAACTCAGGTAACGCATCGTGGAGGATGTGTGACCGAGGCGACGGCCGTACCGCTCATCGTGCTCAGTACCGCACGGGACGCGGTCGAGGCCATCAACAGTACTCTGCGCCGGGCCGGACAACCGGTGCACTGCACCTGGCTGCCGGCGCTGCGCGATCTGGGCGATGCGCTGACGCAGCTCAATCCCCAGATGCTGCTCCAGTCCGCGCCCATGCCCGATGAGCTCGAGGCGGCGGTGCGCCTGCGTGACAAGCTCGCGCCGGGGGTGCCGCTGCTGGTGCTCGCCGCCGCCCCCCTCGATGAGGCGCAGATGGCGGACGCGATGCTGCGCGGCGCGCACGACGTGGTGACCCTGGCACAGCCGCAGCGGCTGCAGGCCGTCGTGCAGCGCGAGCTGCAGGCCTATCGCACCGCGCGTGCCCTCGAGGCCACACTCAAGACCGCCAATGTGGCCCGTAGCCAGCTCGAGACGGTGCTGCAGCGCTCCAACGATGCCATCGCCCAGGTGCAGGAGGGCATCGTTATCGAGGCCAACCCCGCCTGGCACGAGCTGTACGGACTGGTGGAGGGGGTGGTCGGGCAGCCGGTCATGGACCTGTTCGATGAGTCGACGCACGCGGCATTGCGCGGCGCCCTGGCTGCCTGTCAGCAGGGACGCTGGAGCGATCACGCGTTGCGCGCTAATGCCCTGCTGTCCGATGGCACCGTGCTGCCGCTGGGGATCACTCTCGCCCTAGGCGAGCACGAGGGCGAGCCGTGCGTGCGACTGGTGGTGCCGTCACGCCCGCGCGAGCAGCTGGCGGCGGCCGCCGCCGCGCTCACCGCCCGCGCCGAGCCCGGCGCGCTGCTGCAGCGCGCGGAGTTGCTGCGCGCACTCGCGGAGCGCCTCGCCAAGCCGTCCCCGGGTGGCATGCGCTGCGCGGCGCTGTTGCGCATCGACAAGTTTGCCACCCTGGAGCGCGAAGTCGGCGCCAGCGCCAGCGAGGAAGTGCTGGATGAGGTCGCGCGGCTGCTCAAGGAGTCGCTGCATCCCAAGGAGCTGGTCGGACGTTTCGGCGGCACTCGCCTGCTCGCGCTGCTCGAGCGCGGCAACGAGCAGGACATCAATGCCTGGAGCGAGCGTCTGCTGTCGCGGGTGCAGCGACACGCCATGCGCATCAACGACAAGACGGTCTCGGTCACCTGCACGATCGGCCTGTCGGTAATCCCGCCAGCCGAGCCGCAGCTCGATGCGGTGCTGGCCGACGCGCTGGAGAGCGCGCGCAAGGGTGCGAGCCGAGGCGGCAACCAGAGCGTTGGCTCCACCCGCGCCGACAACGACAGCCGCGTCATGTCCTACGACGCAGTGTGGGTCAAGCACATCAAAGCCGCACTGATGGAAAACCGCTTCCGCCTGGTGCAGCAGCCGATCGCCAGCCTGCAGGGCGACGACCCCGGCATGTTCGACGTGCTGGTGCGCATGATTGACCCGCAGGGCCGCGAGGTGCTGCCCTCCGAGTTCATGGCCGCCGCGGCGCGCAATGACCTGATGAAAAACATCGACCGCTGGGTGGTCGGTGCCTCCCTCTCCTACGCTGCGCAAAAGAAGCCGGAGTGCCTCTTCGTGCGGCTGTCACGCGACACGGCGCGCGACGACTCGTTCATCGATTGGCTCGACAACCATCTGAAGAGCAGCCGCGCCGAGCCGCGTCGCCTGTGCTTCCAGGTCACCGAGGAGACCGGGGCGGCCCACATCGGCGAGGTGAAGAACCTGGCGACCGAGCTGCGACGGCGCAAGTTCCGCTGTGCGCTCGAGGGTTTCGGTGGCGGGCGCAACAGTGGTGCGCTGCTGGAGACGATGCCGCTCGACTTCGTGAAGATCCACGGCACGCTGGTGCAAGGTCTGACCGGCGACCCGCAGCTGCAGCAGCGGGTGCGGCTGTTGGTCGAGGCGGCGGGCAAGCTGCGCATCCAGACTGTGGCCGAACGCGTCGAGGATGCGAATACGATGGCCGTGCTGTGGCAGATCGGCGTGCAGTACATCCAGGGCTACTTCGTCAACCAGCCCGAAGCGGTGGTGCTGAGCGCCCGCTAGGCCGCAGCGGCGGGCAGCCGCGCGCTCAGCCGCTCGATGCGCCGCGGCCAGCCACGTTTGAGCACCGCCCCGCGCTGGGCGCGCTCGCCGCGCCACTCCTGCAGCTCCTTCCAGCTCAGCACCTTCTCCTGGCTACCCGACCAGAGCACGAGGCTCGCCCCCGCCGGCACGACGGTGACCGCAGTCATCAGCTCGGTGCGCGCGGCGGCCTTCTTGCCCGGAATGTCGTAGAGCTTGTTGCCCTTGCCCCGCGGCATCTCCGGAACTTCGCTCACCGCGAAGGCGAGCAGCTTCCCCTCGCTCGAAACCGCGCAGACCAGCGCCTCGCCTGGCGGCACCGGCGCCGGTGGCAGCACGTGCGCGTTCTCCGGCACGCTGAGCACGGTCTTGCCCGCGCGACGATCCGTGAGCAGCTCCTTGAGGCGAGCGGTGAAGCCGTAGCCGGCGTCCGTGGCGAGCAGCCACAGGTCCTCCGGCTCCCCGATCATGACCCCGGCGAACTTGGCGCCGTCGGGAGGATCGAGGCGCCCCGAGAGCGGTTCGCCGTGGCCGCGCGCCGAGGGCAGGGAGTGGGCCGGGAGCGAGTACGTGCGACCGCTGCTGTCGATGAACACTGCAGACTGCAGGCTCCGCCCGCGCGCCAGGGCCTGGAAGGCATCCCCTCCTTTATAAGAGAGTGCGCTCGGCTCGATGTCGTGCCCCTTGGCTGAGCGCACCCAGCCGCCGGTCGACAGCACAACCGTGACCGGCTCATTGGGAATGAGCGTCGTCTCATCGATCGCCTGGGCCGCCTCGCGCTCGATGATACGGGTGCGGCGCTCGTCGCCGTACTGCTCCGCGTCGGCGCGGATCTCGGTGGCGATGAGCTTGCGCAGCCGCACCTTGCTCTTGAGCAGCGCCTCGAGCTCGGCGCGTTCCGTGGCGAGGGACTTCTGCTCCTCGCGGATCTTCATCTCCGCGAGCTTGGCGAGGTGGCGCAGGCGCGTGTTCAGGATCTCCTCGGTCTGTGCGTCCGAGAGCTTGAAGCGCTTCATCAGCACCGGCTTCGGCTCCTCCTCGCGACGGATGATGCGGATCACCTCATCGAGGTTCAGGAACGCGACCAGCAGGCCATCGAGGATGTGCAGCCGACGGTTCACCTTCTCGAGCCGGTGCTGCAGACGCCGCGTGACGGTCGCAGTGCGGAACTCGAGCCACTCGCTCAGGATCTGCTTCAGGCCCATCACCCGCGGGCGGCCGTCGAGCGCGATGATGTTGAGATTGACGCGGTAGTTGCGCTCCAGGTCGGTGGTGGCGAACAGGTGGTTCATCACCTCGCTCAGGTCCACGCGGTTGGAGCGCGGCACGATGACCAGCCGCGTCGGATTCTCGTGGTCCGACTCATCGCGCAGATCCTCGACCATCGGCAGCTTCTTGGCGCGGATCTGCTCGGCGATCTGCTCCTGGACGCGCGCCGGCGACACCTGGTAAGGAAAGGCGGTGACGACGATGCTGCCGTCCTCGATCTCCCAGGTGGCGCGCGCCTTGAAGGTGCCGACGCCCTTCTCGTAGAACTCCTTGAGGTCGGCGCGCGGGGAGATGATCTCGGCGCCGGTGGGCAGGTCCGGGCCCTTGACGTGCCTCATCAGCGCCGCGGTCGTGGCGTCCGGCTCGTCGAGCAGGTGGATGCAGGCGGCGGCTACCTCGCGCAGGTTGTGCGGCGGGATGTCTGTGGCCATGCCGACCGCGATGCCCTGCGTGCCATTGAGCAGCAGGTTCGGCAGCCGCGCCGGCAGGATCACCGGCTCCTCCAGCGTGCCGTCGAAATTCGGCGCCCAGTCGACCGTACCGTCCGAGAGCTCCCCGAGCAGCAGATCGGCATAGCGGGTGAGCTTCGCCTCGGTGTAGCGCATCGCGGCGAAGGACTTCGGGTCATCCTGTGAGCCCCAGTTGCCCTGCCCGTCCACGAGCGGATAGCGGTAGGCGAAAGCCTGCGCCATGAGCACCATCGCCTCGTAGCACGCGGTGTCGCCATGGGGGTGGAACTTGCCGATCACATCGCCGACGGTGCGCGCGGATTTCTTGTGCTTGGCGACGGCCGACAATCCGAGCTCGCTCATCGCGTAGACGATGCGCCGCTGGACCGGCTTCAGCCCGTCGCCGAGGGCCGGCAGGGCGCGGTCGAGGATGACGTACATCGAGTAATCGAGGTAGGCCTTCTCGGTGAAGGCGCGCAGCGGCTGTCGCTCGATCCCCTCGAAGTTCAGCTCCTGACTCTCCCCGGCCATCCTAGACCTGCACTTCCGCGAGGTTACCCTTCGCCTCGAGCCACTCGCGCCGGTCGGCGGCGCGCTTCTTAGCGAGCAGCATGTCCATCAGCTGGTCGGTATTGTCCTTGCCGTCGATGGTGAGCTGCACCAGGCGCCGGGTGCGCGGGTCGATGGTGGTCTCGCGCAGCTGCAGCGGATTCATCTCCCCCAGGCCCTTGAAGCGGGTGACGGTAGGCCGGGTGCGCGGGCTCTCCTTCTCGATGCGCTTGAGCAGCTGGTCACGTTCGGCGTCGTCCAGGGCATAGAGCACCTGCTTGCCGGCATCGACGCGGTAGAGCGGCGGCATGGCGACGTGCACGTGGCCGTGCGCCACCAGCGGACGGAAATGGCGCAGGAACAGCGCGCACAGGAGCGTCGCGATGTGCTGCCCGTCAGAGTCCGCATCCGCCAGGATGCACACCTTGTGGTAGCGCAGTTGCGAAAGATCCGCTGAGCCCGGCTCGATGCCGAGCGCGACACTGATGTCGTGCACCTCCTGGCTGCCGGCGATCTCGCCCGGATCGAGCTCCCACGTATTCAGGATCTTGCCGCGCAGCGGCATGATCGCCTGGAAGTCCTTATCGCGCGCCTGCTTGGCCGACCCGCCGGCCGAGTCCCCCTCGACCAGGAACAGCTCGGAGCGTTTGGGATCCTGGCTGGCGCAGTCGGCGAGCTTGCCCGGCAGCGCCGGGCCGGTGGTAAGGCGCTTGCGCACGACCCGCTGTGCCGCTTTGGCGCGCTCCTGGGCGTTGGCGATCGCGAACTGAGCGATGCGCTCGCCGGCATCCGGGTGACGGTTGAGCCACAGCGCCATCGAGTCGCGCGTGAACCCCTCCACCAGAGCGGCCGCATCGCGGCTGCCGAGGCGCTCCTTCATCTGCCCGGCGAACTGCGGCTCGTGGATCTTCACCGACAGCACGTAGTTCGCCTTGTCCCACACGTCCTCGGGCGTCAGCTTGATGCCGCGCGGCACGAGGTTGCGGAACTCGCAGAACTCGCGCACCGCCTGTGCGACCCCGGCGCGCAGGCCGTTGACGTGCGTGCCGCCCTCGGGCGTCGGGATGAGGTTCACATAGCTCTCACCGAGCGCGCTCTCGGCTTCCGGGGCCCAGCACAGCGCGTACTCGACCGCATCGTCCTCACCGCTGCGCGTGCCGGTGATCGGCTCGGCCGGGATGCGCTCGAGCTTGCCGAGCTCCTCGACCAGGTAGGCGCCGAGGTCGCCGGTGTAGAACCACTCGTCTTTCTCCCCGCTCGCCTCGTTGCGGAACGTGACCTTCAGTCTCGGGCACAACACCGCCTTCGCTTTCAGGGTGTGCTTGAGCTGCGGGACGGAGAACTTGTCGGAATCAAAGAAGGCGGGGTCCGGCCAGAAGCGCAGCGTGGTACCGGTGTTACGCTGACCGACGGTGCCGATCTCCTCCAGCTTGGAGGCCACCTTGCCATCCTTGAAGCTGATGTTGTACTCGCGGCCGCCGCGCTTGATCCAGCACTCGAGGTGCTTGGACAGGGCATTCACCACCGACACCCCGACGCCGTGCAGGCCGCCGGAGAACTTGTAGGTCTTGTCGGAAAACTTTCCGCCGGCATGCAGGCGGGTGAGGATCAGCTCCGCGCCGCTGATTTTCTCCTTGGGGTGTATGTCGACCGGCATGCCGCGCCCATCATCGGCCACCTCGAGGGACCCGTCCTTGTGCAGCACCACGTCGATCTGCTTGCAGTAGCCGGCGATCGCCTCATCGACACTGTTGTCGATGACCTCGTGGGCGAGGTGATTGGGCCGGGAAGTGTGGGTGTACATGCCCGGGCGGCGCCGCACGGGCTCGAGGCCACTCAGGACCTCGATATCAGAGGCGGTATAGGACTGGCTCATCCGCGCGCGGGCAGCTTCCTTGGCGATCGTCCGGGCACGGGCGCGGATCTTAGCAGGCGCGCCGCGCCGCCGCGCCGCTCAGTCAAGATCGGCGCAGAGCGCGCGGCGCAGTGCGTCCGGCGCCAGGACCTCGTGACGGTACTGGGGGTGGTCGATGCCGGCGCCGAGGACCGCACCGCCCCGCAGGCTCTCGATCATCGCCGCGTCGAGCTCGAAGCGCAGGAAGTGCACCGCGGAGGTCTTGGCGCTGTTCTCGCGCGATAGATCCTCGTCGGCGACGGCGAAGACGCGCGTGTGCCCGGCGACCTGCATCCAGCAGCGCTGCTCCACACCCCTTAACTGCGCGAGCGCGGCGGGCCGGGCCGCCGGCTCGTACTCCAGCAGCAACGTCACCTTCCAGTTACTGCCATCGGGGATCAGCGGGTTGTAGGCGGCGAGCTCCGCGGCGATACCCTCCGCTTCGAAGATGCGCTCGGTACGCAGCATCTCCTGGATCTGGTACTGCACCGTCAGGCGGTCCTCGAACAACCAGGTGGCGTGCGGGCCGACGGCGAGCTGACGCTCGCTCTTGTGCTGCAGCACGCGGGCCCTAAACTGCGGGCGCGCCTGCGCGTACTCCTCGAGGGACATGAGGTCTTCGCGGCTGAGCGGGCGCATCTCAAATACCGTACGCGCGCCGCAGCAGGCGCAGCGGATGCTCGGCGGGGCGCGGCGGCTTGAGGCCGCTCGCGATCTGCTCCCCGGCCATCGGGCAATCACTGCTGTAATGGTCCGCGCCGGCGGCCTGCACCCGCTGCACGACCGGGGCGCCGATCTTCACCGAGGCGGCACGGAACTCGCGCTTCACCCCGTAGGTGCCGTTGTGTCCCGAGCAGCGCTCGATCACCTCCACGGTCGTGCCAGGGATCAGCCGCAGCAGATCCCGCGTCTTCAGGCCGAGGTTCTGCACGCGCAGATGGCACGGAACGTGATAGCTCACCTTACCGAGCGGGGTGCTGAAGTCGGTACGCAGCAGGCCCGCCTCGTGGCGGCGCATCAGGTACTCGAACGGGTCGAAGATGCGGCTCGCTACCTCCTGGACGGCTGCGTCCTCCGGAAAGAGCAGCGGCAGCTCCTGCTTGAACATGAGCACGCACGAGGGGATCGGGGCGAGCAGATCGAAGCCGGCGCGCACCGCGGCGAGCAGCACCGGCAGGTTCTCCTCCTTGAGGCTTGCCACGGCCGCGAGATCCCCGAGCTCCAGTCGTGGCATGCCGCAGCAGCGCTCCCGGCTCAACAGCCGCACTTCGATCCCGTTGTGCTCGAGGACCGTCGCCAGGTCCTCATCCAGCCCGGGCTCGTTACGATTGCCGTAACAGGTGGTAAAGAGCGCGACCCGTCCGGTGGTGGTCGCGGTGGCACGCGCGCCCGGCCCTGACTCGACGACGGCGGTGCCGAGGCGGCGCAGACGCCTACGGGCGCTACGGGCGTGGTAGTGCGGTATGGGCGCCGTCGGGTCCACGCCGAGGGTGGCCGCGAGAAGCGCACGACCGGGGCGCGAGTGATTGACTGCGTTTACCAGCGGGGCGATGACCGGGATGCCGGCGATCGCACCCACCGTATCGGTCGCCGCCAGCGCGCGCTCGCGCCAGCTAAGTCCCTGCTCGCGGGTGCGAACTGCCTTGGCCCTCAGCATCAGGTGCGGGAAATCCACGTTCCACGGATGCGGCGGCACGTACGGACACTTCGTCATGAAGCACATGTCGCACAGGTAGCAGTGGTCCACGACCTGCCAGTAGACACGTTTGTCGACGGCCGCTACCTCGCCCTCGCTGGTCGCATCGACCGCATCGAACAGCAGCGGGAAGGCATTGCAGAGCGCGAAGCAGCGCCGGCAGCCGTGACAGATGTCGAAGACCCGCTCGAGCTCCTTGTCGAGCGCGCCGCGGTCGTAGAAGGATTCCTCGCGCCAGCGCAACGGATGACGCGTGGGCGCCTCGAGGCTGCCCTCGCGCGCCGCGGGCGCACCGGGGCGCGGTGGCAGTGTGCTCATCGGAAACTCCGAAGCGCTGGCGCGCCGGGCGATCGGCGCGCCGAGTCGACGGCCTCAGATGTTGTCGAGGGCCTTCTGGAAGCGGTTGGCGTGCGAACGCTCGGCCTTGGCGAGCGTCTCAAACCAGTCGGCGATCTCCGCGAAGCCCTCTTCGCGTGCCGCCTTCGCCATTCCGGGGTACATGTCGGTGTACTCGTGCGTCTCGCCGGCGATCGCGGCCTTCAGGTTGTTGCGCGTCTCGCCGATCGGCAGTCCCGTGGCCGGATCGCCCACCGCCTCGAGGTACTCGAGGTGCCCGTGCGCGTGCCCGGTCTCGCCCTCCGCCGTGGAGCGGAACACCGCCGATACGTCGTTGAACCCCTCGACGTCCGCCTTCTGAGCGAAATAGAGGTAGCGGCGATTCGCCTGAGACTCCCCGGCGAAGGCCTCCTTCAGGTTCTGCTCGGTCCGGCTGCCTTTCAGATTCATGATTCCTCACTTAGACTGGGTCTAACTGCACAGGCGGGGGACTCTATGCCCGCGATTATGACGCGTCAACCGCGTTGACCCTGCGCGGGGGCGCTGTATAACGTGGCGCCGCGCCGCGCCCACCCGCGAAATGCATGACCATGAATTCCGCTCCGAGCAACCCACCCACCGCTGACTTCGAGCAGGCCCTGCGCGAGCTCGAGGGCCTGGTCGAGCGCCTCGAGCACGGCGATCTGCCGCTCGAGGAAGCGCTCGCGCTCTTTGAGCGCGGCGTCGCGCTTACTCGCCAGTGCCAGGCCTCGCTTTCAGCCGCGCAGCAGAAGGTCGAGATCCTGCTCAAGCGCGGCGGGGAGCACGTGGTGCAGCCCTTCAGCGGCAGTGGCGAGGAGAGCACAGGCGCGGCTGACACGTGAGCTCAGGGGCCGAGGGCGGTGCGGCACCCTTTGCCGCCCGCATCGAGCGCTGCCAGGCGCGCATCGAGCGCGTGCTCGATGAGGCGCTCACGCTGCCCGACCCGGGCACCGCGCGGCTGCGGGAGGCGATGCGCTACAGCGTGCTCGGGGCGGGCAAGCGCCTGCGACCGACGCTGGTGTACCTCACCGGCGAGTCTTTGGGGGCGCCGCCCGAGCGGCTCGACGCGCCGGCCGCGGCGGTCGAGCTGATCCACGTCTACAGTCTGGTCCACGACGACCTGCCGGCGATGGACGATGACGACCTGCGACGCGGGCGCCCGACCTGTCATCGCGCATTCGACGAAGGGATCGCCGTGCTGGTCGGCGATGCCCTGCAGGCGCTGGCGTTCGCGGTGCTCGCGCACGCGCCTCTCGCCGGGGGCTCTGCGGCGACCCGGCTGGACATGATCCGCGTGCTGGCGCGGGCCACCGGCACGGGGGGCATGGCCGGCGGGCAGGCGATCGATCTGGCCGCGGCGGGCCACACCCTCGCGGTGGCGGACATCGAGGACATGCACCGGCGCAAGACCGGAGCACTCATCGAGTGCAGCGTGCGGCTCGGGGCCCTGGCCGGGGGGCTCGAAGGCGGAGCGGAGCTTGCTGCCCTGGCCCGCTTCGGCGCGGAGATCGGCCTCGCCTTCCAGATCCAGGACGACATCCTCGATGTCGAGGGTGATCCGGCGCTGCTGGGCAAGACCACCGGCGCCGACGCCGCGCACGCCAAGCCGACCTACCCAAGCACCGCCGGACTGGTGGGTGCCCGCCGCCGGGCACGCGAGCTGCGCGATGCGGCGATCGAGGCGCTGGCGCCGCTCGGAACGCGCGGTGCGGACCTCGCCCGGCTGGCCGATTACATCGTCAACCGGACCAGCTGAAGCGGGTACACGGCCGCGGCTCGGTGCGGCCGACGAGCCGTGTAAACTGACCGGCGACATGGCCAGCGCGCCCGACCCCTACCCGCTCCTGAGCGCGATCGACTCCCCTGCCGCGCTGCGACGCCTCCCCGTCACCCAGCTGCCGGCGGTGGCGCATGAGCTGCGTGAATTCCTGATCCAGAGCGTGAGCACCCGCGGCGGCCACTTTGCCGCCGGGCTCGGCACGGTGGAGCTGACCATCGCGCTGCACTACGTGTACGACACTCCCCAGGACCGACTGGTATGGGACGTGGGCCACCAGGCCTACCCGCATAAGGTGCTCACCGGCCGACGGGACCGGCTGCATACCATCAAGCAGGACGCCGGGCTTGCGCCCTTCCCGAGCCGCGCCGAGAGCGAGTACGACACCTTCGGCGTCGGGCACTCGAGTACCTCGATCAGCGCTGCCCTGGGCATGGCGGTCGCGGCGCGGCAGCTGCACGCCGAGCGGCGGGTGGTGGCCGTGATCGGCGACGGCGCGCTGACCGCCGGCATGGCCTTCGAGGCCTTGAATCACGCCGGCTCGCTGCCGGCCGACCTGCTGGTCGTGCTCAACGACAACGACATGTCCATCTCGGAGAACGTCGGCGCACTCTCGAATCACTTCGCGCGTGCTCTGTCCGGACGGGTCTACGCCCACTTGCGCGAGGGCGGCAAGAAGGTGCTGCGCCAGATGCCCACGGTATGGGAGCTGGCGCGACGTTCGGAGGAGCATCTCAAGGGCATGGTGCTGCCGGGCACCCTGTTCGAGGAGATGGGCTTCAACTACATCGGACCGATGGACGGGCACGACGTGCGGGCGCTGGTGAGCACGCTGCGCAACCTGAAAAAGCTGCGCGGACCGCAGTTCCTGCACGTGGTGACGCGCAAGGGCAAGGGCTACGCCCCGGCCGAGGCCGATCCCATCAAGTGGCACGGCCCCGGACCGTTCGACCCGGCCAGCGGCACGATCTACAAGGAGAAGGCGAGCGGTCCGACCTATTCGCAGGTGTTCGGCGAGTGGCTGTGCGACATGGCGGAGGTCGACTCGCGGGTGATCGGCATCACGCCTGCGATGCGCGAAGGCTCAGGCCTGGTGGAATTCTCGCGGCGCTTTCCGCAGCGCTACTTCGACGTCGCCATCGCCGAGCAGCACGCGGTCACCTTCGCGGCCGGGCTCGCCACGGAAGGCCTCAAGCCGGTGGTGGCCATCTATTCGACCTTCCTGCAGCGCGCCTACGATCAGCTGATCCATGACGTTGCGCTGCAGAACCTGCCGGTGGTCTTTGCAATCGACCGCGCCGGGCTGGTCGGCAGCGACGGGGCCACGCACCAGGGGAGTTACGATCTTTCCTACCTGCGCTGCATCCCCAACCTGACCGTCATGGCGCCGGCGGACGAGAACGAATGCCGGCAGATGCTCTTCACGGCGACCACCCTGCCCGGGCCGGCGGCGGTGCGCTACCCGCGCGGTTGCGGTCCGGGCGTGAGCGTGATGAAGGCGATGAGTGCGCTGCCGCTCGGCACCGCGCAAATGCGCCGCGAGGGCAAGAGCGGCCTGGCACTGCTGGTATTCGGCGCGCTGCTGCCGGCGGCCCAGCCGATCGCCGAGCGTCTTGATGCCACCCTCGTCAACATGCGCTTCGTCAAGCCGCTGGATGAGGCGCTGCTGCTGAAGCTGGCCGCGCAGCACCGCGCCTTCGTCACCATCGAGGAGAACGCGACCCAAGGGGGGGCCGGTTCGGGCGTGGAGGAGCTGCTGGTCGCCGAGGGCGTCCAGCTGCCGCTGCTGCAGCTGGGCATCCCGGACCGCTTCATCGAGCACGGTTCGCGCGAGAGCTGCCTCGCGGCTGCGGGGCTGGATGCCGCCTCACTCGCCGCCAGCATCGAGCGTTGGTGGCTGCTGCAGTCGCCCGAGCGGATGCGTTCGGCGACGGGCTAGGGCGCGGGAACGGCTGCGCCGCGCGCGGCCCAGGCGACTTATTTCCATAGGCGCGCACGAACCCGCCGGCCCGTGGCGGGCACATACGGCAGGGTGCCCTTTTCCGGTAGGCTTGCCGCCATGAACCCGCCCTCACTGGCCGCCAAGGTTGCGCGCGTACCCCTCGCCGAGGTCGAGGACGTGCAGGCGCGGGCCGACACCCGGCAGTTGCCGATCAACCGTGTCGGCATCAAGGACATCGCGCACCCGGTGCGGGTCAAGGACCGCTCCTCCGGCGAGCAGCACACGATCGCCAAATTCAACATGTACGTGAGCCTGCCGCATAACTTCAAGGGCACGCACATGTCGCGCTTCGTGGAAATACTGCACGCCGAGCGCGAGATCTCCGTGGAGTCCTTCCGCGCCATGTTGCGCACCGTTACCGAGCGGCTCGAGGCTGATACCGGCCACATCGAGATGAGTTTCCCCTTCTTCGTGATGAAACGCGCCCCGGTGTCGGGCGTCGAGAGCCTGATGGATTACCAGGCGATGCTGATCGGCGAGCACCACCAGGGGGAGACCCAGCTGTGGGTCCAGGTGCGCGTGCCGGTGACCAGCCTGTGCCCGTGCTCAAAGAAGATCTCCGCCTATGGCGCGCATAACCAGCGCTCCCAGGTCAGCATCCGCGTGCGGCTGCGCAGCCACATGTGGATCGAAGAGCTGATCGACATCGCCGAGGGCGAGGCCTCGTGCGAGCTGTACGGCATCCTCAAGCGTCCCGACGAGAAATACGTCACCGAGCGCGCCTATGAGAACCCGAAGTTCGTCGAAGACGTGGTGCGCGACGTGGCCACGCGCCTCAACCGCGACGAACGCGTCGCCGCGTACTGCGTCGAAGCGGAGAATTTCGAATCGATCCACAATCATTCCGCCTACGCCCGTATCGAGCGAGACAAGCAGCCCGCGGGCGCGCCGCGCGGATGACGATTTCTTAATCCCCCGGCCGTTGCGGGCACGGCCCCCGCCCTTCTAAGGTCTGCCCTGCCGCAGCCGTCGCCCCCAAACGCCGCGCGGCGCAGGAGCGAAGCATGCGGCGCTGGAAAAAATGGCTGATGTGGCTCGCGCTGTGCGGCCTGGTCGCCGGGCCGCTGCAGGCCACACCGATCGCGACCCCGGTCAAGCGCGGAACACGCATCTGTCACCGCGAGGCGGATGCACGCCATCTCACCGGGGCCGCCCGGGTCCAATTCCTCAAGCAGTGTCACGCCGCCCGGCGGCCCGCTCATCCCTAGGCCGACGCGGGCAACTCCACCAGCACGCGCAGCCCGGGATCATTGCCCTGCAGCTCGAGCCGCCCCCGATGCAGACGCACGATCGCCGCCACGAGACTCAGGCCCAGGCCGCTGCCCTCCTCGGCCGCGGCGGCGCCAAAGCGCACGAAGGGCTGCCCTGCACGAGCGCGGTTGGCCGGGTCGATCCCGGGTCCGTTGTCGCTGACGCTCAGCCGCACCGCGCCGGCGAGTGAGCGGACGGCGAGCTCGATGCGCCCGCCGGATGGCACGTACTTCAGACCGTTCTCGATAAGGTTGGTGAGTAACTGGGCGAGCAGCTGACGGTTGCCCTGCACCACCGCCGGCCCCTGCAGCTCGCTCGCCAGTGTCAGGCCACGCGTGGCGGCGACCGGCTCGAACAGCTCGGCGAGTTCGGCGGTGAGCTGCGCCAGGTCCACCGCGGCGGCCGCGGCCGGCGCGGCGCCGGACTCGGCGAGAGCAATCTGCAGCAGCGTGGCCAGGGTGCGCTGCAGATGCTCGATCTCGCGTAAGCCGGCCTCGAGCGACTCGTGCAGCGGCGGCTCGAGCGCCGGGCTGGCGCGCAGCAGTGCCTCGAGACGGGTGCGCAGCCGGTGCAAGGGCGCGCGCAGATCGTGCGCCGCGCTGTCGAAGGTGGCGCGCAGCGTGCGCGCCTGCTCCTCCAGGCGGTCGAGCACCCCGTTGACCGCCCCGGCGAGTGCGTCAAATTCGTCGCGCGCGCCCGCCAGCGGCAGCCGCCGCCCCGCCTCGCCGGCCATGATGCGCTGGCAGGTCTCGGCGACCTCACCGACGCGCCGCGCCAGGCGGAAGCTGAACCAGAAGCCGGCCAGCGCTGCGGCGAGCGTCGACAGCCCCACGCCCCACAGGGTGGCGATGCGGAACTGCTCCGCAAACCCCCGCCCCTGCGATATGTCGGTGCCGACCAATAGCAGGTCGCCGCCCGGCAGACGTCGCAGTGCGGCCCGCACCGGGTGCAGGGCGCGACGCCCCGGCTCGATGGTCTCGATCTCGAATTCGGGGTAACGCTCGCTCGGCAGCCCCTCGAAGGGCCACTCGGTGACGTTCCCGGCGAGACGCTCGAAGGCCGGATCGGCGAGCAGGTACACCGCGCCGATGCGGCCCCAACTGTCGGCACGCAGGTTGATCTCCTCGGTGAGTCCCGCAATTCCGCCGCGCGCGAATTTATCCTCGAGGCTCTTCAGTTCGGTGTCGATGATCAGGTCGACCTCGGCGGTCACCAAGCGCCCGGTGAGCAGGTAGGCGCTGCCGAGGGTTACGCCCACCGCCAGGGTGAGCAGCAGCGTGTAGCCGGCGGAGAGGCGGAAGGCGGTGGTGTGGAACAGGTTGAGGCGCACTCAGCCCTCGCGCCGCAGCACGTAGCCCGTGCCGCGCACCGTATGGATGAGCGGCTGGTCGGTGCCGCGGTCGACCGCCTGGCGCAGTCGGCTGATGTGCACGTCGATGAGATTGCTCTGCGGATCAAAGTGCAGGTCCCAGACGCCCTCGAGCAGCATGGTGCGGGTCACCACCTGTCCAGCCCGACGCATGAGGAACTCGAGCAGCTTGAGTTCGCGTGCGGTGAGCTCCAGCTCGCGGCCGCCGCGGGTGACCCGCCGCGCCAAGAGATCAAACTCCAGGTCTTCGACCCGCAGCCGCGTGGTCGAATGCGCCTGCGCCTGGCGGCGCAGCAGCGCCTCCATCCGCGCCAGCAGCTCCGCAAAGGCGAACGGCTTGGTGAGGTAGTCGTCCCCGCCCGCCTTCAAGCCGCGCACGCGATCGTCGACGCCGCCGAGCGCCGAGAGCACCAGCACCGGGGTGGTGACGCCGCGCCCGCGCATGGCCTCGATAATGGCGAGTCCGTCGACCTGCGGCAGCATACGATCGGTGATGACGATGTCGTACCGCTGCTCGCACGCCAGGCTCCGACCGCTGGCGCCGTCGGCGGCGTGCTCAACCTGGTAGCCGCTCTCGCGCAGACCCTTCACCAGGATGCGCGCCGCCTCGATGTCGTCCTCGATTAGCAGTGCCTGCACGGGCGCAAGCGTAGGAGCGGCCCCGGGGCAGCGCAAGGCGCGCCGCGGCTCAGGCGGCGGGTGGTGCGCGTTCGGCGCTTTGCAGGCGGGCGATGAGCGAGCTGAGGAAGACGCGGTTGAAACGCAGCTGGCAGGAGGCGGATACCTGCTCGAGGAGCGTCGAGCTTACCTTGAGGACGGTGACCGCGTTGGCGGCACGGATGGTCGCCGTACGCTTCGCGCCCGGCACGTAGCTCGCCTCGCCGAAACAGTCGCCAGTGTCGAGCACGCCGATGCGTTGCCCGTGGCGCTCCACCGCGCACCCGCCGGTCACCAGGATGTAGAAGCGATCGTCCATCTCGCCTTCCTTGACGATCTCCTCCCCGGCCGCGTAGTCCTGCCAGCTGCTGGCGCGCAGCACCTCCCAGATCTCGGCGTGGGAGAACTCGTGGAAGAACTTCAGCCGCCGCAGCACGCCGAACTGCTCCTGGCGGTCGATGCGCGAGTTGTCCTCGCGCAGCCGCTGGTGGACGCGCGTCAGCTCGGCCGCGAAATCGAGCCCACTCTTGCAGCGCTTGTCAGGATCCTTCTGCAGCGCGTGCGCCACGACGTTCTCGATCTCCTCGGGCACATCCTTGCGCAGCGTATGGATCGGCGGCGGGGTGGCGTAGACGATCTGATGCAGCAGCTTCTGCAGGTTTCCGGCGCGGAACGGCCGGGCCCCGGTCAGCAGTTCGTACATCACCGCACCCAGCGAGTACAGATCGGAGCGGTTGGTGAGCTCGAGACTCTGCACCTGCTCCGGAGACATGTAAGAAGGGCTGCCGGCGATACCCTCGATACGCGAGATATCCGAGTCGGAGACCAGCGCGATGCCGAAGTCGATGATGCGCACGTCGCTGTCCTGCGTGAGCATGATGTTGGACGGCTTGACGTCGCGGTGGATGACGCCGCGCGAATGAGCATAGTGCAGCGCCTTCGCGCACTTGAACATGATCTCCACCGCGTCATCGATGCGCAGCAGATTATCCGGCCGGCAGTAGGCGGCCAAAGTGCGCGCGCCATGCACGTGCTCGGTGACGATATAGCAGTGGCCGTTTTCCTCGCCGGCATCGTAAATCGGCAGGATATGCGGGTGCTGCAGCATGCCGACCAGGTGCGCCTCCGACAGGAACATCTTGCGCGCGATGCGCGCGCGCTCCTCGTCGCCGCCGGTGTCCATGTTGTACACCTTGATCGCGACGTCGCGACCGTAGTACGCATCGTGCGAGAGGTAGACCACGCCGGTGCTGCCGCGGCCGACCTCGCGGATCACGACGTACTTGCCGATCTTGTCCGGCATGCGCGCCACGGGTTTAGCGGGCGGCACGGGTTTGGTAGCCGATACTGACATGGCGCGCTTAAGACGAAACGGCGCCTCAGGATAAGTGCGGCCCCGGCGGGCGACTGTGATGCACCCCTCAGGCGCCCTGCGCGCCACGCAGCCACGCGCGCCGGCGGCGCGGAACGCACTCAGCGGAAATGCTGGTACCCCGAATGCGAGAAGTCCATCACAGTCCCGTCGCGTACGATGCGTGCGCCGCTCTGCGCCTCCAGCGTGCCGATGCGGGTGTAGCCCCAGCGCGTGGGCGGCAACGCCGCCTGCAGTGGCGCCAGTCGTGCCGGCGGCACCGCGAAACACAGCTCATAGTCGTCACCGCCGGTGAGCGCCAGCTGGCGTGCGGGCTCCGGTGCGAGCGCCATGCCGAGGGCGGCGGAGACCGGCACAGCCTGCCACTCGATGCACAGGCCGACCCCGCTCGCCGCGGCGAGCTTGGCGGCGTCCCCGAGCAGACCATCCGAGACATCGATGCAGGCGCTCGCCCAGTCGCGCAGCGCGGCGCCGAGCGCCAGGCGCGGAGTGGGGCGCAGGAAGCGCTCGCGCAACTGCTCACCCCAAGGGGCGGCGACAGCGAGCTGGCCCTGCAGCACGGCGAGTCCCCCAGCGGCGTCGCCCGGCGTGCCACTGACGAAGAGCGCATCGCCCACCTGCGCACCGCTGCGGCGCAGGGCGCGCCCACGCGGTACGCTGCCGAGCAGTTGCACCGTGATGGACAGCGGCCCGCGCGTCGTATTGCCCCCTACCAGCGTCACGCCGTGCTGCCGGGCCAGGGCGCCTAGCGCTGCCGCGAATTCGCGGAGCCACCCCTCTTCAGCCTCAGGCAGCGTCAGGGCCAGTAACGCCCAGGCCGGCGCGGCGCCCATAGCAGCAAGGTCACTCAGGTTGACGGCGAGCGCGCGGTAGCCGAGCGCGGCGGGCGGACAGTCATCGGGAAAGTGCACGCCGGCCACCAGGGTATCGGTGGTGGCGACCAACTCGTACCCGGGGGCCGGCTGCAGCACCGCGGCGTCATCACCGACGCCGAGTATCACGTCATCGCGCGCTGCACCGATGTCGTGGAAATAGCGCTCGATCAGCGTCTGTTCGCTGAGCCCCACGGCCGGGGCTCAGTGCTCGTGCGGACGCAGCTCGCGCGCGGCGCGGTCGAGTACCGCATTCACGAACTTGTGACCGTCCGTCGCGCCGAAGCGCTTGGCGAGGCCGACCGCCTCGTTGATGGCCACTCGGTACGGCACGTCCGGCCGCGCCGAGAGCTCGAATAGCCCCATGAGCAGGATGGCATGCTCGATTGGATCGAGCAGGCGCGGCTCACGGTCGCCGAGTGTGGCGAGTCGGCCATCGAGCTCCTCGCGCGTGCGCCACACCCCTTCGACCAGCGCGCGAAAGTACTCCGGGTCGGCCCGTGCCATGTCCTCGGCGTCGCGGAATTCTTGCACCAGGTCCTGCCACGGTGCGGCGTTCAGCTGCCAGCGGTAGAGCGCCTGCAGGGCCAGCTTGCGCGCGACGCTGCGCGTGCCACTGTGTTCGCGCGCCGGGGAACCGTGCATGGCCTGATCAGCCGAGACGGGCCATGAGCTCGGCCATCTCAAGCGCGCTGCGCATGGCCTCAGCGCCCTTGTTGTCCGGGCCCGTGCCGGCGCGGGCCTTGGCCTGCTCGAGGCTGTCGACGGTCAGCACCCCGAAAATCACCGGCACCCCGGTGTCGACGCTCGCGCTCTGCAGTCCGCGCGCGCACTCCCCGGCCACGTACTCAAAGTGCGGCGTGTCGCCGCGGATCACGCAGCC
>JAFAPI010000204.1 GCA_019247195.1 Gammaproteobacteria bacterium
GGCGAGCTCGCGGTTGGCCAGCACGCGCAGGTCGCGGCGGCGCCGCCCGATGATCTCGATCGCGGCGAGCCCATCCAGGGCGCCGTACGGATGGTTGGCGGTGATGACGGCGGCACCCTGCGCCGGGATGTGCGCCAGGTCCTCCTCGCGGAACTCGAGGCTCACCTGCAGCCGCGCCAGCGCGCCGCGGGCGAACTGGAACGGGTCGGTCAGCCCCTGCAGATCGCGCCGCACCTCGTGCAGACGCGCGAGCGTCGGGGTGACGGCGAGCGCCAGGCGCAGCCAGTCAGGGCCCGTGCGCCGGGATGCCTGCGCACCCGTGTCCGCCACGGCGGCCGCGCGCGCCGCTGGCTCCGTCCCCATCGCGCCTCCCGCCTGCGCGGCGTGCCGCGCCGCGCTCCTCAGGCCGTGAGACTAGAGCTCGAATGTGACCGGGACATGGCGGGCGCGGCGCCGCCGGCGCTCACCGGCGCGGCTTGACGGGGCGGCGCCAGTGCTCGATGACCGTCTGCCGCGCGCGCGCCACGGTCAGTTTCCCGGCCGGCGCGGCGTGGGTCACCGTGGAGCCGGCGGCGATGGTCGCGCCGGCGCCGATGGTGATCGGCGCCACCAGCACGCTGTTGCTGCCGGTGTGCACGTCGTCCTCGATCACCGTGCGATGCTTGAGGGCACCGTCGTAGTTGGCAATGATGGTGCCGGCGCCGATGTTGACGCGCGCGCCCACCGTCGCATCCCCGACATAGGCCAGATGGTTGGCCTTGGAGCCGCTACCGAGCTCGGAGTTCTTCACCTCGACGAAGTTGCCGATATGCACCTCGCCGGCCAGGGTGGCGCTCGGGCGGAAGCGGGCAAAGGGACCGATGCTGCAGCGCTCGCCGATGCGCGCCCGCTCGATCACGCAATGCGGATGCACCTCGGTGCCGGCGCCGATCTCGCTGTCCCGCACCACGCAGCCCGCACCGATCCGCACGCCCTCGCCGAGGATGACCCGGCCCTCGAACACCACGTTGACGTCGATAAACACATCGCGGCCGGCGCTCACCGTGCCGCGTACGTCGAGGCGGGCCGGGTCGGCGAGGGTCACCCCGCCGAGCATCAGCTCGCGCGCGACGCGCGCGCGCTGCAGTGCCTCGAGCTGGGCGAGCTGCGCCTTGTCGTTCACCCCCAGCACTTCCTGCGGATCGGCGACCGGCACCGGCTCGACCGGTACTTTCTCCCGCACCGCGAGCGCGATGACGTCCGTCAGGTAGTACTCGCCCTGCGAGTTACCGCGCGTCAGCTGCGCCAGCCAGCGCTGCAGCGGCCCCGCGGGGGCGGCCAGCACCCCGGTGTTGCATTCGCGGATGCCGCGCTGCCGCGCGCTCGCGTCCTGCTGCTCGACGATGCGGCGTACGCGCCCGCCGGCGCGCACGATGCGGCCATAGCCCTCCGGGGACTCGAGGCGCACGGTGAGCAGCGCCACGCCGCCCGTGCCGGCGCGGCCGATCAGCGCGGCGAGGGTGGCGGCGCGGATGAGGGGCACGTCGCCGTAGAGCACCAGCACCTCGTGCCCCGCGGGAATGTGCGGCATCGCCTGGCGCAGCGCGTGCCCGGTGCCGAGCCGCTCGCTCTGCAGCACCCACTGCACCGGCGCCTCGGGCAGGGCGGCGCGCACGCGCTCCCCGCCCGCGCCATAGACGACGTAGATGGCCTGCGGCTCGAGCGCGCGCGCGGTGGCGATGACGTGGGTGAGGAGCGGCGCGCCGCCGAGCGGCTGCAGCACCTTCGGCAGCGCCGATCTCATGCGCTTGCCCTCGCCGGCGGCGAGGATCACGACCGACAGCGGGCGGGGGGCGGCAGTGCGGGCGGACGGGCGCGCCATGTCAGGATTGTACGTTAGCGACGCACCGTCAAGGCGCGGTGCGTGGCCGCCGGACGGGTCAGCTCGAGCTGTTGCAGCTTCGGCGCCATGAGGGCGCCGAGGAAGAGCTGCGGGTGCGAGTGCGTCTCGTGCGCCGCCTCCTCGCGCTGCGCGATGAGCGCGGCGGCGCGGCGGAACGCTTCCGGCAGCGAGGGGCTGTGCGGCAGAGCGTCCTTGAGCAGGGCCTCGCCGAACCAGGTGAGGTTGCGGTCCTCCTCGCAGCCGAAGGAGGTGTGCGTGGCGTCCGCGGCGGTGATGACCGCGGTGGTCTCGCTGCGCAGCTCCTCGAGGAATACCCCGGCGTAGCAGGCGGAGATGACGATGACCCGCCAGCGGATGCCCGAGCTGTCCAGCGCCTCGCGCAGGTCCGCCGGGGCCAGCGCGCTGAGCGGCAGCGAGCCGTTCTGCACCTCGAGCCCGTCCTCGGAGCCATGCGAGGTGAGAAACAGCACCAGCACGTCGTTGTCGACGTCCATGCGCGCGCTGAGGGCCTTGAGCGTCTGCTCCAGCCCGGACAGGCTCGCCAGCGGGTACGAGTCGCGGTCCTCGACGTCGTTGATGAGCAGCACCGAGCGGGCGGCGGTGCCGTAGCGCTCGCCGAAGACCTCGCCGGCAAACTGCGCCTCGCGGCGGAACACGGCCGGGTCGCCATCGCCGGCGAAGCCGACGAAGAACGCCGCCGGCGTGCCGCGCTCGCTCGGCCGCACGCGCTCCACCGCCGCGGCGATGCGTGCCGGCTGGTCGTAGAAGAGCGCCTCGGTCTGGTCGGTGTCATCCTCGTCCTGCGCCGCGGGCGCCTCCTCCTGCGCCACCCACAGCCGGGTGTCGAGATTCATGGCGTCGAGCACCCACGGCGAGAGCAGCAGCAGCAGCAGCGCGGTCAGCAGCGCCGGCAGGCGCACCCGCCCGTAGGCTGCGCCGAGCAGCCGCGCGCTGAGCCAGGCGAGGTAGAGCAGGCCGGCGATGCCGAGCAGCAGCGGGTGATGGCGCAGCCGCGGCGCATCGGCGATCAGCCAGGCGAGCAGTTGCAGGTAGGGGGTGGTGGCGAGGGCGGCGACGGCGAGCGGCCGGCTGGCCGCCTCGGCGCTCTCGGCGCGCGCGATGAGCGCCGTGCCGATGAGCCCGAGCAGCAGGTAGCAGGACCAGCCGATCAGGCCATCGAGCGCGAAGCTCGCGTGCCGCTCGGCATGCAGCGCATCGAGCACGCCCCACAGCAGGAGATTGAGTATAAGGAGCAGGGCCAGCTGATCGAAGCTCACCGCGAGCGCGGGAGGCCAGCGGCGGCGCAGCGTGGCGAGCGCGAGGCCGCTCAGCAGGTTGCGCTTGAGGCCGGCGAGCGTTCCGGGCGCTTCCGGCAGCGCGGCCGCGGGGGCTGGCGGCGGCGGGGGGTCCAGGGCATCAGCTCCTGAGCTTGCGCAGGCGCTCGATGAGTTTCAGCTGCGCGGCGGCGCGCGCGAGCTCCGCCTGCGCCTCGGCGAGGGTGATGTGTCCGGGGCGGTCACGCAGCGCCTCCTCGGCGCGCTGCTTGGCGGCGAGCGCGGCGGCCTCGTCGATGTCACGGGCGCGCAGCGCCGTGTCGGCGAGCACGGTGACCTTGCGCGGCTGGATCTCGAGCGCCCCGCCGCCGACGAAGAAGAAGTGCTCCTGCCCGTCCGGGGTCTTCACGCGCACCTCGCCCGCCTTCAGCAGTGACAGGAGCGGCGCATGGCGCGGATGGATCCCGAGCTCGCCCTCGGAGGCGGGCGCGAAAACCTCGAGCGCCTCGCCGGCGAAGATCTCGCCCTCGGCGCTGACGATGTCGACGTGGATGGTGGGCTCGGCCATGGTCGCGGCTACTGCAGCGTCTTCGCCTTGGCGACGGCCTCGTCGATAGAGCCGACCATGTAGAAGGCCTGCTCGGGCAGAGCGTCGAACTCACCGCCGATGATGCCCTTGAAGCCGCGGATGGTGTCCTTCAGCGGCACGATCTTGCCGTCCTGGCCGGTGAATACCTTGGCGACGTTGAAGGGCTGCGACAGGAAGCGCTGCACCTTGCGGGCGCGGTACACGGTCTGCTTGTCCTCCTCGGACAGCTCGTCCATGCCGAGGATGGCGATGATGTCCTGCAGCTCCTTGTAGCGCTGCAGCACGGCCTGCACGCCGCGCGCGGTGTTGTAGTGCTCCTCGCCCACCACCAGCGGGTCGAGCTGGCGGCTGGTCGAGTCGAGCGGGTCCACGGCCGGGTAGATGCCGAGCGAGGCGATCTGGCGCGACAGCACCACGGTCGCGTCCAGGTGGGCGAAGGTGGTGGCGGGCGAAGGATCGGTGAGGTCATCCGCGGGCACGTACACCGCCTGGATCGAGGTGATCGAGCCGGTCTTGGTCGAGGTGATGCGCTCCTGCAGCACCCCCATCTCCTCGGCGAGGGTCGGCTGGTAGCCGACCGCCGAGGGCATGCGCCCGAGCAGCGCCGAGACCTCGGTGCCGGCGAGGGTGTAGCGGTAGATGTTGTCGACGAAGAACAGCACGTCGCGGCCCTTGCCGCCGTCCTCGCGCGTCTCGTCGCGGAAATACTCGGCCATGGTGAGGCCGGTGAGCGCGACGCGCAGGCGGTTGCCTGGCGGCTCGTTCATCTGCCCGTACACCATCGCCACCTTGGAATTGACCAGGTTCTGCTGATCGATGACCCCCGACTCGATCATCTCGTGGTAGAAGTCATTGCCCTCGCGGGTACGCTCGCCCACGCCTGCGAACACCGACAGGCCGCTGTACTGCTTGGCGATGTTGTTGATGAGCTCGAGCATGTTGACGGTCTTGCCGACGCCCGCACCGCCGAACAGGCCGACCTTGCCGCCCTTGGCGAAGGGCACCAGCAGATCGATGACCTTGATGCCGGTGACCAGCAGGTCCTGTCCACCGGCCTGCTGCGCGAAGGACGGCGGCGGGCGGTGGATGGGCAGGTACTCGCTGGCCTGCACCGGGCCGCGGTTGTCCTGCGGGTGGCCGAGCACGTCCATGATGCGCCCCAGGGTCCCCTTGCCGACCGGCACCGACACCGGCGCACCGGTGGCGTTGACCGCCAGGCCGCGCTTCAGGCCCTCGGAGGAGCCCATGGCGATGGTGCGCACCACGCCGTCGCCGAGCTGCTGCTGCACCTCCAGGGTGAGCTCGCCGTCGGCGAGCTTGAGCGCCTCGTAGACCTTGGGGATCGACTCGCGCGGGAACTCGACGTCGATGACCGCGCCGATGATCTGGGTGATGTGGCCTTGGGGTGCGCTGGGCATGGATCTTCCTTCAGACGGCCGCTGCGCCGCCGACGATCTCCGAAAGCTCTTTCGTGATCGCGGCCTGCCGCGCCTTGTTGTAGATGAGTTGCAGTTCCTGGATGAGCTTGCCGGCGTTGTCCGAGGCGGCCTTCATCGCCACCATGCGCGCGGCCATCTCCGAGGCGACGTTCTCGACCGCACCGCGGTACACCTGCGACTCGATGTAGCGCATCAGCAGGCCATCGAGGATCGCCTGCGCCTCGGGCTCGTAGATGTAGTCCCAGTGCTCCTGCAGTCCCTCGGTGTCGAGCGCCTCGACCGGCAGCAGCTGCTCGACGGCCGGCCGCTGCGTCATGGTGTTCACGAACTGGGCGTTCACCAGGTAGAGGCGGTCGAGCTGGCCGGCGCGGTAGGCATCGAGCATCACCTTGACAGTGCCGATCAGGTCCTTGACGTGCGGCCGGTCGCCGAGGCCGGTCACGTGGGCGAGGATGGGCACCGACAGGCGCCGGAAGAAGTTCAGTCCCTTGGTGCCGATCAGGCACAGGCTCACCGATGCGCCCTTGCCCTGCCATTCGCGCAGCAGCGCGAGGGTCTGCTTGAAGACGTTGGCGTTGAGCGCCCCGGCCAGCCCGCGGTCGGTGGAGATGACGATCAGCCCGACCGCCTTCGGCTCGCGCTCGGAGAGAAAGGGGTGGCGGTAGTCCGGGTTCGCCTGGGTGAGATGGCCGATCACGTTGCGGATCTTCACCGCGTAGGGTCGCGCCAGGCGCATGCGCTCCTGCGCGCGGCGCATCTTGCTGGTCGCCACCATCTGCATCGCCTTGGTGATCTTCTGCGTGCTCTTGACGCTGGCGATCTTGGAGCGGATTTCCTTGGTGCCGGGCATGGCGCTAGTAGGTGCCGGTGGCGACGAAGTCCTCGATGCAGC
>JAFAPI010000034.1 GCA_019247195.1 Gammaproteobacteria bacterium
GGACGCGCTCGAAATACTCGCCGCGCTTGTCCATGAACATGACGATGATGGACAGGGCCGCATAGATCGTGAAGCGAAATCCAGGTGCGCTACCGCGGCCGGAGAGCTGTCGGCTGGCCCCTGTCCCGAAGGCAGCCATGTACGGGCGACCGGTTTATTCGAGACCGAAGTGACCGGGGCCCAGCTCGTCCATCAGCTCGAGAATGCGCCCGCCACCGCGTGCCACGCAGGTGAGGGGGTCATCCGCCACGACGACGGGTAATCCGGTCTCTTCCGTCAGGAGCTTGTCGATGTCGCGCAGCAGTGCGCCGCCACCGGTCAGCACGATGCCGCGCTCGGCGACATCGGCACCCAGCTCGGGAGGAGTTTGCTCGAGCGCCTGCTTCACGGCGCTCACGATGCTCTGCAGCGGCTCCTGCAGGGCCTCGAGAATCTCATTGGAATTGAGCGTGAAGCTGCGCGGCACACCCTCGGAGAGATTGCGTCCCTTGACCGAGAGCTCACGCACCTGCTGCCCGGGATAGGCCGAGCCGATCTCGATCTTGATGCGCTCGGCGGTGGCTTCCCCTATCAGGATGCCGTAATTGCGACGCACGTAGTTCATGATCGCCTCATCGAAGCGATCGCCGCCAATGCGCGCGGAGTTGGCGTAGACGACGCCGTTGAGCGACAGCACCGCCACCTCGGAGGTTCCGCCGCCGATGTCGAGCACCATCGAGCCGCGCGCCTCGTGCACCGGCAGCCCGGCGCCGACCGCGGCGGCCATCGGCTCGCTCACGATCGCCACGTTACGCGCCCCGGCACCCTCGGCGGACTCGCGGATGGCGCGCCGCTCGACCTGCGTCGAGCCGAAGGGCACGCACACCAGCACGCGCGGCGAGGGCTTGAGCATGCGGTTGCCGTGCACCTTGTTGATGAAGAACTGCAGCATCTTCTCGGTGTAGGTGAAGTCGGCGATCACGCCGTCCTTCATGGGGCGCACCGCGGTGATGTGCCCGGGCGTGCGCCCGAGCATGTTCTTCGCCTCCGAGCCGACCGCCACGATCACCTTGCCGCCGCGCGTCGGCTCGTCCTGCACCGCCACCACCGAGGGCTCGTTGAGCACGATCCCCTTGTCGCGCACGTAAATGAGCGTATTGGCCGTGCCCAGGTCGATCGACAGATCGCTGGAGAAATATCCGCGCAGGCGTTTGAGCATGAAGCGACCGGAGAATGCAGCGGCGGGAGGCCCCCGAAAGTGGCGCGTAATCTAGCAACCGACAGGACATTCGTAAAGGCAACATGTATGATTTTGCGCTGGTTTTCGCACTTCGCGACGCACTGCGCGAGCCCCCTATGCCCCTGACCCGCGAGCAGATCGCGAGCATCGCCGAGCTGGCGCGGCTCGATCTGAGCTCGAACGAGATGCCCGTCTACCAGGAGAGCCTGTCGAGCATCCTGGCGTTCGTCGGCGCGCTCGACCAGGTGGACACCGCGCGCGTGACGCCGCTGGCGCACCCGCTCACCGGACTCACGCAGCGGCTGCGCCCGGACGTGGTGAGCGAGAGCGACCGCCACGAGGAGTACCAGCAGAACGCGCCGCGCGTCGCGGCCGGACTCTACCTGGTGCCGAAGGTGATCGAGTGAGGCGGCGGTGAGCGAGCTGCACCAGCTGTCCCTCGTCGAGCTCGCCGCTGGCCTGCGCGCGCGGCGCTTCTCGAGCGTCGAGCTGGTGCGCGCCTGTCTCGAGCGCATCGACCGCCACCAGGGAACCCTCAACGCGTTCATCTCGGTGACGCGCGAGCAGGCGCTGCGCGAGGCGCAGGCCGCCGACCGCGCGCTCGCCGCAGGCAGCGCCGGCCCGCTCGCCGGCCTGCCGCTCGCGCACAAGGACCTCTTCTGCACCGCGGGGGTGCGCACCACCTGCGGCTCGCGCATGCTCGACAACTTCGTCGCGCCCTACGACGCCACCGTGGTGGCCCGGCTGCGCGCCGCCGGGGCGATCATGCTCGGCAAGACGAACATGGACGAGTTCGCGATGGGCTCCTCCAACGAGACGAGCTACTACGGCCCGGTGCGCAATCCCTGGGACCCGGCGCTGGTGCCCGGGGGCTCCTCGGGCGGCTCGGCCGCGGCGGTCGCGGCGCGGCTCGTGCCGGCGGCCACGGCGACCGATACCGGGGGATCGATCCGCCAGCCCGCCGCTCTGTGCGGCATCACCGGGCTCAAGCCGACCTACGGCCGGGTCTCGCGCTACGGCATGGTGGCCTTCGCCTCGAGCCTCGATCAGGGCGGCGTGCTCAGCGCGAGTGTCGCGGACGCGGCGCTGCTGCTGCGCGAGATGGCGGGCTTTGACCCGCACGACTCGACCAGCGTCGACACGCCGGTGCCGGACTACCCGGCCGAGCTCGAGCAGCCGCTGCACGGCCTCAAGATCGGCCTGCTGCGGGAGTTCTTCGACGCCGGCCTCGAGCGCGAGAACGAGCAGTGCGTGCGCGAGGCTCTGCGGGTCTATGGCGAGCTCGGCGCGGAGCTGAGCGAGGTGAGCCTGCCGCACCTGCCGCTCTCGGTGCCGGTCTATTACGTCGTCGCGCCGGCGGAGTGTTCCTCGAACCTCGCGCGCTACGACGGGGTGCGCTTCGGTCACCGCTGCGAGAATCCGCGCGACCTGCAGGACCTGTACCGCCGCTCGCGCGGGGAGGGCTTCGGCGCGGAGGTGAAGCGGCGCATCATGACCGGCACCTACGTGCTCTCGGCCGGTTACTACGACGCCTACTACCTGAAGGCCCAGCGGGTGCGGGCACTCATCAACGAGGACTTCATCCGCGCCTTCGAGCGGGTCGACGTGCTGATCGGCCCGACGACCCCGACGCCGGCCTTCGCGATCGGTGCCAAGACCGCCGACCCGATCACCATGTA
Source organism: Gammaproteobacteria bacterium (assembly GCA_019247195.1). Lineage (GTDB taxonomy): Bacteria > Pseudomonadota > Gammaproteobacteria > Steroidobacterales > Steroidobacteraceae > 13-2-20CM-66-19. The sequence goes on from JAFAPI010000034.1 coordinate 2,899, forward strand.
CCTGAACGACATCTACACCATCGGCGCCAACCTCGCCGGGCTCCCGGCGGTCTCGGTACCGTGCGGCTTCGTGCGCGGTCTGCCGGTCGGTCTGCAGGTCGTCGGGCGGCACTTCAGCGAGGCGCGGGTGCTCGCCACCGCGCACGCCTACCAGCGCGCCACCGACTGGCACCGCCGCATCCCCCGGGGCTACGCATGAGCGCCTGGGAGACGGTGATCGGGCTCGAGATCCACGCGCAGCTCGCCACGCAGTCGAAGATCTTCTCGGGCTCGGCAACGCGCTACGGCGCGCCCCCGAACGCGCAGGCGAACCTGGTCGACCTGGGCTACCCGGGGGTGCTGCCGGTGCTCAATGCCGCGGCGGTGCGCATGGCCGTGAAGCTCGGCCTGGCGCTGCAGGCGCGCATCGCCACCCACTCGGTGTTCGCCCGCAAGAACTACTTCTATCCCGACCTGCCGAAGGGCTACCAGATCAGCCAGTACGAGCTGCCGATCGTCGCGCAGGGGGCGCTCGAGATCGTGCTCGAGGACGGCACCACCAAGCGCATCGGGGTCACGCGCGCGCACCTCGAGGAGGACGCCGGCAAGTCATTGCACGAGGGCCTGCCGGGGGTGACCGGCATCGACCTGAACCGCGCCGGCACGCCGCTGGTCGAGATCGTCTCCGAGCCCGAGCTGCGCTCGGCGAAGGAGGCGGTGGCGTACATGAAGAAGATGCACACCCTGGTGCGCTACCTCGAGATCTGCGACGGCAACATGCAGGAGGGCTCCTTCCGCTGCGATGCGAACGTCTCGGTCCGGCCGCAGGGCGCGCAGCGCTTCGGTACCCGCGCGGAGATCAAGAACCTCAACTCCTTCCGTTTCGTCGAGCGCGCCATCAACCACGAGGTGGCGCGGCAGATCGAGCTGCTCGAGTCCGGCGGCCAGGTGGTGCAGGAGACGCGTCTCTACGACCCGGACAGGGGCGAGACGCGCCCGATGCGCTCCAAGGAGGAGGCCAACGACTACCGCTACTTTCCGGACCCCGACCTGCTGCCCGTGGTGCTGAGCGAGGAGTTCATCGAGGAGGTGCGGCGCACGCTGCCGGAGCTGCCGGACGAGAAGGCGCGGCGCCTGCAGCACGACTACCAGCTCTCCGCCTACGACGCGGGGGTGCTCAGCGCCAGCCGCGAGCTCGCCGCCTACTACGAGGAGGTGGTGCGGGCGGTGCCGCGCGAGCCGAAGCTGGCCGCCAACTGGGTCATGGGCGAGCTGGCCGCAGCCCTTAATAAGGAGAACCTCGAGATCACCTCCGGCCGGTTGCCCGCGGAGCGGCTAGGCGGCCTGCTCACGCGGATCGCCGACGGCACCATCTCCGGCAAGATCGCCAAGGAGGTCTTCGAGAGCATGTGGGCCTCCGGGGCGAGCGCCGACAGCGTCATCGCGGAGAAGGGCCTGCGGCAGATCACCGACAGCGCGGCGATCGAGAAGGTGATCGATGAGGTGATGGCGAAGAACCCCGCGCAGCTCGGCGAGTATCGCGCCGGCAAGGACAAGCTCTTCGGCTTCTTCATCGGCCAGGTGATGAAGGCGACCGGCGGCAAGGCCAATCCTGCGCAGCTGAACGAGCTCCTGCGCCGCAAGCTCGGCGGCTGAAGCCCGCGTTGAGTTGGCCGGCGGCCGGCCCCATGTAGCGGCGGATGGATGCCACCGCCCCGCTCGACGACCAGGTCCGCCGTTTCATCTTCGAGAACCGTCCGGTGCGCGGGCACTGGGTGCGCCTCGAGCGGGCCTGGCAGGCGCTGCGGGCCCACGCGGACTACCCCGCCCCCGTGCAGGAGCTGCTCGGCGAGGCCGTCGTCGCGTCGCTCCTGCTCGCCGCGACGCTCAAGTTCAAAGGCACGCTCACCTTCCAGCTGCAGGGGGACGGCGCGGTGCGGCTGCTCGTAGCGCAATGCACGCATGATTTCCGGCTGCGCGCCGTGGCGCGCTATGACGCCGACGCGGTCCGCCGGCTTGGGGAGTTCAGCTCTGGCGGCGCGCGCTTCCGCGGCCTGGTGGGTCACGCGGGCCGCATCACGGTCACCATCGAGGCCGAGGAGCGAGGCGCACGCTACCAGGGCGTCGTGCCGCTGAGTGGCGAGTCGCTCGCTGAGTCCCTGGAGGCGTACTTCGCCGCCTCCGAGCAGCTGCCCACCACTGTCGTGCTGGCGGCCGACGCCGGGCGCATCGCCGGGCTTCTCGTGCAGCGCCTGCCGGGCACCGCCGGCTCCGATGACTCCGAGGTCGATGCTGCCTGGACGGAGGCGGCCCGCGACATGCAGCGGATCGTCCCCGCGCAACTCCTCGAGGCCGAAGCCGAGGCCACCCTGTTGCGCGGATTTCCCCGCCAGGCGCTGCGGCTCTTCCGCGGCGCGCCGGTGCACTTCGAGTGCCGCTGCAGCCTCGACCGGGTTGCCGGAGTGCTCCGGGCGCTCGGGGCGGGCGAGGTGCGCGACGTCCTGCGGGAGCAGGGTGCGGTGACGGTCACCTGCGAGTTCTGCCAGCGGCCTTACCGCTTCGATGCCATCGATATCGAGGCTCTCTTCAGTGACGTTCCGGCCAAGTCCCCGCGCACTCTCCAGTGATTGATTCGACACTGAGACAGTGAGTGCCGCAGGGCGCCCTGTGACCTTTTCGCACCAAGTTAAAGGTATGTACAATAGTTTAATGAGTGGCGTTCCCCCGGACAGGTTGGTGGGGTGGCTGAAGGCGGCCGGTGAGCCGACCCGCCTGCGCTTACTCGCCCTGTGCGCGGAGCGAGCAATGAGCGTCTCGGACCTCGCCGCGACGCTGCGCCAGAGCGAGCCGCGCATCTCCCGGCACCTGCGCATCCTGAGCGACGCCGGTCTCGTCACGCGGCAGCGCCAGGGTCAGTGGGTGCAGTACGAGCTTGGGTCCGAAGAGGGAACCCGGCCGTTCGTGATGGGGGTGCTCTGCCAGTCCGATCCGCGCGATGCGACCCTCGCGCGCGACCGCATCACGGCGCGCTCGGTACGACAGGCGGGCGAGGTCGCCAGCGGCACGCGACTGGGGCGCGCCCTGGCCGCGTTCTGTCGCGACACCGCGGTGAGCGTTGACGGCCCCGTGTGTGTCCTCGGTGCCCGCCACCCTGAGCTGCTGCAGAGCGCGACGGCCCTGGGGACTCCCACCGTCGCTTTCGCCGGCACGCGGCGCGCCACGCAGGCACTGCGCGCGTGGGTACAGCGCGCGGAGCTGCCCTGTCGGGTGCGGGAAGCGCGCGCCACGGTGACGGCCTCCGAACTCGTCCGCGCCGGGGCTCCCTTCGCGGGGGTCGTTCTCGATGCGACCGGCGGCGACGGGCGCGACCTCACGGACTCGCTGGCGGGGCTGCGGGAGGCGCTGCGACCGCAGGCACGGGCCTGGATCTTCGCCGGCTACGAGTCGCTCGAGGGCCAGCGCGTGGTCGAGCATCCGCTCGCGCGGCTGCGTCGCCTGCTGCAGGACGCGGGTCTGGCGTGCGAGCGGCTGAGCCCGCTCGAGGCTGACGGCGAGCACGTGCTCGCCGCGGTCGCACGGCGCGCCGCGACCACGCCGCAGGCCGAGCGGGGCGTCGCATGAGTCTCGGCTGCGTTGCGATGAGCGTCTCGTTCGAGTTTTTCCCGCCGGCCGATGCGGCGATGGAGGCCACCCTGTGGCGCTCGATCGAGCGCCTCGCGCCGCTCGCGCCGCGCTTCGTGTCGGTCACCTACGGTGCCGACGGCTCGACCCGCGCCCGAACCCACCAGGTGGTCACCCGTATCCAGCGCGAGACCGCGCTCACCGGCGCCCCGCACCTGACCTGCATCGGTGCCGCTCGCGCAGAGGTGCTGGAGATCGCCCGTGGCTACTGGCAGCAGGGAATCCGCCACCTGGTGGCGCTGCGCGGGGATCCGCCGCAGGGCAGCGCGGCCTACCAGCCGCACGGCGGAGGTTTTGCGTTCGCCGCCGACCTGGTCGGCGGTCTGGCGGGCGTCGCGCCCTTCGACATCTCGGTCGCCGCCTACCCGGAGGTGCACCCGGAGGCGCGCTCGGCGGCCGCTGACCTCGACAACCTCAAGCGCAAGATCGACGCGGGTGCCTCGCGCGCCATCACCCAGTTCTTCTACGACGTCGAGGTCTTCCTGCGCTTCCGCGACCGGTGCGCGGCGGCGGGTATCCGCGTCGCCATCGTTCCCGGGATTCTGCCCATCACGCGCTTCCCGCAGGTGCTGCGCTTCGCCGCGCGCTGCGGCGCCAGCATCCCCGCGTGGCTGCACGAGCGGTTCGCCGGCCTCGACGAGGACGCCGAGACGCGCCGCATGATCGCCGCCAGCGTCGCCATCGAGCAGGTCGAGACCCTCACCCGCCACGGCGTGCACGAGTTCCACTTCTACACCCTCAATCGCGCCGAGCTCACCTACGCCATCTGCCACGCGCTCGGCGTGCGCCCGCCGGCGCCCGAGCGCCCGCACGCGGCGGAGCTGCGCGCGTGAGCGGCTGCGCCTACGCCGCCGCGCCGGCGCGCGCGGACCGGGAGCGGCGTGCGGCGCCCCCCGCGCCGGCCGCGCCCTACGAGGTGCAGCCCGTCGATGAGACCGCGCGCCGTACGCGCCTGGAGCGGCTCAAGTCCCTGCTCAACGAGCGCATCGTGCTGCTCGATGGCGCGATGGGCACCATGATCCAGCAGCGCCGGCTGGACGAGGCGGCCTTCCGCGGCGAGCGGCTGCGGGCGCACGGCAGCGAGCTCAAGGGCAACAACGACCTCTTGACCCTCACCGCGCCGCAGGTGATCAGCGACATCCACCGCGCCTACCTCGAGGCGGGCGCGGACATCATCGAGACCAATACCTTCAACTCCAACGCCATCTCCCAGGCGGATTACGGCACCCAGGCGCTGGTGCCTGAGCTCAACTACCGCGCGGCGCAGCTCGCGCGCGCCGCCGCGGACCGCTGCGCGGCGCAGGGCGGCGGGGTGCGCTTCGTCGCCGGCGCCCTCGGCCCCACCAACCGCATGACCTCGATGTCGCCGGACGTCAACGACCCGGCCTTCCGCAGCGTGACCTTCGATGAGCTGGTCGCGGCCTATCTCGATGCGGCGCGCGGCCTGGTGCTCGGCGGCTCCGACCTGCTGCTCATCGAGACGGTCATCGACACGCTGAATGCCAAGGCGGCGATCTACGCCGCGCTCAGCCTGTTTGACGAGCTCGGCTTTGCGCTGCCGCTCGCCGTATCCGGCACCATCACCGATGCCTCCGGGCGGGTGCTGTCGGGGCAGACCACCGAGGCCTTCTGGAACTCCATCCGGCATGCGCAACCGCTCTTCGTCGGGCTCAACTGTGCCCTCGGTGGCAAGCAGCTGCGACCGTACGTGGAGGAACTGGCCCGCATCGCGGACACCTACGTGTGCGCCTACCCGAACGCGGGGCTCCCCAACGCGTTCGGCGAGTACGACGAGTCACCGGCGGAGACGGCCGCCACGCTGCAGGAGTTCGCCGGCGCGGGCCTGGTGAACGTGCTGGGTGGCTGCTGCGGCACGACCCCGGAGCACATCCGGCTGCTCGCCGCGGGAGTGCGCGGGCTCGCGCCCCGGCCGCTCGCGCCGCAGCCGGTCAAGTGCCGCCTGGCCGGGCTCGAGCCGCTCAACATCGACGCCGACAGCCTGTTCGTGAACGTGGGCGAGCGCACCAACGTCACCGGCTCGGCGAAGTTCCGCAAGCTCATCGAGGCGAACGACTACGCCTCGGCGCTCGAGATCGCGCGCCACCAGGTGGCGAGCGGGGCGCAGCTGATCGACGTCAACATGGACGAGGGCATGCTCGACTCGCAGGCAGCCATGGTGCGCTTCCTCAACATGGTAGCCACCGAGCCGGACATCGCGCGCGTGCCGATCATGATCGACTCCTCCAAGTGGTCGGTCATCGAGGCCGGCCTCAAGTGCGTGCAGGGCAAGGCGGTGGTCAACTCCATCAGCCTGAAGGAGGGCGAGGCGGTCTTTCTCGAGCATGCGCGCAAGCTGCGCCGCTACGGCGCGGCGGCGGTGATCATGGCCTTCGACGAGCAGGGCCAGGCCGACACGGTCGAGCGCCGCGTCGCCATCTGCGCGCGCGCTTACCGGCTGCTGACCGAGCGGCTCGGCTTCCCGGCCGAGGACCTCATCTTCGATCCGAACATCTTCGCCATCGCCACGGGTATCGAGGAGCACAACGGCTTCGGCGTCGCCTTCATCGAGGCCACCCGGCGCATCAAGGCGGAGCTGCCGCACGCGCTGGTGAGCGGCGGCGTCAGCAACGTCTCCTTCTCCTTCCGCGGCAACGATCCGGTGCGCGAGGCGATGCACTCGGTGTTCCTCTACCACGCGATCGCGGCCGGCATGGACATGGGCATCGTCAATGCCGGGCAGCTCGCCATCTATGAGCAGATCGCCCCCGAGCTGCGCGACGCCTGCGAGGACGTGGTGCTCAACCGGCGCCCCGACGCAACCGAGCGCCTGCTCGAGCTGGCCGCCCGCTTCAAGGACGAGGGCGGGGCGCGGCGCGGCGTCGACCTCAGCTGGCGCAGCCTGCCGGTCGCGCAGCGGCTGTCACACGCGCTGGTCAAGGGCATCGACGATTACATCATCGAGGACACCGAGGCGGCGCGCCAGGCGAGTGCCCGTCCGCTCGAGGTGATCGAGGGTCCGCTGATGGACGGCATGAACGTGGTCGGCGACCTGTTCGGGGCCGGCAAGATGTTCCTGCCGCAGGTGGTGAAGAGCGCGCGCGTCATGAAGCGCGCGGTCGCCTACCTCGTGCCCTTCATCGAGCAGGACAAGGACAGCGGCGCGGCGCGCAGCAACGGCCGCATCGTGGTCGCCACCGTCAAGGGCGACGTACACGACATCGGCAAGAACATCGTCGGGGTGGTCCTGCAGTGCAACAACTTCGAGGTGATCGACCTCGGCGTCATGGTGCCGTGCGAGAAGATCCTCGAGACCGCGCGCCGCGAGCAGGCCGACTTCATCGGCCTGTCGGGCCTCATCACCCCCTCCCTCGATGAGATGGTGCACGTCGGGCGCGAGATGCAGCGCCAGGGGTTCACCGTGCCACTGCTGATCGGCGGCGCCACCACCTCTCCGGCCCACACCTCGGTCAAGATCGCGCCGCAATACGCGGCCGCGGTCGTCTACGTCAAGGACGCCTCGCGCGCGGTCGGCGTGTGCCAGACGCTCAGCCAACCGCAGCAGCGCGAGGGGTTCCTCGCCAAGGTGCGTGAGGAGCACGAGCGCCGGCGCGAGCAGCACGCCGCCAAGAAGGTGAAGGTGCCCGAGCTGAGCCTCGCGGCGGCGCGCGCCAACCGCCGGGTGCTGGACTTTGGCGCGCCGCGGCCGGTGACCCCGCGCGTCCCGGGCGTGCAGCGCTTCAACGACTACCCCCTCGAGCGGCTGCTCGACTACATCGACTGGATGCCCTTCTTCAATGCCTGGGAGTTCAGCGGGCGCTTTCCGGAGGTGCTCACCGATCCGGTGGTGGGGGAGGCCGCGAGCAACCTGTACGCCGACGCACGCCGGCTCCTCAAGACGCTCATCACCGAGCGCTGGCTGCGCGTCGAGGCCGTGCTCGGCCTCTTCCCGGCGAACGCGGTCGGCGATGACGTCGCGGTCTACAGCGATGAGTCGCGGCGCAGCATCCGCACGACGCTCAACTTCCTGCGGCAGCAGAAGGGCAAGCCCGACGGGCTGCCGCACGAGTGCCTGGCCGACTACGTCGCGCCGCAGGCGAGCGGTGTTCCCGATTGGGTCGGGGCTTTCGCGGTCACCGCGGGGGTGGGGATCGAGGAGCACCTGCGCCGCTTCGAGCGCACGCACGACGATTACTCGGCAATCATGCTCAAGGCGCTGGCCGATCGGCTGGCCGAGGCCGCCGCCGAGCATTTCCACGAGCGGGTGCGGCGCGAGTTCTGGGGTTACGCCGCCGACGAGCTCCTGACCAATGAGCAGCTGGTGCGCGAGGAGTACCGCGGCATCCGCCCGGCGCCCGGCTACCCCGCCTGTCCCGACCACACCGAGAAAGAGAAGCTGTGGCAGCTGCTCGACGTCGAGGCCAGCACCGGCATCCGCCTCACCGAGTCCTACGCCATGTACCCCACGGCCGCGGTCAGCGGCTGGTACCTCGCCCATCCGCAGGCGCGCTACTTCGCGCTCGGCAAGATCGACCGCGACCAGGTCGCCGATTACGCCGCGCGCAAGCGCCTGAGCGTGGCGGAGGTGGAGCGCTGGTTGCGCCCCAACCTCGGCTACGAGCCCTGAAGCTCAGCGGCGCGCGCCGCGCTCCTTCTCCAGCGCGCGCAGATAGCCCGCCCCGCCCAGCGCGCGCATCTGCGTGAGGATCCAGTCGCGGCGCAGCTGCACGTAGCGCGACGGGTGGTCGGCGTGCAGGCGCAGCGGGTTGGGCAGCACGGCTGCCAGCAGCGCCGCATCCGCGCTGCTCAGGGTACGCGCCGGCTTGTGCCAGTAGCGCCGCGCGGCCGCTTCCACTCCGTAGATGCCCTCGCCGAACTGCGCGACGTTGAGGTAGATCTCGAGGATGCGCTCCTTGGGCCAGCACAGCTCCAGCAGCACGGTGAAATACGCCTCGAGACCCTTGCGCACGAAGCTGTGGCCCGGCCAGAGGAAGAGGTTCTTCGCCACCTGCTGCGAGATGGTGCTGGCCCCGCGCAGGTGGCGGCCGTGCTCGCTGGCGCGCACTGCCTCGCGGATCGACTGGAAGTCGAAGCCGGCATGGAACGGAAACAGCTGGTCCTCGGAGGCGATCACGGCGATCGCCGCGTGGGGTGAGATCTGCTCCAGGCTCACCCAGCGGTAGTCGGTGTGGTAGTCGGGGCGGCGCTCGAGCCAGGCCTGTCCGCGTGCCTCGAGCATCATTGCGCTGGTCAGCGGATAGAACCAGCGCAGCAGCAGTACCGCCAGCACGCTGACCAGCAGCGCACTCAGCAGCAGCACGCCCAGGGCGCGCAGCAGGCCGGGCAACAGGCCGCGGCGCGGCCGCGCGGCGCGGCGCGAGTCCGTGGCGGCTACTTCGCGTCCGCGCGCCGCGCGGAGACGATGACGACGTCCTCGAGCGGGGCGTCGGTATAGCCCTGGCGCCGCCCGGTGCGCACGCGCGCGATCTTGTCGATGACGTCCATCCCCTCGCTGACGCGGCCGAACACCGCGTAGCCGAAGTCGCGCGGTCCGTGGTCGAGGAAGGCGTTGTCGGCCAGGTTGACGAAAAACTGCGAGGTAGCGCTGTTGACGTCGCTGGTGCGAGCCATCGAGAGCGTGCCGCGGCCGTTCTTGAGGCCGTTGTTGGCCTCGTTGCTGATCGGCGCGCGGGTCTTCTTCTGGTTGAAGTCCGGGCCGAGGCCGCCGCCCTGGATGACGAAGCCCGGCACGATGCGATGGAAGATGGTGCCATCGAAGAAGCCGTCGTCCACGTAGCGCTGGAAGTTCTCGACCGTCACGGGCGCTTCCTTGGGGAAGAGCTCGACCGTGAAGGTGCCATGCGAGGTCTCGAATCTGATCATCCCTGTCCTTCCGTGATGCGCTCGTGCCCGGCCAGATCGGGGTGCGAGCGTACGTGAGTGAAGCCGGTGGCGACAAGCGCGGCGCGCACCGCAGCGCCCTGCATCGCGCCGTGCTCGAGGATCAGCCAGCCCCCGCGCCGCAGGTACCGCGGCGCACCCTGCGCCAGCAGCCGCAGGCAGCTCAAGCCGTCCGGCCCCGCGCTGAGCGCCGCCTGCGGCTCGAAGCGCAGCGCGTCGAGGGCCGCGTCTGTCTCGGCCACGTAGGGTGGGTTGCTCAGGATCAGGTCGAATTCCCCCGCCGGCAGCGCCTCGAACCAGGCCCCGAGCCGCCAGCGGATGGAAGGAATGCCCAGACGCGCGGCGTTGCGCTGCGCCACCTCCAGGGCGGCCGGCGAGCGGTCGGTGGCGATGAGCTGCCAGTCGGGACGCTCGCGGGCGAGGGCGAGCGCGATGGCACCCGAGCCGGTGCCGAGATCGGCCACGCGCGCGCTCCCCGGTCCGAGGGCGAGGGCGCGCTCCACCAGCCCCTCGGTCTCGGGGCGCGGGATCAGCACGTGCGGGTTCACCTCGAGCTCGAGCGACCAGAACTCGCGCCGGCCGGTCAGGTACGCGAGTGGCTCTCCCAGCACGCGGCGGCGCAGCAGTGCGCGGTAGTCGCTTGCGGCCCGTGCCGGCACGACCCGCTCCGGGTGTGCGACCAACACGCTGCGCGACACGTCGAGCGCGTGCGCGAGCAACACCTGCGCCTCCAGCTCCAGGAGCGCTGCGTCGGCCTGCCGCTGCCGCAGCTCCTGCTGGCCGGCCGCGAGCAACGCCCCGACCGTCTCAGCGCCTGGTGTCATAGGCGTGGCGCGCGCGCGGGGTTAAGATGCGGCTCATGGCCGACATACAATACCCGCCGGCGCGGCCGCTGAGTGTGGGTGAGACGCTCGACCTGGCGGTGCGCATCTACCGTCGCACGCTCGTCAAATGCCTGGTGCTGTCCGGTCTGGGCGTGCTCGGCTCCGAACTCGCCACCGTCTACAACCTCGCGCGTCACCGTTATCTGGTGCAGGGCCTCAATGCCTGGCGTGATCCATGGTTCGACCTGCTCTACGTGCTCGGCCTGGTGTTGTCCTCGGTACTCTTCGGCGCGGTGCTGCTGCGTCAGCACGCCCTGGTCACGCGCCACGCCTGCGGTGGGGAGATCGTCGCCGCGCTGCGGCGGTTACCGGCGTATCTCGGGATGTTTCTGTTTCTGAGTTTCACCGTCGGGCTGCCCTTCATCGTGCTGGGGATGGGCATGCTGCCGTTAACGGTCGCGCTCGTGTATCTGGTCCTGCTGGTCGGCTTCTTCGGCGTGATGCTCTCGTGCGCATGGCCGCTGCTCTTTATTAAGGGTACGGGCCCGCTGCAGAGCCTGACGCGCAGCTGGGCGCTCACCCGCGGCAGCTACTGGCGTCTCACCGCGCTGTATTCGGTGGGGTTGCTGATCCTCCTCGCCCTGTGGATGGTGTTCGGGATCGTGAGCGTGTCGCTCGGGGTCGTCCTCGGCCGCGGCGATGTGCTGGTCGCGACCGCGACCGCCTCGCTCCTCGCCGTGCTCGGCGCGGCGCTGCTCTTCCCCTTCTACACCGCCCTCAGTCTGGCAGTGCTGGGCGACCTCACGGTGCGCCGCGAAGGCGCGGACTTGGAGCAGCGCATCGCGGCGACGGCCTGAGCCCGTGCGGGGCGCCTGGCCTGCGCTGCTGTGCCTGCTGGGGCTGCCGGCACATGCCGCCGAGCCGGTCGCCGCCCTGAATGCCTGTATCGAGCGCCTCGACCAGGGCCTCGACGTGGGCTTCGAGAAGATCGATCAGCGCTGCCCCGGGCTGGCGGCGACGCTGCGCGGCCAGGCGGCACCGGCGGGCCTGCCGGCGGAGTGGGACAAGCCGCAGAATCAGTTGTCGGCCCAGGGTCTGGGTGAGCTTGCGGTGCTGCTGGAGCGCGAGCAGGCGGGCGTCCCGGGCGGCCGACGGCCGGATGCGGCGCACGTGCGCAGCGTCCTGGCGCGCATCGCGCAGAGCGAGGCGGCGCGGGGAACCTGGTGGACGCGCTTCAAGTACTGGCTGCAGCGACTGTTCGCTTCGCAGTCGCAACCGAGCGATAACTGGCTGCGCCGGCTGCTCGGTGGTGGCCTGTCGCGGCACAGCGCCCAGATCATCCTCTGGGGGGCGATGGCGCTGGTCATCCTCCTCGCCCTCGTCATCGTGCTGAACGAGTTGCGCGTGGCCGGCTGGTTGCGTCGCAGCCAGCCGCCGCAGCGCCCCCCGGAAGAGCCGGGGCAGAGCGGGCGGGAGCCGACGCTCGCGGAGCTCGAGAGCACTCCCCCGCAGCGCCAGCCCGCGCTTCTCCTCGAGATCATCGTTCAGCTCCTCGCCCGCGAGCGGCGCCTCCCGGCGGCGGCACGCGCCCTCACTACGCGCGAGCTGCTGCGACGGGCCGACCTGCCGGCGCCGACCAGCCGCGCGGCGCTCAGCGGAGTCGCGCAGCTCAGCGAGGAGCTCAGTTATGGCGGCCACGAGGTCGAGCCGCTGCGCCTGCAGCAGGTGCTCGGCGAGGGGCGCGAGCTGCTGCGCTCGCTGCAGCCGGCCACGGTGCGTTACTGAATGCGCGAGCGACTGCTCACGCTGCTCCTGGCGCTCGCCGCCCTCCTCACCTTCGTCACGGTGTTCCTGCACCCGCGCATCGGCGCCCTGCAGGCGGCGCGCCCGACCAGCGCCGAGTCACAGCCGGACGGGCTGCTCGGGCTGCGCACCTGGCTCGAGGCGGAAGGCTTCCGCACCGAATCGCTGCGCGAGCGGCTGACCCGTCTCTCCTGGCGCACGCCCGCGACGGGGAACCTGCTGCTCGTGACGCTCCCGGCGAGCACCCCGTTTCGCAACGACGAAGCGGTTGCGCTCGACAACTGGATCCGTAACGGCAACACCCTGCTGGTGCTGGCGGCCCTCGTTGACCGGCCCGAGTGGGCCCAGGGCGGAGTCGGCACCGCCAACGATGTGCACCTCCTCACCGGACTGACACCGGCACCGGTGCCGCCCACCCCCCGGCGGCCCGCGGCCGGCGAGCCGCCCGAGGACCCGGGCCAGGCCGCGTGGCGCGAGCTCATCGAGGCGACGCGACCCCTGGTCAAGCCGCAGCGTACGCCGCTGCGCCCCAGCGGCACGCACCCGCTGCTGCGCGAGGTGCACGAGGCCGTCGGCATCTCCCGCTACCCCCCGCGGCGCTGGACGCTGAGCATCCCGCGCGATGGCTTCTTCCTCGTGCTCGCGCAGCGTGCCGACTCTCAGGAGGGCGCGCTGTGGGTGCGGCCCGATGGCAAGGGGACGATCCTGCTCAGCGCACTCGCCACGCTCTTCAGCAACCGGGCGCTGGCAGAAGCTGACAACGCGCGGCTCATGGCCGCGATCGTCGCGGCGAGCCTGCGCGGCGATGGCCGGGTGATCTTCGATGACGAGCATCAGGGTCTGAGCCGTACCTACGATCCCGCCAAGTTCTATCGCGACCCGCGCCTGTACGCGACGCTGGGCGTGCTGGGCGCGGTCTGGCTGGTGTGGGTGATGGGCGGCACGAGGCTGCGCGTGCCGCTCAGCCGCCTGCCGGCGCCGCGCGAGGCCGAGCTGGTGCGCGCGACCGGACTCTTCCTGGCGCGCGTCCTGCGCCCGGGCGCGGCGGCGCGGCGCATGTACGAGGGGTTTTTCGCGCGGCTGGGGCCGGACGTCACCGTCGATGCGCGCGCTTCGCGCTGGGACTGGCTGGAGAACCATCCGCACCTCGTGCGCGCCGAGGTGACGCAGCTGCGCGAGTGGTACGCCGACGCCTATTCGGATCGTGCGGTGCCGCTCGAGCGGCTGCACAATCTACTGGTCCGCACTGAGAGGCAAATCGCCGCATGAGCACCCCGATCCAGGAACTGCAGGCCTTCCTCAGCCGCGAGCTGGGGCGTGTCGTCGTGGGCGTGGAACGGGTCGTGCCGGCACTGCTGTGGGCGCTGCTCGCGCGCGGGCACGTACTGGTGCAGGGCGTACCGGGGCTGGGCAAGACGCTGCTCGCCAAGACCCTGGCGCGCGCACTGGGCGGGGAGTTCAAGCGCATCCAGGGCACCGCGGACCTGATGCCGAGCGACATCATCGGCGTGCCGGTATTCGACGCCCGGCAGCAGGAGTTCGTGTTCCGGCCGGGCCCGCTGTTCGCCGACGTGGTGCTGGTCGATGAGATCAACCGCGCCGGTCCGAAGACCCAGTCGGCGCTGCTCGAGGCCATGGAGGAGCGCCAGGTGAGTGTCGAGCGCACCGTGCGGGCGCTGCCGGCGGACTTTCTCGTGCTGGCGACGCAGAACCCGCGCGAGTTCGAAGGGACCTACCCGCTGCCGGAGTCACAACTCGATCGTTTCATGCTGCGCATCGACATGGAGTATCCCTCGCGCGAGGCGGAGGCCGAGATCCTCGCCCGCTACGGCGGCCTGAGCAGCCCCGCACACGAGACTCTGGCGGGCATCGCCGCGGTCGGGCGGGAGGTGTTGCCGCAGGCGCGCGCGGACGCCGAGCGGGTGCACGTGGCCCCGGCACTCGCCGGCTACGTGCTCGACGTGGCGGCTGCCTCGCGTGCACACCCGCGACTGACCCTCGGGCTCTCCTCGCGCGGTGCGCTGGCCTTGCTGCGCGCCGCGCGCATCAACGCCGCCGCCCGCGGCGCCGAGTTCGTCGCGCCTGATGATGTCAAGGAGGCGGCGCCCGCGGTGGTGGCGCATCGCCTGGTGCTCACTCCCGAGGCGGCGCTCGAGGGCGTGCGTGACCTGGACGTGGTGGCGAGCCTGCTCGCCGAGACCCCGGTTCCGCGCTGAGAGGCGGCGTGCACCTCGCCCAGCGCGCGTACCTGCTGGTGGCGCTCAGCGCCGTAATGGCGATCGCCGCCATCTGGTCGGAGCCGGGCAGCGGCGGCGGGAGCTGGTGGCACGTGCCCGCCGGCCTGCTGCTCCTCGGACTCGCCTTCGAGCGCGCCTACGTGCACGCCCACCCGCCGCAGCTCAGCATCGAGACCGAAGCCCGCGCCTACCTCGGCCGCACGCTGCCGGTGCGCTGGGTAGTCGCGAACGCAGCCGCGCGCCCGCTCGAGTTGCAGTTCGCGCCGGTCGTGCCGGGCACCTTCGAGCCGCTCAGCGCAACCCGCGCGCTGACGCTGCCGGCGCGCGGCAGTGCCGCACTGGAGGTGAGCCTGCTGCCGGTACGGCTGGGACCGGCCCACTGGCCGATGGTGCCCGCGCGGGTGCGGGGGCCGCTCGGCCTCGCCTGGTGGAACGCGCAGCTGCTCAGCACCGCCTCGCTGCTCGTGGCCCCCGATGCGCGCACGCTCGCCACGCAGCCGCGCGGTCTCGCGGCGGGGGTACGCAACCGGCGCGTTGCCGGTGCCGGCTCGGAACTGCACCAGCTGCGCGCCTATCAGCGCGGCGACCCGCTCACGCGCATCGACTGGAAGGCCACCGCGCGTGTCGGCTCACTGGTCACGCGCGAATACAGTGAGGATCAGCACCTCGACGTGCTCATCGCCATCGACGCCGGTCGGCTGAGCCGGGTCCGCTGCGGCACGCTCGACCGACTGGGGCTGTACAGCAATCTCGCCACCCGCTTCGCGGTGCTCGCCACCGCACGCGACGACCGCTTCGGACTGGTCGTCTACGCCGAGCGCGTGCTGAGCGCGATGGCGCCCGCGCGCGGGCTGGCCGCGGTGAGCCGCGTGCGCGGGTCGCTGGAGCGCCTGCAGGTGCAGCTGGCGGAGTCCGACCCCACCGCCGCGGCCGTCACGGTGCGCCACCTGCTGCAGCACCGCGCGCTGGTGGTGTGGCTGACCGACCTGGACGACCCGGGGACGGCCACTCAGCTGCAACGCGCGGTGCGGCTGCTCGCGCCGCCGCACCTGGTCATGGTGGCCGGCGTCCTCAGCGGGGAGGTGGCGGCGCTCGCGACCGCGCCGGCGCAGCGCTGGGAAGATCCATGGGTCGCGCTGGCAGCCCGCGAGCACGAGCTGCGGGCAGCCACCCAGCGCCGCCTGCTGCGCTACACCGGCGTGCCGGTGGTGGCCGCGCCCGCGGAGCGACTGGAGTCCGCCGTGTTCGAGCGCTACGAGGCGCTGCGGCGCACGCGCCGTATCTAGCGGCGTCGCGCGGGCAGCAGCCGCCCGCTCAGCAGCGCCAGCATCAGCGCGAAGTAGCCGAGCCCGATGAGCAGTCGCAGTGGCAGCCCGAAGGCAGGGTTGGGGGACACGTAGCCCTCAATGAGACCCGCCCCGATGAGCAGCAGCACGCAGGCCAAGAGAGCGGGTCCGCCGCGCTCGGCGGCGGCACGGAACGTGGCGATGCGTCCCTCCGCCTCCGGGCGGATCAGCGCCTCCCCGAGAGCCGCGCCGGCTGCGCCCGACAGGCACATCACCGATAGCTCGACGAAGCCGTGCGGGATGATGAAGGACAGGAGATCGACGCCCAGGCCGTGCGCGCTCACGAACGCGAACACCGCGCCGAGCATGAAGCCGTTCAGGCCGAGGATGTAGAGCGTGCCCAGCCCGAACACGAGACCGGCGCAGAAGGCGGCCAGCGACACCGTGATGTTATTGGTGAAGATGGTGACCGACAGCACCGAGGAGGGCACGATGTTCAGCAGCCCCTCGGTCCACAGCTTCCCCTGCTCGACGCTGGCGATGAGATCGGGCGAAGCGACGAGCGCGATCAGCTCCGGGTAGCGGTGCACCAGTGCATAGCCGGCCCATGCGGCCAGCACGAAGATGGCGAGGGTCCACTGCAGGTAGGGGCGCAGGAAGCGGACCGCCGCGGGCACCTGCTCGGCGAACAGCGTGCGCAGCGCGCTGCGCCAGTGCCATGCGCCATCGTGGAGCGTCGCGTGGGCCCGGGCGTAGACGCTCTCCAGGTACTCGCGCGTGCGCGTATCGGGCAGCAGGTTGCGCGCGCGCGCCAGATCGTGCGCCAGCAGCCGGTAGTCATCTGCCAGCCGCACCGCCTCGGCGACGTCATCGGATCGGCCGTGCTCGAAGCGCTGGGCACGGGCCTGCGCCTGCCGCCACGACGCGGCCCGCTGCAGCAGCTGGGCACGCAGCGCCTGTCGTCGCAGCGCCCCCTCCCGCGCCACTCAGCGCACCCCGAGTAGCGCAGTGAGGCGCTCGTGCAGGCTCTGCTCGCCTGAGGCGGCGGGCGGCGAGACACGGGGGCCGAAACGCTCGAGCAGCGTCACGGCGAGGCGCTCGCGCGCCTGCACCTCCAGTGCCGGCCAGCGCTGCAGGAGTTCCGCGACGAGCTCCGCCGCCGCCGGGTCGAGCCGCGCATCGGCCGGCTGCGGCGCGAGTACGGCCTCGACCTGCGAGCGATCGTAGACCAGCAGGGTGCCCGCGGCCATGTCACCGAAGCGCACGTTGTCCTTGCTCAGCATCACCGTCAGGAGCCCGACACCGTAACCGACCGGAATGGAGTCGATGAGCCGGAACACGTTGCGCAGCAGCAGCGCGCCGGCTCCGGGCGTCGCTCCGCTGCGCGTGACGATGCGCACGCCGGCCATGCGCTTGCCGGGCGTGCGGCCGCGGCGCGCCACCTCGAGCACCGGGTGATACAGAAAATAGAGCGCGAAGCTCGGCACCACGATCAGCGCGAACCAGCCGGGTTCGTTGCCGGCCGCCGGGGCGATAGACAGGGTCCCGGCGTGCAGCCCGTTATAAAGGAGTGCCGCGCACACATACCAGGCGAGCGCCAGCACCAGGCGCAGGTGCCAGTCGATCAGGAAGGCCAGCGAGCGTGCCCCGGCGCCCGCGATCGGCAACGTGAGGTCGATGCCGGTGACGCTGTCGACCGCCAGTCCCTCCGCGGCTGCGCTCACCCTTCCTCCGCTAGCAGCTCGGCCTGGTGTTCCTGCTGCAACGCCTCGATGAGCTCGTCCAGCTCGCCGTTCATGATCTGCGGCAGCTTGTAGAGCGTGAGGTTGATGCGGTGATCGGTGACCCGCCCCTGCGGGAAGTTGTAGGTGCGGATGCGCTCGGAGCGGTCACCGCTGCCGACCTGCAGGCGACGCGACTGAGCCTGCGCGCTCTGCTGCTTCTCCTGCTCGGCGGCGAGCAGGCGCGCCTTGAGCAGCGCCATTGCGCGCGCGCGATTCTTGTGTTGCGAGCGCTCGTCCTGGCACTCGACCACGATGCCGCTTGGCAGGTGCGTGATGCGCACCGCGGAGTCGGTCTTGTTGACGTGCTGGCCACCCGCGCCCGAGGAGCGGTAGGTATCGATGCGCAGCTCCGCGGGATTGAGGGTGATGTCGTCCACCTCGTCCAGCTCGGGCAGGATGGCGACCGTGCAGGCCGAGGTGTGGATGCGCCCCTGCGCCTCGGTGGCCGGCACGCGCTGCACGCGGTGCGTGCCGGACTCGAACTTGAGACGGGAGAAGGCGCCGCGGCCGGCGATGCGGCTGATGATTTCCTTGTAGCCGCCGTGTTCGCCGGCGCTCTCGCTCAGCACCTCGGGCACGAACCCCTTGGCCTCGGCGTAGCGGGCGTACATCCGGTACAGGTCGCCGGCGAAAATGGCCGCCTCGTCGCCGCCGGTGCCGGCGCGCACCTCGAGAAAGATGTTCTTCTCGTCGCGTGCGTCCCTGGGCAGCAGCAGCCGGCGCAACTCGACCGCCTCCGCTTCGAGGGTGCGCTCGAGTCGCGTCACTTCCTCCGCGCCGAGCGCGCGCATGCCCGCGTCGGCGTCCGCGCCGAGCTCGCGCGCCGCGGCGAGCTCGCGCTCGAGGTCGTGGTAACGGTTGAAGCGGGCGGCGAGCGGCTCGAGGCGCGCGTACTCCATCGACAGCTCGCGGAACTGGACGCTGGCGCCGTCGATCTCGTGGCTGGCGAGCATGCGTCCCACCTCCTCGAATCGATCAGACATCTTCTGCAGGCGTTGTCGGATGGATTCCTTCATGGGTGTACGCGGCCGGGAAGTTTCCCGGATCTGCACAGTTTGTGACAAGTTGCGCACTGCGAGGGGGTGGGGCAGGGTCTATAGTGCCCGATGTGCTCCGCCGCCCGCGTAACTTAATCGCCCGCAGCCTGTGCGGCCTGGCCGGTGCGCTGCTGCTGGCCGGTTGCGCCACGCCCGCGCGCCACGCCCGCACTGCGGCGCCCGCGCCCGATCCCACCGCGGTCCCCATGACCGCTGAAACGGCGCTCAAGCGCGGGGACTGCCGTAGCGCCTCGGAGGCCTATGCGCAGGCGGCGAGCGTGGGTGAAGCGGCCCTGGCGCGCCGCGCCACGCAGGTGGCGCTCGCCTGCGAGCACCTGCCGGCCGCGTGGCAGGCGGCGGTGCGCTGGCGCGCGCTGGCGCCCGATGACCGCGAGGCCAACGCGCTCTACGCCGCCGTGGCGCTGAAGCTCTATCGCACCGCCGATGCGCGCACCGCCATCGAGCAGTTCTGGCGCCTCGAGTCGCAGCGCGACGCGGACGCCGGCGCCCGCCCGGACAAGGCGACCCCGCGGGCCCAGGCGCCCGCGGAGCGCACCGCGCGCAGCATGACCGAGCTCACCGCGCTGCTGCTGCAGGAGTCAGAGGCCCCGGCGGTGCTGAATGCCATGAGCGGCGCGCTCGAGCCCGGCGCGAACTCCACCGATACCCTGACGCTGCTCGGTGAGCTCGCGCTCGCCGCCTATGACGGCCAGCGCGCGCAGCGCTATGCGGAGCAGGCGCTGCAGCGCTCGCCCGAGGATCTGACCGCGCTGCGCATCCTCGCCCGCTCCTACGTGATGCGCGGCGAGCCGCTGCAGGCGCTCGCCACCGCGCGCCGCGCCAAGAGCCACGATGCCGAGCGCGGCGGCATGGAGCTCGCCGAGGTGCTGGCCTCGCTCGATCGCAACGAGGAGGCCCACCACGAGCTCGAGCAGCTGCGGGGTGCGGGTGCGCCCGCGGCCGAGGTCGACCGCCGCCTGGCGCTGCTCGCCTATAACAGCGGCGACTACAAGGAGGCGCGCCAGCGCTTCGCCGAGCTGGTCTCGAGCGGCGAAGGCAACGATGGCGCGGCGCTCTACCTCGCCGACATCGCCGCGCGCGACGGCGACCCGGACTCCGCCCTGACGGCCTACCGTCGCCTGTATGACTCCTCGGTGGCGTTGCCGGCGCGCTCGCGAGCCGCCGCGCTGCTGCTCGAGCGACGCTCGCGCACCGAGGCGCTCGCGCTCCTCGACGACTACGCGGCCGACCACCCTGAGGAGGAGCTCGATCTCACCCTCGCCAAGGCGCGTCTGCTCGCCGATCACGGCGAGGCGGACAACGGCCTCGCGCTGCTCTCCGCCGCCCTCGAGCGCCACCCGCAGCACCCGAGCATCGAGTACGACCGCGCGGTGATCCTCGAGCGCGCCGGACGCGTACAGGAGTCGGTGAGCGCACTCGAGCACCTGCTCGAGAAGCGGCCCGACGATCCGACCCTGCTCAACGCTCTCGGCTACACCCTGGCGGATCACTCGCTGCAGCTGCCGCACGCCGAGGCCCTGATCCGCCGCGCGCTCACCGTGATGCCCGACAATCCGGCCGCCCTCGACAGCCTCGGCTGGGTGCGCTATCGCGAGGGCGACATGAAGGGCGCGACCGTCATGCTGGCGCGCGCCTACACCCTCGGGCACGATGCCGAGATCGCGGCGCACTGGGGTGAGGCTCTGTGGGTGAGTGGCAATCGCAGCGCGGCGCGCGGGGTGTGGGCCAGCGCGCTGGCGCGCGAGCCGGATTCGAAGGCGCTCAAGGCGACGCTGCAGCGCTTCCTGCCCGACGCGGCACCGTAGCCCTCTCTTGCGCGCTGCTGCGCGCCGGCGCGCTGCTGGTTCCTCTGCTGATCGCGGCATGCCGCACGCTGCCCACGCCGCCGCCGCCCCCCAGCGCGGAGTGGAGCGCGCGCCGCGCGCAGCTGCAGGCGCTGCCGCAGTTCACCTTCAGCGGACGGGTCGCGGTGGTCGCCGCCGGCAACGGCTTCAACGCGAGCCTGCACTGGGTGCAGGCCGGGCCGCGCAGTGAGCTGTCGCTGCAGGGGCCGCTCGGCATCGGCGCGGTGCAGGTGCTGGCCGAAGGCGGGACGCTGCAGATGTTCAACGGACGCGGCGAGCCGCTCGCGGCCGAGGCGGCGCGGCGTGAGCTGTCCGCGCGCCTGGGCTTCGAACTGCCGGTGACGAGCCTGCGCTACTGGCTGCTCGGCGTGCCCGATCCGGCCGCCCCCGCGCAGGAGGAGCTCGATACCGCGCAGCAGCGGCTGAGCGCGCTCACGCAGCAGGGCTGGCACGTGACCTACCCGCTCTATGGCCCGGCGGGCGAGGGCGCACTGCCCGTGCGCGTGACCCTCGAGCGCGAAGCGGTGCGCGTCAAGCTCATCATTGACCGCTGGCAGCTGTGAGCGCCGCGGTGCACTGGCCGGCGCCGGCCAAGCTGAATCTCTTCCTGCACATCACCGGGCGCCGCGCCGACGGCTATCACGAGCTGCAGACGCTCTTCCAGCTCATCGACCTCTGCGACACGCTGCGCATCGAGGTGCGCGACGACGGGCAGATCGTGCGCACCCACGGGCCCGCGCAGGTCGAGCCCGATGCGGACCTGGCGGTACGCGCCGCGCGCGCGCTCCAGCGCGCGGCGGGCGTGTCCCTCGGGGCGAGCCTCGGTGTCACCAAGCGCATCCCCCAGGGAGGCGGCCTCGGCGGGGGCAGCTCCGATGCGGCGACCGCGCTCCTGGTGCTGAACCGGCTGTGGGGCTGTGGACTTAATATCGCCGAGCTCGAGGCGCTGGGATTGGCGCTCGGTGCGGATGTCCCTGTTTTCGTTCGGGGTTTCACCGCCTGGGCCGAGGGAATCGGGGAGCAGCTGCGCCCCGTCACCGTGCCGGAGCGGTGGTACCTGATCGTGCATCCGGGGGTCGCAGTCGGTACCAGGGAAGTGTTCCAGAGCCCTGAATTGACACGAAATTCTCCCCTCATCACAATACGCGCCTTTTTCGACTCGGCCACCCGCAACGACTGCGAGCCCGCGGTGTGCGGCCAGTTCCCCGCCGTCCGCGAAGCCCTGGAGTGGCTGTCACGGCACCGGCCGGCACGTCTGAGCGGCACCGGCTCGTGCGTCTTCGCCGCCTTCGAGCGGGCCGTGGACGCCGAGCGGGTGGCGGCGCGCGTGCCGGACCGCTGGCGCGCCTGGGTCGCGCGCGGCCTCGCCGCCTCCCCCCTGCACGCGCGGCTCGGGCGGGAGGCCTGACGCGGCTGTAAGATGCGCGCCCGCGGCCCGTGCGTATGGGGTGTCGCCAAGTGGTAAGGCAGCGGGTTTTGATCCCGCCATTCGGAGGTTCGAATCCTTCCACCCCAGCCAGCCGCGCGCCCAGGGCGCAGGGCCGGCGGTGCGTGCATAGAGTATGAGTACGAGCGTCGAGACACTGGCTCTGTTTGCCGGCAATGCGAACGCGGCGTTGGCGCACGACATCGCGCGCAACCTGCAGACGCCGCTGGGGCGCGCCTCCGTCGGACGTTTCAGCGACGGTGAGGTGAACGTCGAGCTGATGGAGAACGTGCGCGGGCGCGACGTCTTCATCCTGCAGTCGACCTGCCCGCCGGCCAACGACAGCCTGATGGAGCTCCTGGTGATGGTCGATGCGTGCCGCCGCGCCTCCGCCGCGCGCATCAGCGCGGTGGTGCCCTACCTCGGGTACTCACGGCAGGACCGCCGCCCGCGCGCGACGCGCTCGGCGATCACCGCGAAGCTGGTGGCGAACATGCTCTCGAGCGCCGGCGTGAACCGGCTGCTGACGATCGACCTGCACTCGGACCAGATCCAGGGGTTCTTCGACATCCCAGTGGACAACGTGTACGCCTCGCCGGTGCTGCTCGGGGACGCCTGGAAGCAGTCCTACCGGAAACTGATCGTCGTGTCGCCGGACGTGGGCGGGGTGGCGCGGGCGCGCGCCTTCGCCAAGCGCCTCGATGATGCCGAGCTGGCGATCATCGACAAGCGCCGCCCGCGGGCGAATGAGTCGAAGGTGATGAACATCATCGGCGAGGTCGAGGGCAAGACCTGCATGCTGGTCGACGACATGGTCGACACGGCCGGCACGCTCTGCCAGGCGGCACAGGCGCTGAAGGATGAAGGCGCGGACAAGGTGGTTGCGTATATCACCCACCCGGTGCTCTCCGGCGGGGCGGTGGACAAGATCATGCAGTCGGCCCTGGACGAGCTGGTGGTGACCGACACCATTCCGCTCAGCGCCGCCGCCAAGGGGGCGAGCCGCATCCGCCAGCTGTCGGTCGCCGCGCTGCTGGCGGAGACCATCCGCCGCATCCGCGACGAGGAGTCGGTCAGCTCGCTGTACGTGGACTGAATTTTCAGGAGGTGCGGGTTTGGTCGCGAACCGGCACCGTGTCATCAAGCCAACGGAGATTGCGAACACATGCGTATTTCATTCACTTTCGGCGCGGACGTGCGCGCGACGCAAGGCAAGGGTGCGAGCCGCCGCCTGCGTCACGACGGCAAAGTGCCCGCCATCCTCTACGGCGCCCACCAGGACGCCCAGGCCCTGGTGCTCGACCAGCAGAACCTCCTCACCATGATCTCGGACGAGCGCTTCTACTCCTCGATCCTGCGGCTGAAGATCGGCGAGCGCACCCAGGAGGCGATCGTCAAGGACGTGCAGATGCACCCGGCGAAGAACCTGGTGGTGCACGTCGACCTGCAGCGCGTGGTCGAGAACGAGAAGATCCGCATCAGCCTGCCGATCCACTTCAAGAACGAGAGCGTCTCCCCCGGGGTGAAGACCGAGGGCGGGGTGGTGTCCCACATGCGCACCGAGGTCGAGGTGAGCTGCCTGCCGGGCGACCTGCCGGAGTTCCTCGAGCTCGACCTGTCGGGCATGCACTTGAACGAGACCAAGTTTCTCGCCGACATCCCCCTGCCGAGTGGCGTGGCGATCACCGAGCTGACCCAGCGCAACGCGCCGGTCGTCTCGATCCACGCGCCGCGCGCCGAGGAGCCAGAGCCGGTGGCGGCCGAGGCCGCGGCTGTGCCGGCCGAGGGGGCTGCTGCGGCG
>JAFAPI010000124.1 GCA_019247195.1 Gammaproteobacteria bacterium
CCGCCCGTACCGGAGTGGCGTACAGGGGGATGCCTGCCACGTCAGCGCAGCTGCAGCCGTTCGCGTGCCTGTGCCGGACTCAGTACCCGCGCTCCCATCGCCTCGATGATCGTGCGTGCCCTCTCGACCAGCTGCGCGTTGCTGGCATAAACGCCGCGACTCAGATACAGGTTGTCCTCGAGGCCGACACGGACGTTGCCGCCCAGCAGAATCGACTGCGCGACCCACGGCATCTGCATGCGGCTGATCGCAAACGAGCTCCACACGCAGTCGGCGGGGAGGCTATTCACCATCGCCAGCAGATGGGCGACGTCCGCCGGCACGCCGTACGGGATGCCGGTACACAGCTGGATCATGGCCGGACCCGGGACCAGGCCCTCCTTAATCATCTGTTTGACGAACCAAAGGTTGCCCGTGTCGAAGATCTCGAGTTCCGCTTTCACCTTCAGCTCACGCAGCAGCGCCGCACCTTCGCGCTGGTAATCAGGGGTCGAGACGTAGGCGCGGTTACCATCGCCGAAGTTCAGCGAGCCGCAATCGAGCGTGGCGATGTCCGGCCGATAGGCGCCTTCTTCACACAAATCGATGACGTGCTGCATGCGGGCCCGCTGGCTGACGAAGTCCGTTCCCGGTGCCGGCGTGTCCTTGAGCCCTTCCCGGCCGACGCATATGTAGCCGCCCATGCCGCAGGTGAGGTTCACCAGCACATCGACCTGGCTCTCCCGGATGCGCTTGACCACCTCGCGATAGTGCTTGGTCGCCATGCTGAAGGCACCCGTTTCCGGGTCGCGGACATGAATGTGCACTATGGCTGCGCCCGCGCGTGCCGCGTCCACCGCCGCAGCCGCTATCTGCTCGGGTGTGACCGGGCAATGCGGGCTCTTGGTAACCTTGGTGTCATCGCCGGTGACGGCGCAGGTGATGATGACGTCGGAGTTCATGGCTGCTTCTCGCCGCACGGCGCCCCGCCGTGTTAATATTATGGCGATAATAATATAACGCAGGACCAGGATGCGGCAAGCCGACGCCGCCGGAGGACACATGCACGACCAGCTGCTGATCGGTGGCCGTTTGGTAAGCGGGGACGCCGAGCCTGACCCGGTGCTCGATGCGGCCAGCGGTAAGCAGCTGGCGAGTATCGCCTCCGCTTCGCCGGCACAGGTGGAGGCGGCGGTCCACGCCGCTGATAGCGCCTTCCAGAGTTGGGCGCGCACCGCGCCCAAGGACCGGGCGGCGCTGCTGCTACGCATCGCCGATCACCTCGAATCACAGGCGCACGACTATGCGCGTCTCGAGTCGCAGAACACGGGAAAGCCGCTCGCGGCGGCCCTGAATGACGAGCTGCCTTCCATCGCGGATGTGTTCCGCTTCTTCGCCGGCGCCTGCCGCACGCCCAGCGGCCTGGCCACTGCCGAGTATCTGCCGGGCCACACCAGCATGATCCGCCGCGACCCGGTGGGCGTCGTAGCCTCGATCGCGCCCTGGAACTACCCGCTCATGATGGGCGCGTGGAAGATCGCGCCGGCGATCGCGGCCGGCAATACGCTGGTACTGAAGCCCTCCGAGCACACCCCGCTCACTACCTTGAAGCTGGCGGCCGCCTTGGCCGAGATCCTGCCCGCCGGAGTGGTGAACGTCGTGTGCGGGCGCGGTGAGCCCGTGGGACGCACGCTGACCACGCATCCGCTGGTGCGGATGGTCTCGCTCACCGGCTCGGTGGCGACAGGGCAGAAGATTCTCGCGGGTGCGGCGGGCACCCTTAAGCGCACTCACCTCGAGCTGGGAGGCAAGGCACCGGTGCTGGTGTTCGACGACGTCGACGTCGAGGCGCTGGTGAGTGGCATCCGCACCTTTGGTTTCTACAATGCTGGACAGGACTGCACCGCCGCCTGCCGGCTGTACGTCGGAGAGCGGATCTACGAACGGGTGGTGGCTGAGCTGACAGACGCGGTGCGTACCATCAAGGTTGGCGCTCAGGAGGAATCCGGTGTCGAGATGGGGCCGCTCATCTCGGCAGCGCAGCGCGAGCGCGTGGGCGCCATGGTGGCGCGCGCGGCTGCGAGCGGACACGTGGAACTGACCACCGGCGGCAAAGCTCGCAGCGGCGGCGGCTTCTTCTACGAGCCCACCGTGGTCGCCGGTGCGCGCCAGCAGGACGAGATCGTGCAGCAGGAGGTGTTTGGGCCCGTCGTGTCCGTCACGCCGTTCCGTGACGTGGCGCAGGCGATCGGGTGGGCGAACGACTCCGAGTACGGGCTCGCCTCCTCGGTGTGGACGCGCGACATCTCTCGCGCGCTGGAAGTGGCGGCGCGGCTACAGTACGGGGTGACCTGGATCAACACGCACTTCGCGACGGTTAGCGAGATGCCCCACGGGGGTTTCAAGCGCTCAGGCTACGGCAAGGATCTTTCCGTCTATGCGTTCGAGGATTACACCGTCACCCGTCACGTCATGGTGAAGCTATAAGCCCCATGGGGCAGGCCCGGGTGCGCCTGCTCGCGCTGGGTGCGCTGGCACTCTTGTGCGGGGCCTGCGCGCGTGGCGGAGTCGGCGGTGGCGAGGGGCGCGCCGAAGAGAAGGTGCTGCACATCTACAACTGGGCCGACTACATCGGCCAGGACACCATCAGCGATTTCGAGGCACGCACGGGGATCAAGGTGGTGTACGACACCTACGACGCCGACGAGACGCTGGAGGCTAAGATGATGGCGGGCGACTCCGGCTACGACGTCGTCAGTACCTCCACCGACTTTTTCAGCCGCCAGATCAAGGCCGGGATCTACCGCCCGCTCGATAAATCACGCCTGCCGAACTGGCACAATCTCGATCCGCAGATTCTTGCGGTAGAGGCGCGCGCGGACCCCGGTAACCGTTACGCCATGCCATACCTGCGTCACGTCAACGGCTTTGCCTACAACGTGGACAAGGTGAACGAGCGGATGCCGCACGCGCCCGTGGACAGCCTGGACCTGCTCTTCAAGCCCGAGGTAGTCAGGCACTTTGCCGATTGCGGCGTGACGTTCCTCGACTCCGCCGAGGACGTGCTGCAACTGGCGCTCAACTACCTGCATCTCGATCCCAACACGCACCGCCCCGAGGACTATGCTCAGGCAGAGAAGCTGCTGCTCTCGGTGCGGCCGTACATCCGTGCCTTCGATTCCACCGAGTACATCAACGGGCTGATGACGGGCGACTTCTGCATTTCGATGTCCTGGTCGGGGGACTACGCGACCTCGCGCGCGCGCGCACGCGCGGCGGGCATCAGCCTGCACCTGGCATTTACGGTACCGCGCGAGGGCGCCAACGAGTCTTTCGACGCGCTGCTCATCCCGGCCGACGCGCCCCATCCGCAGGCTGCGCACCAGTTCCTCAACTACATGCTCGAGCCGAGAGTGATCGCGGCGGTGACCAACTACATCCGCTATGCCAACGACAACAAGGCCGCCGAGGTGTTCGTCGCGCCTGAGATTCTGCACGACCCCACGATCTATCCGACCGCTGAGGTGGAGCGGCGCCTCTACACCGACTCAGAAGCCGATCCCGCGCTCGAGCGACTGCGCACCCGCACCTGGACGCGGGTCAAGACGGCGCTGTGACGGTCAGCGGGCCCCG
The DNA here is from genome assembly GCA_019247195.1 of Gammaproteobacteria bacterium. GTDB lineage: Bacteria > Pseudomonadota > Gammaproteobacteria > Steroidobacterales > Steroidobacteraceae > 13-2-20CM-66-19. The sequence goes on from JAFAPI010000124.1 coordinate 3,613, forward strand.
CGAACCGCGAGCTGAATCTCCAGCTCGCGCCGCCGCTCCGTGCGCATCAGCAGGTAGCCCGCGCCGAGCACGCAGACTCCCACCGCGCAGACGATGAGGCTGGCGAGCGCGTTGATGTCCGGGCTGACGCCCAGTTTCACCTTGGAATAGATCACCATCGGCAGAGTACTTGCGCCCGGCCCGGCGACGAAACTGGAGATGACCAGGTCGTCGAGCGACAGCGTGAAGCACAGCAGCCAGCTCGAGATGATCGCCGGCGCGATGATGGGCAGCGTGATGTCGATGAACGCTCGGGCGGGGCTGGCGCCGAGATCCATGGCGGCCTCCTCCAGCGAGCGGTCGGCGCCCTGCAGACGCGATTGCACCGTGATGGTCACGTAGGCAGTACAGAAGGTCACGTGCGAGATGACAATGGTGGTAAAACCACGATGCGGCCAGCCGAACAGCTGCACCATCGATACGAACAGCAACAGCTGCGTGATGCCG
>JAFAPI010000139.1 GCA_019247195.1 Gammaproteobacteria bacterium
GTGCCGTCGGGCTCACCGATGATCAGACCCGGCCGCGCCGGTGCACGGCGAGCCCGGGGGCGGCGCTGCCGGCGCTGGCGTGCACCACGCAACCGATGACATGCCGCAGCGGAATCGCCGCGGCGATCGCGCCTCCGGGATCGACGCTGCGCAGCGGCTCGCTGCCGAGTGCCGCGAGTCCGGCGCCGAACCACCAGGGCACGCCGTTCATGGCCGGCAGCACTACGGTCGCGGGGGTCAGGAGTGGCGCGAGGGTCGGGGCGAGGGCCGGCAGTGAGGGCGCCTTGACGCTCAGGATCACCACGTCCTGGGGCCCGAGCTCGCGCGCGTCGTCGACCGCGAGCGCGAGGGGCGCTTCGAGCAGCGTGCCGTCCGGCTGCGAAAGCCGCCAACCGTGATCGCGCAGCGCGACTAGCGTCGCGCCGCGGGCGAGGGCGGAGACACGTACGCCCGGCTGACGCGCGAGCCGGGTGCCGAGGAAGCCGCCGATGGCACCGGCGCCGACCACGCAGATCCTGAGCAGCGGTGGGGGCGCGCTGGCCGCCACGGCGTCAGCCCATGTGCAGACCGCCGTTGAGCGAGAAGTCTGCGCCGGTTGCGAAGGCGGCGTCATCGCTCACCAGCCAGGCGACGATGGAGGCGATCTCCTCCGGCTCGCCGAGGCGTTTCACCGGGATGCCGCTCACGATCTTCTCCAGGCGCTCGGGCTTGATGGCGCGCACCATGTCGGTGCCGATATAACCGGGCGACACCGTGTTGACGGTCACGCCGCGTGCCGCGACCTCCTGCGCCAGGGCCATGGTGAAACCGTGGATGCCCGCCTTGGCGGTGGAATAGTTGGTCTGCCCGAACTGCCCGCGCTGCCCGTTCACCGAGCTGATGTTGATGATGCGGCCCCAGCCGCGCTCCAGCATGCCGTCGATGACCTGCTTGGTCACGTTGAACAGGGAGTTGAGATTGGTATCGATGACCGCGCGCCACGCCTCCAGCGCCATCTTCTGGAAAACGCCGTCGCGGGTAATGCCGGCATTGTTCACCAGCACGTCGACCGGGCCGACCTCGGCGCGCACGATCTCGAAGGCGCGCCGCGTGGACTCCCAGTCGGCGACGTTGCCCTCCGAGGCGTGCACCTCGATACCCGCGCCGCGCATCTCCGCCAGCCAGCGCTCCTTGCGGGCCGAGCCCGGGCCGCAGCCGGCGACGACCACGTGGCCGTGCTGGGCGAGGCGCCGACAGATCGCCGTGCCGATGCCGCCCATGCCGCCGGTGACGTAAGCAATGCGTCGGGTCTTGTTCATGGCCTGTGCCTTTCTCAGGCTCTGCGTTTCGGCCATTACTACCCGGATTCCGCGCAGCCGTCCACCGGAAGCGCGAGCCCCGGTTGCGCGAGTCAGCCGCGCACGTACTGGCCGGGGGCGTCGGCGAGGGCGGTGATAGCGGCGCCGGCCCCGCCGGGTTGCCGGGCCGGGACACGCGCCGCGCTCGAGTGACTCGCCAGCCACTGCGCCCAGCTCGGCCACCAGGATCCCTCCGTCAGGGAGGATTGCTGCAGCCATTGCTCGGGCGTAAGGCTTTGCGTGGCGTCGTGCCAGGTGAGCAGGCGATGGCGGCGCCGCGGGTGCGCGGGACCGCTGACGATGCCGGCGTTGTGGCCGCCGCTCGTGAGCAGGAAGGTGTAGTCGGCGCTGCGCGTCAGGCTGCGTAGCTTGTACACCGAGCGCCACGGCGCGACATGGTCGGTCTCCGTGCCCACCACGAACATGGGCACCGTGATCGCCTTGAGGTCGATCGGGCCTCCCTCGAAGCGCAGCGTGCCCTGCGCCAGCTCGTTCTTCAGGTAGAGCCGCTCGAGGTATTCACTGTGCATCCGATAGGGCATGCGCGTGCCATCGGCGTTCCACGCCATGAGGTCGTTGAGCTGCGGGCGCTCCCCGCGCACGTACTGCTGCACGGCAGGGGTCCACAACAGCTCGCGCGAGCGCAGCAGCGCGAAGGCGGCGCCCATGCGCTCGCTCTCCAGCACGCCCGCCTGCTCCATCATCGATTCGAGCATGGCGATCTGACTCGGCGTGATGAACACCGACAGCTCGCCGGGCTCGCTGAAGTCAGCCTGGGCCGCGAACAGGGTGACCGAGGCGAGCGCCTCGGGGGCGGTCCGGGCCAGCAGCGCCGCACCGATGCTCAGCAAGGTGCCCCCGATGCAGTATCCCACGGCATGCACCCGCGGGCCGGGCACGAGCTCGCGCACTTTCTGCAGCGCCGCGAGCAGGCCGAGGCGCACGTAGTCGTCCATGCCGAGGTCGCGGTCGGCCGCGTCCGGGTTCTTCCACGAGATCATGAAGACGGTATGGCCGCGCTCGACCAGGTAGCGCACCAGCGAGTTGCGCGGCGAGAGATCCAGGATGTAGTACTTCATGATCCACGCGGGGGTGATCAGCACGGGCTCGGCGTAGACCTCCGGCGTCTGCGGGCTGTACTGCAGCAGCTCGATCAGGCGGTTGCTGAATACGACCTTGCCGGGCGTGACGGCGAGGTCCTTGCCGATCGCGAACTGCTCCGTACCGGCCTTGCGGCCGCCCTCGACCGCGCGCCGCGCATCCTCGAGCCAGTTCTGCAGGCCGCGGATCAGGTTGCGCCCGGACTCGGCGGCGGTCTTGGCGAGGAGTTCGGGGTTGGTGTGCAGGAAGTTCGCGGGCGATGCGGCCTCGAGCAGCATGCGCCCGGCGAAGTTGGCTCGGGACAGGGCAGGGGGTGCACCGCTCGGGGCCTCGAGCGCCTGCGCCCACCAGCTGGCCCAGTTGCCGTAGGCGCGGGCGTACGCATTGAAAGGCCACACGTTCCAGGCGGGATGGGCGAAGCCGAGCGCCTCGTGTCCCGGCGCGAGCGGCTCGCCGCTGGCGGCGCGCGCGAAGAACTGCAGGCTGTCGACAGCCTTCGCGTAGGCGCTCTGCGCCAGCTCGGCCTGGCGCTGAGGCTGACCTGCGAGATTCAGGTACCAGTCCCACCAGGCTCGGGCGTAGTCATCCGGGGCGAGGCCCCCGGAGAAGGCCGCCAGCTGGGCGCGCAGGTGTCGTTCGATCTCGGCGCCGGCGTCGGCGTGGGAGCCGCTCGCGGCGGGGGCCGCGGGGGCGGGATCAGGCGGGGTGGGGCTCAACGGCGGTTCCATTCCCATAAAAAGCACCCGGGGCTCGCGCCCCGGGTGCCGGATACCGCCAAGATATCAGGCCGCCTTGCGGCTCGGCACGGCCTTGGAGGCGATCTCGTTGCCGTACTGGCTGATCTTGCTCTGGATCTCGGAGGTCACGTTGGCGAACTCCTCGGTCCGGGCGCGGATCTTGTCGGCGAACTGGCTGTTGAGCTCGGAATGCTTGTGCATCAGCTCCGCGGCCGTGGTCGCCGTGAAGGCCGCGTTCACACGGGCCAGCCCGCTCTCGAGCACGTCGCCGGCGAAGGCGTACTGCAGACGGGCGATGCGCTCGAGGGTCTTGAAGCCCTCCTGCTGGGCCTTAAGCACCGGAGCGAAGGCCTCGCGGGTGGCAGCAATCAGGGTATTCGGATCAAAGGTGGGGTCGGCCATCGAAGTCTCCTTGGGGCGAAGGGATATCGCTCACGTGGCCGACATTCTACCCGACTTTGTATGCAGTGCAAGAGAAATTTAATCCCAAGCTAAAAATCATTAAGTATCTGTTTTTAGAGAGGATAATACACCTTAGGTTCTTTGGATGTATGCGCTGCATTTCAAAAGGGTAGGCTGGGCTGGGGGGTGGGGGCGGCAGGGTAGAGGACGGTGTGATCCGCCTGCACCTGGGCCCCGGGGGTCATCGAAGCCGGCTCGCTCTTGCCGGGGCCCATGATGTGGATCACCGGTATCGCCCGTGCGAGGAGGTAGTCCGCGATGATGCGGCGATGACAGCGCCACCAGAGCGCCTCGGCGCACATCACCGCCAGATGTGCAGTCCCGGCCGCCTCAATCAGCCCATCCAGCGCGCGCGCGAATTCGGGGCGCTGCGCATGATCCGCATACGCATGGAATGCCTCATTGCGCCACAGGGCATTGCGGGCGGGATCCGCTTCGCTTCGGTGGCGGCGGCCGCCCAGGACTGGGAAGTGGTGGTAGCCGATACCCGCACCGTCCAGAGCGGCGGGCAGTGTCTCCCGGTTGAATTGCGGATTGGTGCGCGAGCGCGGTATGGCGCGCACATCCGCCAGCTGACGGATCTCGAATTCCCCCAGCACCGCGAGGAATTCTTCGAGGCTGCGGGTTGAGTGGCCGATGGTGAAGATGCGCGACATCTGCGGCACGCTACCACGGGCTACGGCGCCACCCCGCAGGCCCGTGCCTCAATCTACATGCGCAGGCCCGCGTCGACCTCCAGGCAGCGGCCCGTGAAGAGCTCATTGGCGAAGATGAAGCTGACGGCGTGTGCGATCTCCTGCGGCTCACCCAGCCTGCCGAGCGGGATCGGGGCCATCATCTTGGCCAGCGCCTCGGGCTTCATCGACTCGACCATGGGCGTGCGGATGAAGCCGGGCGCGACGGCGCCGACCCGGATGCGGTGGCGCGCGAGCTCCTTGGCCCAGACCACCGTCAGGGCGGCCACGCCGGCCTTGGCGGCGGTGTAGTTGCTCTGGCCGATGTTGCCGGCGCGCGAGATGCTCGAGATGTTGACGATGACCCCGCCGTGGCCAAGCGCGGCCATGTGCGCGGCGGCCTCGCGACCGCAGAGGAAAACTCCCGTCAGGTTCACATCGATGACGGCCTGCCACTGCGCGAGCGACATGCGCTCGGTCACCCGTCCGTCCTTCACCTTGATGAGCAGCGCATCGCGCACGATCCCGGCGTTGTTCACCAGACCGTCGAGCCGGCCAAAATCGGCGACGACCTGCTCGAAGGTGGCCGTTACGCTCGCTTCCTGCGCTACGTCGCAGCGGTAGCTGCGCACGGTCGCCGGCCCGCAGGCGCCACGCGTCTGCTGCAGATCCTCCGCGTGGGTGTCGAAGAGCGCGAGCTGTGCGCCCTCGCGCGCCAGCTGCACCGCCAGCGCGCGGCCGATGCCACGGCCGGCGCCCGTCACCACGATCGTCTTGTCGCGCACATCCACAGTCTTGCTTCTCCTTATAGGGGGCCGCGCCGCACGCGTGACGCAGCGTCAGTTCTCCGGGAGGGCTCCTCAGCCGCGCCGCTTGCGGGGCTCGCCGGCGGGGGCGGGGCCTGCCTCAGGCGGGTGAAACGCCGAGAGCATGGAGGCCTGCATCTTGGCCCACATCTCCATGTTCTGGCGGGCCATCTCGGCGAGGGGAGCCATCGGCGTCTCGAGGGCCTTCGCCATCTGCTCCTGCATCACGCTCTGCTGGCGCAGCAGGCCGCCGATGCTCTGCTCCAGGTAGCGGGTGAGCATCTGCTGGATCGGATTTCCGTAGAAACGGATGATGCCCTCGAGCAGCGGGGTGCTCAGTACCGGGGTGCCGAACTGCTCCTGCGAGGCGATGATCTGCAGCAGGATGCTGCGGGTGAGGTCCTCGCCGCTCTTGTCGTCGATCACCTTGATGCGCTGCCCCGCGGCGATGAGCTTGCGCAGGTCCTCGAGCGTCACGTGCCGGCTGTCCTGGGCGTCGTACAGCCGCCGGTTGGCGTATTTGCGTATCAGGCGCTCTTCGGCCATGTTTGCCTCCGGCGGTGCGCTGCGGCGGGGTGTCCCGCGGGCGCGCCGGGATCACCAGACGATGATGGTAGCGCCTATGTATGCAACGCACAACGAGGCATATCCGACTCTCTCCTATGTCAGCACATTCGTAACCTCTTGTTGACAATAAAGTAACGCGACCTATTTTGACGCCCGTCGTTTCTTTCGTCTCGCACCGCATACATCATGGAAACGCCCTTTTCCAGCACGAGCTTCCGGCCTGAGGAGGCCTACGCGGCCGCGGCGCAGCGCTTCTTCGAGCTGCTGAAGAGCTGGTCTCCGGGCGGCGGCGCGACGGCCCCGAACTGGTCGCAGCTCGCCGGCCCGCTCGCGGCGCAGTTCGAGCAGTGGCTGCGCGCGTCGCAGTCCGCGGGTCCCTGGTTTTCCGCGCCCGCGGGGATGCCCTTTGGTGCCGTGCCGGGCATGCCGCCCTTCGGGCCGTGGCCGCTCGGACCCGCCGCGGTGCCACCGGCCGAAGGGCAGCGCACCTTCGAGCTGCTCGGGCGGCTGGCGCAGCTGCAGGGCCGCCTGGCGGGCCACTGGGCCGAGATTGCCCGCGGCGCGGCGCAGCGCTTCATCGCCCAGGCCGGCACCGTGGGCGCGGCGCCGACCCTCGAGCAGTCGCTGAAGCTCTACGAGCTGTGGGTGAAGTGCGCCGAGGAAACGTACGCCGCCACCGCCCGCGGCGAGGATTTTGCGCAGCTGCAGAGCGAGCTCGCGAACGTATCCGCGGCGCTGCTGGTCGAGCAGCGCCGGCACGCGGAGGCACTGGTGAAGGCGTTCGGCCTGCCGACACGCGCTGAGCTGGATTCCCTGCACGCGCAGCTGAAGGACTTGCTGCGGCGCCTGGCGGCGCTCGAGGGTACGGCCGCCACGCCGAGTCCGCCTCGCAAGCGCGCGCGGCGCGCGAAGTGAACGCCGCGGCCGAGTGGAGCGAGCTGGCGCGGCGCGCCGGAGTGACGCTCGAGCGGTTGCAGCGGGCGCGGCAGGTCGAGGTCGGCACCGCCGCGCGGCGCGCGCTCTGGTGCAGCGGCGGCACCACGCTGTACCAGTACCTGCCGCTGCGCGAGCGGGTCGGTCCACCGCTGCTCATTTGCTTCGCGCTGGTCAACCGCCCCTACATCCTCGATCTGCAGCCGGATCGCTCGCTCATCCGGCGCCTGCTCGAGGCCGGGCGCGACGTGCACCTCATCGAGTGGGGAACCCCGCAGGATGCCGACCGGCACCTCGAGCTCGAGGACTATATCGAGACGCACCTGGGGGGGTGCATCACGCAACTGCTCGGGGCGCAGGCGCGCGGCGGGGTGGATCTGCTCGGGGTCTGTCAGGGCGGGGTGCTGAGCCTTTGCTACGCCGCGCTGCATCCCGAACGGGTACGGCGCCTGATCACGCTCACCACCGCGGTGGACTTCCACACCGCCGACAACCTGCTCACGCGCTGGGTGCGGGGCCTGGACACCGAGCTGCTCGCCGCCTGCGGCAACGTACCCGGCGAGGTGCTCAACGCACTGTTCCTCGCGCTCATGCCCTTCCGCCTGACGCAGGAGAAATACGTGCGGCTCTTCACCGCCGAGCCCGACCAGCGGGCGGTCGAGGACTTCGTGCGCATGGAGCGCTGGATCTTCGACAGCCCGCCGCAGGCGGCGCGGGCGCTGGCGCAGTACGTGCGCTGGTTCTACCAGGAGAATCGACTATGGCGCGGCACGCTGCGCCTTGCCGGCCGCACCGTCAGTCTGCGCGCCATCCGCCAGCCGCTCCTGAATCTGTTCGCCCGCGACGATCACCTCGTACCGCCCGCGGCCTGTGCGGCGCTCGGGGACTGCGTGGCGAGCTCCGACTACAGTGCCTGCGAGGTCGCGACCGGTCACATCGGCATGTACGTGAGCCGCGCGGCACGCGAGGAGATCCCGCGCCGCATCGTTGTCTGGTTGGCGGTGCGACGGGCGGCACCAGGTGATCCCCGCGCGCATACAGGTTCAGCACCGGCAGGCGCAGCG
>JAFAPI010000143.1 GCA_019247195.1 Gammaproteobacteria bacterium
GCGCCAGCTGCCGGGCAAGACCGAGGTGCCGAGCCTGCTGGTCGACATCTCGCAGACCGGCCTCGCGGCCGGCCTGGAGGAGAAGCTCTTCCAGCCGCAACCCGAGCAGAAGAAAGACTTCTACGCCGAGCTGCCGATCAAGATCCGCCTCACCGGCAGCTACCACCAGTTCGGTGAGTTCGTGAGTGGCATCGCGGCCCTGCCGCGCATCGTCACGCTGCACGACATCGACATCAAGCCGGACAACAAGGACGCCTACGACCAGCTGTCCCTCGAGCTGACCGCGAAGACCTACCGCTACATGGACGAGGACGAGATCGCGGCAGCCGAACAGGACAAGAAGAAGGACGTCACCACCCGGCCGAAGCCGGCGGGTTGAGGTCATGGGGGGGTCCAGCATGCATACCAGCAGTCTCCGTAGCGCCGTCCGCCTCGCCGCGGTCACCTTCGCCAGCGTCTTCTATGCCGTGCTCAGCGGCTGCTCGAGCGCCGACGACGAGCTGGCCCGCTTCGTCGAAGACACGAAGAAGGAGCCGGGCGGGCGCGTCGAGCCGCTGCCCGAGATCAAGCCCTACCAGACCTTCGTCTACTCGGCCTCGGATCTGCGCTCGCCTTTCCTGCCCAGCAGCCCGGGTTCGGGCGCGGGGCTCGCCGGCGTGCGCCCGGACCAGAAGCGCAACCGCGAGTTCCTCGAACAGTACTCGCTCGATACGCTGAAGATGGTCGGCACGCTGCGTCTCGGCGGCTCGATCTATGGATTGGTGCAGACCAAGGACGGACTCGTGCACCGCGTGACCGCCGGCAACCACATCGGTCAGGCCGAGGGCAAGATCACCGAGATCAGCCCCTCGAAAATCAGTCTCGTGGAAATCGTTCCGGACAGCCTGGGCGGGTACATGGAGCGGCCCGCCGCGCTGGCGCTGAACGAGTAAAGGTCCAGCAGGGAGTTCTCTAATGCATGCTCATCGCCTGATGAATCGTTTCTCCGGCACGGCCACATGGCTGCTGCTCGGGGTACTCGGGATGCTGCCGGGAGCACTCGCGCTGGCCGCGGATCAAACCGCGCTGCAAGCCATCGACGTGCAGCCCCTCGCCGGCCAGCAGTTGCAGCTCACCATGCGCCTCTCCGGCGCCGCGCCGCAGCCGCTGTCCTTCACCATCGACAACCCGGCGCGCATCTCGCTCGATCTGCCCAACACCACGCTCGCGCTGCCCTCGCGGCGCATCGACGTGCATGCCTCGGGGCTCGACACGATCGTGGCCGCCGAAGCCAAGGACCGCACGCGCCTGGTGCTGAATCTCGACAAGCTGGTCCCCTATGACACGCGGGTCGACGGCAACAACATCATCGTGACGCTCGGCAGCGCCAGCGGCGCCGCCATGGCGAGCGCGGCGGCCGCGCGCAGCACCCCGCCCCCCGCCGCGAGCGTCGCGGCCGGCAGCGGCATGCGCGAGCTACGCGCCATCGACTTCCGCCGCAGCGCCGACGGCGCCGGACGGGTGATCGTCAAGCTGTCCGATCCGCATACCCACATCAACCTGCACCAGGTCGGCAACCAGATCGTGGTCGATTTCAGCGACGCCGCGGTGCCGGCCAACCTCGCGCGCCGCTACGATGCGACCGACTACGGCACGCCGGTGTCGGGCTTCGACGTGACGCGCGCCGGCAACGGCGCCCGCATCGCCATCTCCGCCAACGGCGACTACGAGCAGCTCGCCTACCAGTCGGATGACCAGTACGTGGTCGAGGTGGCGCCGCGCCACCGCGCCGCCAACGCGGTCGACGACAAGCCGGTGTACACCGGCGAGCGGCTCACCCTCAACTTCCAGGACATCGAGACGCGCGCCGTGCTGCAGTTGCTGGCCGATGCCAGCGGCCAGAACATCGTGGTCAGCGACTCGGTGAACGGCAACGTGACCCTGCGCCTGCAGAACGTGCCGTGGGATCAGGCGCTGGATATCGTGCTGCGCACCAAGGGGCTCGACAAGCGTCGTCAGGACAACGTCATCATCGTCGCCCCGCAGGCCGAGCTCGCCGCGCGCGAGAAGGCCGAGCTGGCGGCGCACAAGGACGTGCAGGAGCTCGCGCCGCTGCGCTCCGAGTACCTGCAGGTGAACTACGCCAAGGCCAAGGACATGGAGGCGCTGATCAAGTCGAACACCAACTCGCTGCTGTCCCCGCGCGGCAGCGTGGCGGTCGACGAGCGCACCAATACACTGCTGCTGCAGGACACTTCCGAGCGCATCGCGGACATCCGCCGCCTGGTGGCGACGCTCGACATCCCGGTGCGCCAGGTGCTGATCGAGGCGCGCATCGTGATCGTCAACGATGACTTCCAGCGCGACCTCGGTGCCCGCTTTGGCTTCACCAACTGGCAGAAGAACGGCCAGAACGGCCTGGTAGCCACCACCGGAACCGCGGCCGGTACCGACACGCAGCTCAATACCTACATCAACGGCCAGAACGCGATCAACAACGCGATCAATGCCGGTACCAATCCGGTGCCGCTGCCGACCTTCGGCATCCCGGCCGCCGCCAACCGCTACAACATCAACCTGCCGGTCTCAAACCCCGCCGGCTCGTTCGCCCTCGGCATCCTCGGCAACAACTTCATCGTCGACCTGGAGCTGTCGGCGGCGCAGGCCGAGACGCAGGCGAACATCATCTCCTCGCCGCGCGTGATCACCGCCAACCAGAAGGAGGCGACGATCGAGCAGGGCGTGGAGATCCCGTATCAGCAGTCCGCCTCGAGCGGTGCGACCACCATTCAGTTCAAGAAGGCGGTGCTGTCGCTCAAGGTCACCCCGCAGATCACCCCCGACAACCGCATCATCCTCGACCTGGACGTGCACAAGGACAGCGTCGGCACGGTGATCGTGACCTCCTCAGGCGTGAACGTGCCCTCGATCGACACCCGCGCGATCACCACGCAGGTACTGGTCAACGACGGCCAGACGGTGGTGCTGGGCGGGATCCTGGAGACGACGCAGCGCGAGGACGACACCAAGGTGCCCTACCTCGGTGACATCCCGGTGCTCGGTCACCTCTTCAAGCAGACCTCGCACAAGGACGACAAGGACGAGCTCATGATCTTCATCACCCCGAAGATCGTGCGCGAGGGCGTCAACGTCGTGAACTGAAAGCGCGGCGCGGCGCCGGAGGCAGCGGCCGCCTGCGGGCGGCCGCTGCGTTTTCGGTATCCTGTGCCGCGCATGCTCACGCGCAAGAGCGTCTTTCTCATCGGACCGATGGGCTCCGGCAAGACTGCCGTCGGCCGGCAGGTCGCGCGTGCCCTGCATCTGCCCTTCTACGACTCTGACTCGGAGATCGAGCGCCGCACCGGCGTCGACATCCCCTTTATCTTCGAGAAGGAGGGCGAGCCGGGTTTCCGCCAGCGCGAGCGCGAAGCGATCGAGGCGCTAACCGCGCTGGAGGGGATCGTGCTCGCCACCGGTGGCGGCGCTGTGCTGCTGGCAGAGAACCGCCGTCACCTCGCCGAGCGCGGCCGGGTGGTGTACCTCGAGACCTCGGTGGCGCAGCAGGCGCACCGGGTGCGTTATGGCCGCCACCGTCCGCTCATCGACTCCGGTAATGCCGAGACACGCCTCGGGGAGCTGATGGGCGCGCGTGCGCCTCTGTACGCGGAGATCGCCGACGTCACGGTGCGCACCGACGGGCGGCGCGTGCAGAGTGTCGCCGAGCAGGTGCTGCGCGAACTGGCGGCCTCGCACCCGCCGCGTCGCTGAGCCGGCCCGGCGTGCTCACGTATACTGCCGCTACTTCCTGCGCGAGCGGATCGTGCCCACGCTCCACGTCGACCTCGGACCCCGCAGCTATCCGATCCTGATCGGCGCGGGGCTCATGACGCAGCGAGAGAGCTTCCAGTCACTCGCGGGGCGCGACGTGCTGCTGGTCAGTACTCCAACCGTGGCGCCGCTGTACCTGTCCGCATTGCGCGCCGCGCTGCCGGCCGGGCGCTGCATCGAGGCGCTCCTGCCCGACGGCGAGGCACACAAGACCCTCGCCACCGCCGGGCGCTTATGGGAAGTGCTCATCGCCAACCGCTGCGCGCGGGACGTCGTCGTCCTCGCACTCGGTGGCGGCGTGGTGGGTGACGTGGCGGGCTTCGCCGCCGCCTGTTATCAGCGCGGCGTCGACTTCGTGCAGGTGCCGACCACGCTGCTGGCGCAGGTCGACTCGGCGGTGGGCGGTAAGACCGGGGTCAACCACGGAGGCGGCAAGAACCTGGTGGGCGCCTTCCACCAGCCCCGTCTGGTGGTCAGCGATACCCGCAGCCTCGAGACCCTCCCCGCCCGGGAACTGCGCGCGGGACTGGCTGAGGTCATCAAGTACGGACTGATCTGCGATGCGGATTTTTTCGCCTGGCTTGAGGCGCACGTCGGCCGGCTGCTGGCACGCGAGCCCGACGCCCTGGCCTATGCCATCCGCCGCTCCTGCGAGATCAAGGCCGCCGTGGTGGGCCGCGACGAGCGCGAAGCCGGCGAGCGTGCCCTGCTCAATCTCGGACACACCTTCGGTCATGCCATCGAGGCGGCGGGGGATTTCCGCAGCTACCTGCACGGCGAGGCGGTGGGGGCCGGACTCGCCATGGCCGCTTCGTTGTCTGCGGAATGCGGCCTGCTCGAGCCGACAGCCGCCGAGCGCGTGCGCCGGCTGGTGCAGCTGGCCGGCTTGCCGGTGCAGGTTCCGGACCTGAGCGCGGCGCGACTGCGGGAGGCGATGCGCATTGATAAGAAAGTGCGCGCCGGGCAGCTGCAACTGGTGCTGTTGCGGCGCATCGGCACCGCCTTCCTCACGGCGGATTATCCGGCCGAGGCGCTCGAACGCACGCTCGCCGCGCACGCCGCGCCCGCATGAGCGGCGAGTATCTTGCGCCCTATGCCGCGCACGATGCCGCCTCACGGGGACGGCGCTATCCCGAAGCTGCGCCCGAGTTGCGCAGCGAATTCCAGCGGGACCGGGACCGCATCATCCACTCGAATGCCTTCCGCCGCCTGGTCTACAAGACCCAGGTCTTCGTCAACCACGAGGGCGACCTTTACCGCACGCGTATCACGCACTCGATCGAGGTGGCGCAGATCGCCCGCTCGGTGGCGGTGGCGCTAAGGCTGAATGAGCCGCTCACCGAGGCAATCGCGCTGGCCCACGATCTCGGCCACACGCCTTTCGGCCACGCCGGCCAGGATGCGCTCAACGAGTGCATGCGTGAATACGGCGGGTTCGAGCACAACCTGCAGTCCCTGCGGGTGGTGGATGAGCTCGAGGAGCGTTACGCCCAGTTCCCCGGACTGAATCTCACCTTTGAATGCCGCGAAGGGATTCTCAAACACTGCTCGCTCAAGCATGCGCGCGAGCTGGGCGAGCTGGGCCGCCGCTTCATCGAGCGTCGCCAGCCTGGCCTGGAGGCACAGGTCGCGAACCTAGCCGATGAGATCGCCTACAACAACCACGACGTCGACGACGGAATCCGCGCGCAGCTGCTGGATGTGGCGGCGTTGCGCGAGGTACGCCTGTTTCGCGCGCAACACGAGGCAGTGACCGCGGCGCATCCGCAGCTGAGCGAGCGCCGTCTCGTGCACGAGACCATACGACGGATGGTCAACCACGTGGTCATCGATTTCATTCGCAGCACGCAGGCCCAGCTGGAGGCGCAACGGCCGCACTCGATTGAGGACGTACGCTCGCTAGCGCAGCCGCTGGCGCGGCTCAGCGATCAAGTGCAGGAGGAGCACCTGGAGCTGAAGGGCTTTCTGCGCGAGCACGTGTATCGGCACTACAAAGTGCTGCGCATGACTGCCAAGGCGCGCCGGGTGCTGCGGGAACTGTTCGCGGCCTTCTCAGACGATGTGAACTTGATGCCGCTCGAGCACCGAGACCTTGCGCGCCGCGCCGAGGCGGCGCACGGAGCTCCCGGCCGCGCCCGCACCGTGGCCGATTACATCGCCGGCATGACCGACCGCTACGCGATCCTTGAGCATCGCCGGCTCTTCGAGCCCTCCGAAAGGACCTGAAAAGCCCTCCCCCGTCGGTCCCGGCTGACGGGCCTTTCATCCCCCCGGCGGTAGAAATTCCCGACGGGTAATCCTCTAGCTGCGCACCTAAGCTGCTGTTTCCGCTAGTGTTTATGGCGTTGAACGACCGTTCAATGCGTGCAGCGCCATATTTCGTTAATTGACATAAGTCACTGAGGAACTTAGATTTATGTCACAACAATAGCACTTGCATTCCATGAATAAGTCCGCCCGAGAAAAAGAAGCGGTGCTGAATGTCTTCGCATCCCTCGTGCGACCGCTCACGCGCGTGGCTTTCGAGTACGGCATCTCGGCGAGCGAGATCGCTGGGGTCGCACGCCGCACTTACATCCAGGCGCTCGAAGCGCGGCTCATGGAGCAGAAACGGGCCACTACTGATACACGGCTGGCCGTGGTCGCAGGCCTGACTCGGTCCGAAGTCACCGCGTTGCGTGACGCCGCAAGATCCGGGGCGCCACACAGTTTACGCGCCACCGTGAGTCTGGATCAGGTCACTAACCTCCTTACGGTCTGGCACACACACGCGGGTTTTTCGGGCGCGTATGGACTCGCACTTGAGCTCGACCTCGTGGCGACACAGGGATCACCGCGCCGCAGCTTCGCGGACCTAGTGGCCGCCGCCTGTCCGGGGGCCGATGAAGAAGGCTTGCTCGATGAATTGGTCGCTGCGGGCTCCGTCGAGGTTCTCGACGGCAGCACAGTGCGCTGCTTGTCACGCGCGTACCTACCTCACAGCGCTGACGTCAAGCGCATCGAGCGAATGGGGCGATTCCTAGAAAGCGTTACCGCCAGTTTCGTGCACAACCTACTTCGCGTCGGACCTGAACCGCTTTTCTTCGAGCGAGCGGTGGTCTCTGACGATCCCATCTCGGAAACCGGACGAGATCGGTTCATGGCGCTCGCTAGCGAGCGTAGCCAAGAACTGCTCACTGAACTGGATACCTTCTTAACGCGTCTGGCGGGATCTGAAAAGACTGACGCAGGCAAGAAGTACGGGGTCGGAATTTACTTTTTCGAGGACAAAGC
>JAFAPI010000090.1 GCA_019247195.1 Gammaproteobacteria bacterium
ACCCGCTGCGCCTGGCGCAGGTGATTTCCAACCTGCTCACCAATGCCGCGAAATACACCGACGCGCAGGGGCACATCGACCTCGAGGTGGTCCTCGGCGACACAGAGCTCTCCCTCGCCGTGCGGGACGACGGCATCGGCCTCAGCGCCGAGTCGATACCGCGCCTGTTCACGATGTTTTCGCAGGTCGATTCCTCGATCGACCGCGCACAGGGCGGCCTCGGCATCGGGCTAGCGCTGGTGAAGGGCTTGGTGGAGCTGCATGGGGGGACGATCACCGTCAGCAGTCCCGGGCTCGGACGCGGGAGCGAGTTCCTGGTCCACCTGCCGCGCCATCTGGTGGTACCCTCCGAGACTCCCACGCTCGCTCTGGCGCCGCCCGGTGCCCGGCCCCCGGCGGCCGACGCGCCGCGCATCCTCGTGGTCGATGACAACCGCGACGCGGCCCAAACCCTCGCACTCGCCCTGTCCTTCGATGGCTTCCGGGTCGTCACCGCCTTCTCGGGCGCCGAGGCGCTGACGGTGGGCGCGCTGGAGCGCCCGCAGGCCATCGTGCTCGATGTGGGGATGCCCGGGATGAACGGCTATGAGACCGTGCGGCGATTGCGGGCCGAGCCGTGGGGACGGCACGCGGTGGTCATCGCCGTGACGGGCTGGGGCCAGGAGCAGGACAAGGAGGCCGCGCACGCGGCCGGCTTCGACCAGCACCTGACCAAGCCGGTCGACGTGGCAGCGCTAGAGGAGATCCTCGCCCGGCACCTGAGCGCGCAGCGCCTGGCGGCGGAGTCACGCCTGCGGGCGCTGGCTCACAGCTGAACCCTGGCCACGCAGCGCGCCGGCGGACTGAGGCCCCGCGGCGAACAGTCGGATCATCTCGCGATTGAACGCCGGAATATCGTCCGGTTTGCGGCTCGTGACCAGGTTGCGGTCGACCATCACCTCGCGGTCGACCCACTGGCCGCCGGCGTTATGGATGTCGGTGCGCAGCGAGGGCCAGGAGGTCAGCGTCGCATCGCGTGCCGCGCCGGCTTCGACCACCATCCACGGACCATGGCAGATGGCCGCCACGGGCTTGCCTGACTCGAAGAACGACCGGACGAAGTCGACCGCCTTTGGCTCCATGCGCAACTTATCCGGGTTCATGACGCCGCCGGGCAGAAGCAGTGCGTCATAGTCTTTGGGATCGGCGTCGGTGAGTGACTGGTCGACCGTGACGCTCTTGCCCCAATCGGCATGATTCCACCCCTTGATCGCACCGTCCCGGGGAGACACGACCTCGGTGGTCGCGCCCGCCGTCTCGAGTGCCCGGCGCGGTTCGAGCAGCTCTGACTGCTCGAATCCATCCGTGGCGAGAATTGCGATCCGCAGCCCGCTCAAGTCCTGCTGTGCCATAGAGCCTCCGTGAAGTCCGGCACTCCTTCTAATGGCGCCACGTGCCAGCGTCTGCCCTAAGCGGCACCGGATTCGGGTCGGCGGGGGCCGACGTCGCCGGCGGACCCCCCTTATGTCGCCCCCATCGACCGTCCGTACCGCCCGCGCTACCGCTGGTCGGGCCGACCTCCGCATGTGACGCATTACCGCTTTGGCCGCGACCAAGCTCGGGTAGATTGCCCCGCCATGAAGACTCAGGGCGGTTACACGCTTACCGAATTGCTGGTGGTTTCGGCAATCGTCGCGATCCTGCTCGGTATCGGCGTTCCTTCCTACCGGTACCTCACGACGAACTACCGCATGTCGGCCGAGATCAACGCCTTACTCGGCGACTTGCAGTTCGCCCGTTATGAGGCGATCAAAGAGGGGCAGCCCGTGACGGTCTGTTCCTCCAGTGATGGCGCGACCTGCTCCGGCAACAACACATGGCAGGCCGGATGGGTCATTTTTTCCAATCCGCTGGTTGCCGCCCAACCCCCACTCAACAGCGTCCTGCGGGTCCAGCGAGGCTTCACGGGCACGACCCCGGATACGTTCGCCACGAACCCGGCCGTCAGCTCCATCAGCTACAACCGCGAAGGGTTCGCCAACACGGGGGCGGGATTTCCGCAAGCGACGATGACCTTGACCGAATCCACCAACAACGTTGCTTATCAGCGTTGTCTATTCATAACTCCGCAAGGTGTGCCGAGTACGGCCACCCACGCGATAAGTCCGGGGCTCTGCTGATGAACCGCCGCGCACAGCAGCAGGGATTCAGCCTCACCGAGGTCATGGTGGCGGTCATCGTCATCTGCATCGGACTGCTCGGCATCGCCAAGATGCAGGCGCTGGCGCTCTCAAACAGCAGCACGGCACGCATGCGCTCGCTGGCGGCCATCGAGGCGGCGAGTCTGGCCTCCGTCATGCATTCGAACCGCAACTACTGGGGCAGCGCGAGCCCGCCGGCCGCGACTACCCTCGTGGCGGGGGTTGTGACCTCGACGGATGCCGCGTTGCAGGCGCAGGTCGGGGCCGCCAACTGCTTCAACGCAACCTGCACGCCCGTAATGCTGGCGGGTTTTGACCTGAACCGCTGGGTGCAGAGTCTGCAGGCGGCACTGCCGAACCCGAGCGCCACCATCGCTTGCCCGCCCGCGCCGAATGCGCCCGTAGCCTGCACCATCATGGTTCGATGGAGCGAGAAGGCGGTCGCTGCGGCCTCTCAAGAAGTTGGCGCGATCAACGCGATGGTGGTGGGTAGTGGCCTTACCTTGGACTACGTGTTGTACGTGGAGCCATGAAGACGCAATCTCACATCTCTGCCGTCGCCGCTGCCCGCGGCTTCTCCCTGGTGGAGCTGATGGTGACGATCGCCATCGCGCTCTTCCTGCTCGGCGGCCTGCTGACCGTCGTGCAGAACGTGCGTAGCACCTACGCCAGCCAACAGGCGATGGCGCAGCTGCAGGACCAGCAGCGCTTTGCTTTTAGCGTGCTTACGGACGTGATCCAGGCGGGCTCGTACTTCCCGGACCCGACCGTGTGGACTCCTGCGAATTCACTGCCAGCCGTGGGGCCCTATCAGGCCGGGGCGGCCTTCACCGGTGCGTCAGGTCCGCCCGATCAGCTCGGGGTGCGCTACCGCACCGCCCTGAATGACGGGGTGATCGTGTGCGACGGGAGCACAAACCTCGCCAACCCGACCCACCTCTATACCAATACCTTCACGGTCACCCTGCCGGCGGGGAACGTGCCGGGCACGCTTAATTGCAGCGTCGACGGTGCCAACCCGATCGTGCTGGTCCAGGGCGTGCAGAGCATGCAGGTGTGGTACGGGGTGAAACGCAACTTCGCCACCAGCGATTACAACGTCGATACCTACCTCACCGCGGCGCAGATGGGTGCCGCCGACTGGGGAAACATCAGCTCGGTTCGCGTGCAGCTGATCTTCACCAATCCGCTGGTGGGCTTCGGCATGGCCGGCCAGCAGCCACCGACCATCACCATGGAGCGTGTCGTCGAGGTCATGGGCCGCGCCGGAGTGCACACATGAAACGGCAACGAGGTCTGGCGCTGATCTCCAGCCTGTTGCTGCTGGTCATCATCACACTGCTGGCGCTGAGCATGTTCCGCAGTTTTGGGGTGCAGGAGCGTATCGCGGGCAACCTGCGCGAGAAGGATCGCGCGCTGCACGCGGCCGAGAGCGCGCAGCAGTACGCCGAGTGGTGGCTGCTGCAGCCGGGAGCCATCGCCGGCGGGACAGTCGTGTGTGGGCCGGGCTTCCTGATCGGCACTCTGGGACAGGGTCAGATCTGCTCCAACCAGCTCACCCAGGCCCCGTTCAACCTGCTATCGGTCGGTGCCCTGCCGTGGCCGGCGGGCGTCACTTTTCAGCCGAATGGCATGAGCCTCGCCGGCAATGGGGCGAACAACGATGCCTCCTACTTCGGTCCGCCGGCCTTTTATATCGCCGACCTCGGTCCCGCCGCGGATGCGCAGGGCGAAGCCTATCGCGTCGATGCGTACGGGTACGGGGCGGCGCCGAGCACGGTAGCGGTTGTAGAGAGTGTCTACGAGGTGCAGCAAGGCGTCCTCAACAGAGGTGGTCTGTGATGATCCGTAATCAGTGGCTGATTTGTGTCCTCGCCATGCTGACGCTATGCGTCGTCAGGAGCGCCTGGGGCCAGGCCTCGGTGAGCGAGGATTTCACCGGGACCAACACCAACAATCCCTGGTACTTCTTCAATGGCGCCTGCCTTACCGCGGGTAACCAGAACGGTGCCGAGCCGAATGGTGGTGCTTGGCAAATGCCGGGTTGCGCCGCGATTCGGGGCTCGTACTACCACGAGAACCTGGTGGGCGGTCAGAATGGCGTCGCGGGCGGCGGGCAGACCCTGCCCGATCCGAACGGCCAGGGTGCGCTGCGCTTCACCAACGGCTCGCCGGGCGGCTTCGCACAAAACGGCGGTATCGTCTCCACGACCCCGTTCCCCACTGGCCAGGGCGTCGCCATCACCTTCAAGACCGTAACGTATCGTGGCAATTCGTGTTGCGCCGGCCATGACGGGGCCGACGGGATAAGCTTTTTCCTGATGGACGCCTCAGCGCTGGACACGACCAGCATCACGGGGACCTCCAATGGTGATGGCAACGGGCTCGGCTCCTGGGGTGGCAGCCTTGGCTATACGTGCTCGAACGCCAACCCACCCTACAACGGACTGATCGGTGGCTACGTGGGGCTGGGCATCGACGAGTACGGTAACTTTCTGAATGGTGCGGCGTGGATGCCGGGATACCTCGGGCCAAACCCTGCCACCGGTGACAACAGCGCGCTCGGTTACGGCTACAAGCCCGGTCGTATCGGGCTGCGGGGAGCCGGCAACACGGCCTGGAACTGGCTAAATGCCAATTACCCGCTCTATTACCCCAACACGTTCAGCCCAGGCATGCAGAACGCTGCGGTGCGCAACACCTGTCGCAACGGAGTGGTCTACGATCAGGCGAACAACCGCGTTGCGATGGTTGCGGGCGCGCCCATTCCCCTCTACGACTATGCGCCCATCCCGAATGCCTACGTCGAGCTCCCGGCGGGCGTGCAGATCGCCAATGAGGCGGCAATGGCGCGAACCGCGGCGCAGCCGATCTTCTACAAACTGCGCATCAGCCAGGACGGCCTGCTGAGCCTCCACTACAGCATCAACGGCGGCGCTTATCAGGCGGTGATCCAGGGGCAAGACATCACTGCCGCGAATGGCCCGCTGCCGGCCAACTTCCTGTTCGGTTTCGCCGGCTCAACCGGTGGCGCCACCAACATCCACGAGATCCTGTGCTTCAAGGCTGACCCGGCCACCAGCGCCGGCAGCTCCGCGGGCGCGAGCGAGCGCCAGTCGGCGAAGCTCGAAACCGGCGCACAGGCCTACTTCGCCTATTACAACCCCTCCGGCTGGACAGGCCGGGTGACTGCGAGCGGCCTGGGCTTCGACGCCTTCGGCAACATCATCGTGGCCGCGACCCCGAACTGGGACGCCGCGTGCGCGTTGACCGGGGTAGGTGCGACCGCTACCTGCCCGACCACGGGCGCCGCGGGTCCCATTCCTGGCGAGAACTGGAACCAGCGCACCGTCCTTACGTTCAACGGTGTGCAGGGCGTCCCCTTTCGCTGGGGTAACCTGACCGGCGCCCAGCAGGCGGCGCTGGATGCGGGCGACGCGATGCCGCTGACCGCCAATCGACTGAACTATCTGCGGGGTCAGCGCGCCAACGAGATCAACTCCAGTGGGGTCGGCCTCTTCCGCCCACGTGGCGATGTGCTGGCGGACATCATCGACTCGAGCCCCGTGTGGGTCGGTCCGCCGATCGCCCCCTACACAGCCGTATGGAGCGATCGCATCAACGCCGGCGCGCCGACCCCGGAGACGAATGCGGGCGCCCAGACCTATACGCAGTTCCTGGCCACGGCCGCCACGCGGCTCAACGTGGTCTACACGGGCTCGAACGATGGTCTGCTGCACGGGTTCCGCAGCGGCTCCTATGACAGT
>JAFAPI010000162.1 GCA_019247195.1 Gammaproteobacteria bacterium
CGCGGGCGGAGTGCGCGGCCAGATCTTCAGGTCCGAGGTAGGCTTCGGTCTCGACGATGCGGCCGACACGGCGTCGTCCGTTGCAGAGGCGCACGAGGCGCATGCCGATCAGGCGCCGGGCCACCGTCAGGGTGGGTTGGGCAAAGAAGCGGCGCGGCAAGCGGTGACCATGCACGAGGGCGTTCCTCTACAATGTGATCAGTGAGTTGCGCGCAGGACGTGAGGTCGGTGACATGAGGTGTGCGGTGATACGGGCGAGCGGCGGGGCGGTGATGCTCGCATGGCTCCTGGCGGTGTTGCCGGTGCGGGCCGCGGTGTTCCCGCTGCCTGCCGACGGATCTCCCGTGGTCGGGGAGGATACGACGGTGCGCACGGTCTACGAGGACACCCTACCGGATCTGGCGCACCGCTACAGCCTGGGCTACTACGAGATCATCCGCGCCAACCCCGGCACGGATGTGTGGATCCCGGGCGCAGACCGGCCGATCCTGCTGCCCGGCCGGCGGATCCTTCCCGCCGGAGCGCGCGAGGGCATCGTCGTCAACCTGCCGGAGCACCGCCTCTATTACTTCCCGAAACCCAGGGGCCACGACCGGCCGGTGGTCATCACTTACCCGGTGAGCATCGGCAAGATGGACTGGCGCACCCCGCTCGGGGAGACGCAGGTGATCGCCAAGGTGAAGAAACCCTCCTGGTACCCGCCGGAGTCGGTGCGCAAGGAACACGAGGCGAACGGCGATCCGCTGCCGAAGGTCGTCCCGCCGGGCCCGGACAACCCGCTCGGCGAGTACGCCATGCGCCTCGCCGCCGGCAACGGCACTTACCTCATCCACGGCACCAACAATCCGACCGCGGTGGGCATGGCGGTGACCCATGGCTGCATCCGCATGTACCCCGAGGACGTCGCGGCGCTCTTCGCGATCATTCCCGTCGGCACCAAGGTACGGCTGATCAACGAGCCGGTGAAGATCGCGTGGGTGGACGGGCAGCTGCTGCTCGAGGCGCACCCGCCGGTCGATGACGAGGGCCAGTCGGTCGAACCGGATCTCGAGCTGCTCTCCAGGCGACTCGACGAAGTGCTCGGCTCGAGCACCGCGGCGATCCATTGGGACCTGGCGCGCGCCACCCTCGCGGCGGCGAGCGGGATCCCGACGCTGGTCGGACTCGCCGCCGCAGACCCCGACGCCTCGCCGGCCACGGCGGGGGCCAACGGCCCGAGCCGGGTACGGCCGGCGCGCTAGGGCTCCGGTGGTGCCGGGGTCGCGCGGCCGCGGCGCAACTCGCCCAGCAGGCGCATCAGCATGGCCGCGCGGCTGGCGGCACCGCTGACTGAGCGGACCAGCAGCACGAGCGACATGAGGCGTCGCGGACGCCGCAGCAGCATGAGGCCGGCCAGGCCGGCCGCCCAGGCGAGCGGGTGCGCGAGCGGCGCCGCCGAACCGCGCGGCCGCTCGAGCAGGGCGTGCGCCGCCCGCGCCAGCGGGTGCTGATTCAGCGCGCCGAGTCGCGAGCTGAGCTCTTCCCGCTCTACGGCCGCACGCTCGATCAGGGCTCGGCGCCGTGCCGCGAGCAGCGCGAGGCGGCTCATGGCCCGCCCCGCAGCCGGCGCTCGTCGCGCGCGAGCTCGCGCAGTGAGCCCTCGAGCACCCCCGGGCGTCGGCGCAGCACCCGCAGCCCCCCCCAGGCCAGCCCGGTGGCGAGCAGGATGAAGAATCCGGCGCCGGCGAGCAGGCCGAGCGTGCGGTGGGTATCCCACAGCGCCACGATGAGGGCGCTCACCCCGAAGGCGAGCGCCAGCAGCACGCAGGCTACCGCGGCGAGCACCCACGCCAGGAGGCGCACCAGCAGCAACAGGTAGATCTCAAGCTCGACCGCCGCCAGGTCGAGTCGGGTATGCAGCGCCTGCGCGAGGCTCGTCAGAAGCCCGGGGCGGGGTGGGTCGAGCGGCGGGGCGGGATCACTCATCGGCGCCGACCGAGCAGCAGCCCGACCCCCAGCCCGAGCGCGCCGGCGATCGCGATCGCCTGCCAGGGGTTACGACGCACGTAGCGATCGAGCGCCCGCGCGCCATCCTCGAGCGGGGCCGCGAGCGCTTCGAATCTGCCGCGCAGCTGCCGCAGGCGCGCGCGCGCCGCCTCGCCGAGCTGCGCGCCGTCGCCGTCCAGTGCCGCCCCCAGCAGCGCTTCCGCTTCGTCCGCGAGCACGCGCAGCGCCTCTGCCAGGCTTCCATCCGTCGCTTCTGCCATGATCGTGCGCCATCCTCAGCCGGTGCGCGGCGGCGCCCTTCGCCCTCGCGTGCCGGCGTGACGATTTATCCATATCCGGCCCGAAAGCGCGAGACGTGCGCACGGCGCTGCGCTACTCTCATCGGGCACCGCGGTGCTAATCCATGAACGCGCCCAATCCGCTGCTGGAACTGCGCAAGCTCGGCGAGAGCGTCTGGCTCGACGATATCAGCCGCGGCATGCTCGAGGACGGCAGTCTGGCGCGGATGATCCGCGAGGACGGCCTGGCCGGGCTCACCTCGAACCCCTCGATCTTCGCGCACTCGATCATGAGCGACCCGCGCTACGCACAGCCGCTCGCCGAGCTGATGCCCCGCGCCTCTTCGGCGCTCGAGCTCTACGAAGACCTGGCGCTCGCGGACCTCAAGGACGCCGCCGCGCTGCTGCGCCCGCTCTATGACGGCAGCGGGGGAGCAGACGGGTTCATCAGCCTGGAGGTCTCGCCGCACCTGGCCGATGACGGGCCGGGCAGCCTCGCCGAGGCCAAGCGCCTGTGGGCGCGGCTGGCGCTGCCCAACGCGCTCATCAAGATCCCCGGCACCGAGCCGGGCCTGCCGGTCATCCGCGACCTGATCGCGGCCGGGATCAACGTCAACGTGACGCTGCTCTTCTCGCCTGAACGCTACCGCGCGGTGGCGCAGGCGTACATGCAGGGACTGACCGCCCGCGCCGCCCGTGGCGAGCCGCTGGGGAACGTGGCCTCGGTGGCGAGCTTCTTCCTGAGCCGCATCGACAGCGCCGTGGACAAGCGGCTCGATGAGCTCACCGCGCGGGGCCAGCCCGCCGCGCGCACGCTGCGTGGCAAGGCGGCGATCGCCAGCGCCTGCCGCGCCTACGAGATCTACGAGGACCTCACCGCGGGCGCAACCTGGCAGCGCCTCGCGGCGCAGGGAGCGCGTCCGCAGCGGCTGCTGTGGGCTTCGACCTCCACCAAGGACCCCAGCTACAGCCCGGTCAAGTACGTCGAGGAGCTGGTCGTGCCAGGCACGGTCAACACCATGCCGCTCGAGACCCTGAACACGTATCGCCGCCTCGGCCGCCCTGAGCTGCGCCTCGAGCGGCACATCGCCGACGCCGCGGACACTCGCGAGCAGCTCGAGCGGCTCGACGTCGACCTCGAGGCCATCGCTCAGCAGCTCGAGCGCGAGGGCGTCGCCAAGTTCGTCGAGCCCTTCGACAAGCTGCAGCAATGGCTCGAGGCCAAGCGCCACGCGCCGCGCGCGTCCTGACGCGGCTCGGACGGGGAGTCGCCAGTGGATACGAAGGCCGTCCGGGACCGACTGCTCAAGCGACGCGAGGAGCTGCGCCAGCGTGCCACGGACGCGAGCGCCGAGGCGCGTCACGAGGCCGATCCGCTCTCGGCCGACTTCGCCGAGCAGGTGACCCAGCGCGAGAACGACGACGTCCTCGGCGCCATCTCCGACTCCGCGCGCACCGAGCTGCAGGCGGTCGAGGGGGCGCTGCGGCGCCTCGCCGCGGGCCGCTACGGCATCTGCGCCGTGTGCGGCGAGGAGATCGAACCCGAGCGCCTCGCCGCGGTCCCCTACACCGACCGCTGCCGCGGCTGCGCGGAGAATGCCACCGCGCGCGGTGTCCGCTGATCGCGGCATGAGCGTCGCTGCCGCCTGCGGCCTCATCACGATCACCACTGACTTCGGGCACCAGGGGCCCTTCGTGGGCGTCATGAAGGGGGCCATCCTGCGACGCTTCCCCGCGGCGCGGCTCGTCGATCTGACCCACGAGATCCTGGTGCACTGGCCCGCGGAAGCGGGCTTCTGGCTGTCCCGCGCCTACCGCTACTTCCCCGACGGAACCGTGCACGTGGCGGTGGTGGACCCGGGGGTCGGCACGGCGCGGCACATCGTCGCGGTGGCGGCCGGGGGCCACTTCTTCCTCGCCCCGGACAACGGGCTGCTCGCGCCGGTGGTCGCCGCAGCGCCCGGGGCGCAGATCGTGCGGGTCAGCCCCGCCGCGCTGACGCGGCTGCACCTGCCGCGCCCGAGCGCCACCTTCCACGGCCGCGATATCTTCGCGCCGCTCGCCGCGGAGCTGGCCGCCGGGAACTGCGCGCTCGAGGCGCTCGGCGACGCGGTGGCGAGCCTCGTGCCCTCGTGGGTGGATGAGCCGAGCGTCGAGCCGCGCTCGGTCAGCGGGGTGGTGATCGCCATCGATCACTTCGGCAACCTCATCACCAACATCGACGCGGGGCTCATCGAGCGCTTCCGCCTGCCCCTGGTGCATGCCGGACATCACGCGCTGCCGCTGCAGCGCACTTATGGGGACAGCCGGCCCGGCGAGTACCTCGCCCTGGTCAACTCCTTCGGCGTCATCGAGGTCGCGTGCGCCGAGGGCAGCGCTGCGGAGGGGCTCGGCCTTAACCGCGGCGCGCCCGTCATCGTCCGCGACCGCACCGACCAGCCCTAGCTGACGCCACCGCTCCGCCCGCGCGGCGTAAAAGCGCCGCGCCGGTGGTCAAAATTTGATCGGGGGCGCGAATCGGCTATAGTTCGCAGCCTGCCGGCGCCGTTTAAGCATCTTAGTCATTGAATTAACTCGGGATTTTACGCGCAGATGTCGGAACGCGACAACGAGAACTTCGACCTCGACGATGAATTCCTGAGCGGTCCCACCGAAGACGGCACCGACTATGACCGCATCCTCGACCGGGTCGACAAGCGCGTGCGCACGCAGGGCAAGCGCGGCAAGGCGGCGTGGAGCCGGCTCGAGGAAGTGCTGGCCGACAAGAAGCTCGAGAAGGATCTCAAGGACTTCGACGACGAGCTCTAGGCTCCCGTAGTCTCCCGCGTGGGCGACCGCCCACCTTCCCACGGAGTGGCTGCACAGAGGTGACTCCCCCGTCCGGCTGGATCGTCGTGAAGTTCGGCGGTACCAGCGTCTCGAGCCTGGCCAACTGGCAGAACATCGCCCGCATCCTCCGCGCCCGGCGCGACGCGGGGCTGCGCGTGCTCATCGTGCATTCGGCACTGAGCGGCGTCACCGATCGTCTCGAGCGGATGCTGAGCGCCGCGGTGCGCGGCGCGCACGAGCCCGAGCTGCGCGCGCTCGAGCTGCGCCACCGCGAGCTCGCCGCCGAGCTCGGCGTCGCGCTGCCGGAGAGCACCGCGCGCCGCCTCGGGGAGCTGGGCGAGATCGCCGCCGGCGTCGCCCTGGTGCGCGAGGTGAGCGAACGCACCCGCGCCCGGGTGCTGGCGAGCGGGGAGCTGATGGCGACCGAGATCGGCGCGGCGTACCTGCGCGCCAGCGGGCTCGAGACCGCCTGGGCGGACGCGCGCACGCTGCTCAAGGC
Organism: Gammaproteobacteria bacterium; assembly: GCA_019247195.1. Classification (GTDB taxonomy): domain Bacteria; phylum Pseudomonadota; class Gammaproteobacteria; order Steroidobacterales; family Steroidobacteraceae; genus 13-2-20CM-66-19. The sequence goes on from JAFAPI010000162.1 coordinate 5,593, forward strand.
CGAGCGGGCGCCGGGGGCGGCGCGCGCGAGCCTGCTCGCCGCCGTGTGCGGTTTCGCGCCCGATGCGCAGCTGCCCGCGCAGCTCGACGCGCTCGGCTCGCTCGTCATCACCCAGGGGTTCATTGCCGCGGACGAAGAGGGCAACACCGCACTCCTCGGGCGCGGCGGCTCCGATACCTCGGCGGCCTACCTCGCCGCGAAGCTTGCGGCCGCGCGCCTCGAGATCTGGACCGACGTGCCGGGCCTGTTCAGCGCGGATCCGCGCTTCACGCCCACCGCGCGGCTGCTGCGCGCCCTGCACTACGACGAGGCGCAGGAGATCGCCACGAGTGGCGCGAAGGTGCTGCACCCACGCTGCATCCTGCCGGCGCGCCAGTACCGTATCCCCCTGCACGTCTACGCCACGCAGGCCCCGGACCTGCCCGGGACCGTGCTCGGCGCCGAAGGTGGCGCGGGCGCGGCGCAGGTGAAGGCGGTGTGCACCAAGAAGGGCATCACGCTGATCGCGCTCGAGAGTCCGGGCATGTGGCACCAGGTGGGGTTCCTCGCCGATGCCTTCCAGGTCTTCAAGCAGCACGGCATGTCGGTGGACCTGGTCTCGACCTCCGAGACCAACGTGACGGTGTCGCTCGACCCGGCCGCCAACGCGCTGGACAACACGCGCATCGCCGAGCTGGTCGCGGACCTGTCGCGGCTATGCCGCGTGGAGGTGATCGGGCCATGCGCCTCGGTGAGCCTGGTCGGGCGCAACATCCGCGCCATCCTGCATCAGCTCGGCGGCGCCTTCGAGTTCTTCGAGGAGCAGAAGATTTACCTCGTGAGCCAGGCCGCCAACGATCTGAACTTCACCTTCGTGGTGGATGAGAGCCAGGGCGGACGACTCGTGCAGCAGCTGCACGAGCTGCTGATCCGGCCCGTGCCGGGCGACCGGGTGCTCGGCCCGACCTGGCAGCAGCTCTTCGCGCCGCCGAGCGAGACGGCCGCGAGCGCACCGCCCTGGTGGCGCAGCCGGCGCGGCGCGCTGCTGGAGACGCTCGCGGACCAGCCCGCGGCCTTCGTCTACGATCTCGCCAGCGTCACCGCCGCCGCCCGGACGCTCAAGGGCATGAAGGCCATCAGCCGCGTGCACTACTCCATGAAGGCCAACCCGCACCCGCGCCTGCTCGGCACCTTGCGCGCCGCGGGTATCGACTTCGAGTGCGTGGCGCGCGGCGAGGTCGAGCGGCTGCTCGAGCTCTTCCCCGACCTGCCACGCGAGCACATTCTGTACACGCCGAACTTCGCCGCGCGCGAGGAATACGCCTGGGCGCTAGAGGCCGGGGTGCGGGTGACCATCGACAACGCCTACGTGCTCGAGCGCTGGCCGGAGCTCTTCGCCGGCCACGAGGTGTTCGTGCGGCTCGACACCGGCGTGGGGCGGGGGCACCACGAGCACGTGCGCACCGCCGGCTCGCGCTCGAAGTTCGGCGTGCAGCTGTCGGAGGCGCGCATGCTCGCCGGGCTCGCCCACGCGGCGCGGGTGCGCATCATCGGCCTGCAGGCGCACGTGGGCAGCGGCATCTTCGATGTGACGAGCTGGGAGCACACGGCGCGCGTGCTGACGCGCGCGGCCGGGCATTTCGAGGACGTGCGCACCATCGACGTCGGCGGCGGCCTCGGCGTCCCCGAACGCCCGGAGCAGCGGGGCGTCGACCTTGCCAAGCTCGACACCCTGCTGCTCGCGGTACGCGCCGAACATCCGCACTTGGAGCTCTGGCTCGAGCCGGGGCGCTATCTGGTCGCCGCTGCGGGCGTGCTGCTCGCACGGGTCACGCAGCTGAAGTCCAAGGCCGGGGTGCGCTTCGTCGGCGTCGCCACCGGCATGAACTCACTCCTGCGGCCCGCGCTTTACGGCGCCTATCACGAGATCGCCAACTTAAGCCGCATCGATGAGCCGGCCACCGAGCTGGTGAATGTCGTCGGACCCATCTGCGAGAGTGCCGACGTGCTCGGGCATGACCGACTGCTGCCGCCCACCCGCGAAGGGGACGTGCTGCTCCTCGCCAACGCCGGGGCTTACGGGCACGCGATGAGCTCACACTACAACCTGCGCGCGCCGGCGCCGGAGCTGTTCCTCTGAGGCGGCCGCTGTGGCTCGCCGCCGGGGTCGCGCTCCTCGCCGTCCTCCTCTGGGTCCTCTACCTCGATCGGCTGGTGATCCACCAGTTCGAGGGGCGCCGCTGGACGCTGCCCGCACAGGTCTACGCCGCCCCCCTGGAGCTCTACGCGGGGCTCGCGCTCAGCCCCGCGGAGCTCGAGGCGGAGCTGCGGCGCCTGCACTACCTGCGCGCCGAGCGCGCGGATGCCCCGGGCACCTACCGCATGAGCGGCGAGCGGATCGAGGTCTCGCTGCGCGCGGCGCGCTTCGCGGACGAGTCGCGCGCGCCGATGCGGCTGACCCTCATGACCTCGGCGCAGGGGCTGACCGCATTGCGCGACGGCGCGGGCAAGGAGGTGCCGGTGCTGCGCGTCGAGCCGCTGCTGATCGGCAGCATCTTCCCGATCCATGGCGAGGATCGCATCGTCGTCAGCCCGCAGGAGGTGCCGGCGCTCCTGCCGGCCGCACTGAAGGCGGTCGAGGACCGCAAGTTCGACACCCACCATGGCATCGACCCGAGCGCGGTACTGCGCGCGCTGTGGGTGAACATGCGCGCACACCAGATCGAGCAGGGCGGCAGCACCCTGACGCAGCAGCTGGTGCGCAGCTACTTTCTCTCCTCGCGTCAGACTCTGTCGCGCAAGGTGCGCGAGGGGCTGATGGCGGTCGCGCTCGATGCGCACTTCTCCAAGTCCGACCTGATGAATGCCTACATCAACGAGATCTTCCTCGGCCAGGACGGGGACCGTGCCATCCACGGCTTCGGACTCGCGAGCCAGTTCTACTTCGGCAAGCCGCTCGCGGAGCTGGATCTCGCCGAGGTCGCGCTGCTGGTCGCGATCGTGCGCGGCCCGTCCTACTACGAGCCGCGACGCCACCCGGAGCGAGCACGGGCGCGGCGCGACCTGGTACTGAAGATCATGGCCGAGCAGCACGTGGTGAGCGAGACGGCCGCCGCGGCCGCCGCGCGCCGACCCCTCGGGGTGACCAGCCGCCCGGCGGGCGCCTATTACCCGGCTTACCTCGATTTCGTGCGCCGCACGCTGCGGCGCGACTACCGCGAGTCTGACCTCACCGAGGCGGGCCTGCGCATCTACACCAGCCTCGAGCCGCGCGCCCAGGAACAGGCCGAGCATGCCCTCGAGCGCGAGCTGGCGCGTCTCGACAAGCTGCACAAGGGTCACGCCACCCCCCTCGAGGGAGCGGTGATCGTCACCCTGCCGCAGAGCGCGGACGTGATCGCGATCGTCGGCGGACGCGACGTGGGCTACGACGGTTTCGACCGCGCGCTCGATGCGCGCCGCTCGATGGGCTCGCTGGTGAAGCCCTTCATCTACCTCACCGCCCTCGAGAGTGGCCGCTACACCGCCGCCACCGTCGTGCAGGATGCGCCGGTGGACGTGAAGCTCGATCGCGACCACCACTGGCGACCGGAGAACTTCACCCACCAGGTGTACGGACCGGTCCCGCTGGTGCGGGCGCTCAGCGAGTCGCTCAACCTGGCGACCGTGGGGGTGGGCCTGGATCTCGGACTGCCGAAGGTCGCCCAGACCCTGAGTCGCTTCGGGCTGCCCAACCCGCCGGTGCAGGTGCCGGCCATGCTGCTCGGCGCGGTGGAGGTGACCCCGCTCGAGGCCGCGCAGCTCTTCAACGGGCTCGCCAATGGCGGCTTCCGCGCGCCGCTGCGCGCGGTGCGCGCGGTGATCAGCGCCGAAGGCAAGTCGCTCAAGGCCTTTCCCCTGCAGGTCACGCAGGTGGCCGCACCCGAGACGATGTATCAGCTCGATGCCATGCTGCTCGGAGTCATGAATCACGGCACCGGTCGCGCCGCGCGCGCGCTCCTGCCGGGCGAGCTCACGGTGGCCGGCAAATCCGGAACCTCCTCGGACTACCGTGACAGCTGGTTCGCGGGCTTTTCGGGCGCGCACCTGGTCGTGGTCTGGGTGGGCTACGACAACAACGACCCGACCGGCTTCACCGGCTCCGCGGGGGCCCTGCCGGTGTGGGCCCACGTCATGGCGGCGCTCGGCACCCGCTCCTGGGCCACGGCGATGCCGGAGGACCTCACGGCCGTGCACATCGACTACCTCAGCGGCGAGCGGGCCGCCAGCAATTGCAGCGCGGACGTCATCGAGGTCGCGGTCCCCGCCGGTACGGTCCTGCCCGTGAAGCCCGGCTGCAACCTCGCGCAGGAAACGCCCGGCACCGGGCGCAGCGACGCGCCCGGGACGCTCGAGACATTGAAGGAGAAGGCCGCGGAGTGGTTAAAACACCTCGGTGGACACTGAGGCTGCAGCGCGGTCGTATCATGCGCGCATGAGAGTCTGGACCGGGCTGGGTCTCGCCCTGCTGCTGGGGGCCTGCACACTCGTGCGGGCCCCGCCTCCGGCGCCCGAAGCGCCGGGGGCGACACCGACGCCGACCCCGGGAGCGCCGACCCCGGCACCCGGGGGCGCGGCGCCCGAGGCCCCGACTCCCGAGCGTCCGCCGCCACCGCCGAAGACCTTCCGCCTCTCGGCTGCGGCGAGCGCGCTCGTCGCACAGGCGCATGCCCAGTCCCAGGCCGGGGACAGCGGCCAGGCAACCGCCACACTCGAGCGGGCTCTGCGTATCGACCCCGATAATCCGCTGCTGTGGATCGAGCTCGGCCGCCTCCAGCTCGCGCAGGAGCACGCGGCGCAGGCGGAGGCGATGGGCCACAAGGCCCTCGCGCTCGCCACCGGTGATGGGGCGGCGCAGGCCGCCGCGTGGCGCCTGATCGCCGAGGCGCTGCGCGCCCGCGGCCGCAACGGCGCGGCCGCGGACGCGGACCGGCACGCCAACGCTGCCGCCGCACGCTGACCGCGCCGGGGGTCGAGCAGCGTCTTAGGCCGTTTCTCTTTCCAGCGCTTGCGCCGCTGCAGGAGGCCCCCGTACACTGCCCGGCACTCATCGAGACCGGCTGAGGGATAAGGCCCTTAGACGCCGGGGCAACCGCCAGGCCTAACCATCCTGGAAAGGTGCCAACTCCTGCGACGCCTGGCGCGTCGACAGATGAGCGGTTTGCGTGGCCTGCGCGAGCAGGATGGACGCGACACTGCCGGCGGCGGGATACCCTGCGCCGGCGCGCTCCGCAGGAGGCCGGTGAGCCGGTCAATCTCAGAAGCGGAGCCGTCCATGTCTACGTCTTGTCCTCGCCCTGCGTCGTGCGCCGTGCGGAGCGCGCCATGAGCCGCGTGCCGCACCTCGCGCCACTCCCCGCCGCGCCAGCCATCCGCGAGGTCACTCGCGCGGTGCGTGCGGGCATCGAGTGCGATCCGTCCACCGGCTGCGTCGTACCGCCACTGCACCTCACCTCGACGTTCGCCTTCCGCGCCTTCGGCGAGAAGCGCGCCTACGACTACACCCGCTCGGGCAATCCGACGCGGGACCTGCTGGCGCACGCGATCGCCGAGCTCGAGCAGGGGGCGGGCGGGGTGATCACCGCGAGCGGCATGGCCGCGATCACCGTGGTGGGCTACCTGGTGCCGGCCGGCGCGCGCATCGTCGCGCCCCACGACTGCTACGGCGGCACCTACCGGCTGTTTGACGCGTGGCACCGCCGCGGCGAGCGCCAGGTCGAGTTCGTGGACTTCGCCGATGCCACTGCGCTCGCCGCCGCGCTCGCGCAACCGACCGCGCTCCTGTGGGTCGAGACCCCGAGCAATCCGCTGCTGCGCATCACGGACATCGCGGCCTGCGTCCGCGCCGGGCATAACAGCGGTGCACTGGTCACGGTCGACAACACTTTCCTGTCCCCCGCCTGGCAGCAGCCGCTCACGCTGGGGGCCGACCTGGTCGTGCACTCCACCACCAAGTACCTGAACGGCCACAGCGATGTGGTGGGCGGCGCCGTGCTGGCCCGCGATCCGGCCCTGGTCGAGCCGCTCACCTGGTGGGCGAACTGCCTCGGCCTCACCGGCGCGCCCTTTGACAGCTATCTCACCCTGCGCGGGCTGCGCACCCTGCACGCGCGCCTCGAGCAGCACGGGCGCAACGCCCAGGCGCTCGCCGAATGGCTCACGACGCGCGAGGGGGTGCGCCGCGTGTGGTACCCGGGGCTGGCGCAACACCCGGGGCACGAGCTGGCGCGGCGCCAGCAGCGCGGCTTCGGGGCGGTGATCAGCCTCGAGCTCGAGGGCGGGCACGAGGCGGTGCGGGAGTTCGTCGCGGGCCTTGACTGCTTCTCACTGGCCGAGTCCCTCGGCGGAGTGGAGAGCCTCATCGCGCACCCGGCGACCATGACGCACGCGGCGATGGACCCGGCCGCGCGCGAGCGCGCCGGCCTCAGCGCGGGACTGCTGCGATTGTCGGTGGGGATCGAGGCGCTCGAGGATCTGCGCGCCGACCT
>JAFAPI010000172.1 GCA_019247195.1 Gammaproteobacteria bacterium
CACGCGATGCCAATGTAGTGAGATTGGCCGTTCTTGGCAATCAAAACCAGCAATCTGGCATGTATCTTGACTCGTTTTTCAGTATCCCCTCTATGGACCTGGCCACATGACAGACGACCTGTGTGGGAAGAATTTCTCTTCCGTTCCACACGCCTCTGGAGTCGTGATAGACTGTGCCGCACGACACAGGACGGGGGGAGGTCTATGCCGACAGCGGAACCGGACGACTTCCGCCAGCTCGCCCTCCTGTTCACCGATCCCATCCAGCACGACTACGAGGTGATCCGGCGCGTCGTCCTCTTTGCGGAGACGCTCGCGCAGCGCGCCGCCGAGACGGGACTCGACCGCACCACCGTCGGCGAGAAAGCGCGCCGCTTCGTCGAGGACGGCATGCTCGGCCTGGCCGACCAACGGACAACCAAGGCCGGGCGCAAGCCGCACCCCTTCCCCGCGCGCGTTGCGGGCTATCTGCTCTACGCCAAGCAGCTCTACCCGCCCGTCCACGACCGCGAGCTGGTGCGCATTGTCCAGCGCAAGTTCGGCTACCAGGCCAACCATCACACGGTCAAGGCGTTCCTGGAGCGCCATCCCATCCCGGTACAACTGCCCTTACCGCTGACCCGCTTCCACCAGTTCGAGGAGGCCTATCGCGCGCGGTGGACGGTGGTGCGCATGTACTATGAGGGCTGGCAGCAACGCAGCATCGCCGGGGTCTTGGGCCTCTCGCGCTCCCATGCGGGGGAGATCATCGCTGCCTTCAAGCACGACGGGTTCGCCGGACTGGAGGACCAGCGCACGCGCCCGGCCACGCACCCGGCCAACCAGCTCAGCCTGCCCTTCCTTAAGGAGGTGCTCGCGGTGCAGCGGGACTATCCCCGCGCTGGACGTTTTCGGGTCCGTGGTCTGTTGGCCCGCCGAAGCGGGCAGGAGCCACCCAGCGAGCGGACGGTCGGCCGCGCTATGGCCATCAACCGCCAGACGCACGGGGCACCTGAAGCCTGGGTGACCGACCGGCCCGACCCGTCGGAGCCAGACGGCGTCCTCAAGGACATGCCCTTTGACCCGAGCTACCGGCATCGCTACTGGTTCATCGACTACCGCTATCTGGTGCGCCTGGACGACGACCAGCACTGGGCCTACTCGCTGTGCATCATCGAAGGCTACTCGCGCAAGATCTTGGCCGGCATGGCCACGGAGTACCAGGACACCATCGCCGTGCTCCAACTGCTGGCCGCAGCCCTAGCCGAGTACGGCCGGCCCGCGGGCATCGTCTCGGACAACGGCGCCGTCTTCACCGCCGCCGCGTACGAAGGGCTGCTCGAGGAGCTGGAGATTGCGGTGTGCCACATCGAGAAGGGCAAGCCCTGGGAGAACCTGATCGAGGCCCAGTTCAAGGTGCAGTTGCGGCTCTCGGAGGTGGCCTTCGCGCAAGCGGAAGGCTTCGCCGCGATTCAGGAACCGCATGCCGCGTTTGTCGAGACCTTCAACACGACGCCGCACTGGGCGCACCGGGACCGGGACGACGGGTTACGCACCCCCGTGGACGTGCTCGGCTGGGTCCGCGGACAAGCGGTGGAGGCCGAGCAGCTGCAGCGGGCGCTGCGGCACCTGCAGGTCGCGCGCGTGGTGAACCTGCGCGGCTATGTGAGCGTGCAGCGCTTCTACATTTACGCCGAGCGGGGGCTCTCCCGCAAACGGGTCTCGGTCTGGCTCTACGATGGGCGCCTGCACATCGCCCACCAGGATACGCTGCTTGCGCAGTATACCTATCAGTACGATCGCAAAGTCCGGCGGCTGCGAGCAGTCGCACAGCCCCACCTCTACCGCACGCCCTATGCATCGCCGCAACTGGAGCTATGGGAGCTCGACGATGAGCAGTGGCAGAAGGTGACGCGGCGTCCATACGCGCGGCACCCGCGCCCGGCGGATGGGGGCGCACGCCAATTGCTGCTGCCCCTTATCGGCGTGATCGCGGCCCTCATCGGGCACTGTGTCAGCTGAGGCCCGCGAGGGGAGAGCCACGCTGCGGTCCCCGCTATCTATGCATGTCTAAGGGGACAAAGCACGTGAAAGAGGTCGAGACGACGGCAACAGCGGCCTGCGCGGGGCTAACCAGTACGGAGGTCATCCTGATCAACAACGCCTTGAACGAGGTCTGCAACGGCATCGACATTCCCGAGTTCTCCGCGCGCCTTGGCGCGACGATCGAGGAAGCACGCGCCCTGCTGCAGCAGATGCGCGGCCTTTACACGACGATGCACTCGCGCTGAGCAGCGACCGTTAGGACACTCACCTGACTCGCCTCATCGGTTCACTGGAGCGGGAATATCTTCCCACACAGGCCGTCTGTCATGTGGCCAGGTCCAACACCGGTATGGACAACACGCGTCCGTTGAAGGGACGGATGTTCTATTATGGAGCTTTGCAGGCATGTGTGGCACCATTCATTCATAGGAGGCGCCGGCAATGTGGGATGCCGACTCTGGCCAGCAGACGAAGCGCACAACACGCGGGAGACGACCGCTCATCGTGGCTCTCGTCGTGTGCGGCGCCATTCTGCAGCACTTCATCGTCGCCCCGCCGCCGGGAGCGGTTCCCGCCCGCGCGCCGTCGCGGGACGCCAACCGGCAACCGGCGATGCCCGAGCCGTCGTCGGCGTCCGCCCCGCCACGAACGCTTGCGACGCCCTGAGTGCCGGTTTTCCAATCAAGGCACGAGTCGAGGCGTCTGCGTGTGCCGCTACGCTGAGACGGAGCCGACGCTTACGGAAGCAGGTGAGTGGGCAGGCCGAGCGCAAGCTCGGCAGCT
>JAFAPI010000198.1 GCA_019247195.1 Gammaproteobacteria bacterium
TCTGCCGCGCCGGGGCCCTCACCATCTCCGAGCTCGCCGCGGTCGGGGTGGGGTCCGTGCTCGTGCCCTTCCCCAACGCGGTCGATGATCACCAGGCCGCCAATGCCCAGTACCTGGTGCGCGAGGGCGCGGCGGTGCTGGTGCTCGACCGCGATCTGAGCCCGGAGCGGCTCGCCGGCGAGCTGCAGCCCCTGTGCGCCGGGCGCGGCAAGCTGCTCGCCATGGCCGAGCGGGCGCGGCTGCTCGCGCGGCCGCGCGCCGGCGAGGAGCTCGCCGCCTCCTGTGTCGAGCTGCTGCGGCGGGCCGCATGAGAGGGGAGCGCGTGGTGCCGGTGGGCGAGCGGCGTGCGCAGCCGGAGCGACGCGACCGCATGCGGCGCATCAACACCATTCACTTCGTCGGCATCGGGGGCAGCGGCATGAGCGGCATCGCCGAGGTGCTGCTCAACCTCGGCTACCGGGTGCAGGGCTCCGACCTCAGGGACAGCGCCGTCACGCAGTGGCTGGCCGGGCTCGGGGCCCGCATCAGCTTCGGCCACGCCGCCAGCCACGTGGCCGGCGCCGACGTGGTGGTGGTCTCCGGCGCCGTGGCGCGGGACAACCCCGAGGTCGCGGCCGCGCAGCGCGCCCGCATCCCGGTCGTCAAGCGCGCCGAGATGCTCGCCGAGTTGATGCGTTTTCGCTACTCGATCGCGGTGGCGGGCACGCACGGCAAGACCACCACCACCTGTCTCATCGCCAGCATTCTCAGCGAGGGGGGCGAGGATCCGACTTACGTCATCGGCGGGCGCCTGAAGAGCGCCGCGAGCAACGCGCGCCTCGGCGCCGGCCGTTACCTCGTGGCCGAGGCCGACGAGAGCGATGCTTCCTTCACGCACCTGCAGCCCCTCATCGCGATCGTCACCAACATCGACAACGATCATCTCAGCGCCCATGGAGGAGATTTCGGGGCGCTGCGTCAGAGCTTCCTCGCCTTCCTGCACAACCTGCCCTTCTACGGGCTGGCGGTGCTGTGCAACGACGATGAGCAGCTGCGCGGCCTGCTCGCCGAGGTCGGCCGGCCGGTGCTCTCCTACGGGCTCGCCGCCGCGGCGGACGTGCGCGCGGTGAACCTCCGCCCCGAAGGACCCCGAACCCATTTCGAGGTGCGCCGCGCCGACGCGCCGCCGCTCCCCCTGACCCTGAACCTGCCCGGCGTGCACAACGTGCGCAATGCGCTGGCCGCGGTGGCGGTGGCGAGCGAGCTCGGCATCGAGGACGCGGCCATCGTGCGCGCGCTCGGTCAGTTCCAGGGCGTCGACCGGCGCCTGCAGCACCTCGCTGACCTCAGCCTCGCGAGCGGGCGCGTCAGCATCGTCGATGACTACGGTCATCACCCCGCAGAGGTGACCGCGACGCTCGAGGCCGCCCGCCAGGCCTACCCGGGGCGGCGCCTGGTGCTCGCCTTCCAGCCGCACCGCTTCACGCGCACGCGCGATCTGATCGACGACTTCGGCCGTGCGCTCTCCGGCGCCGATGCCTTGCTGGTGACGGAGGTGTATGCCGCCGGCGAGACGCCGATCGCGGGCGCCGACGGCCGCGCCATCTGCCGCGCCGTGCGCAGCCGCGGGCGCCTCGAGCCGCTCTTCGTGCCGCAGGTCGAGGAGCTCGCCGCTGCGCTCAAGGAGCTGCTGCGCGATGGCGACGTGGTGCTCGCCATGGGGGCGGGCAATATCAGCCAGGTCGCGCACGCGCTTCCGGCCGCCCTCGCCGCGCTGCTGCCGGCCGGGAGGGGCGCGTGAGCCTCGCGCTCGCCCCCGAGTTCACCCCGCGCGTGCGCCGCAACGAGCCCCTGAGCCGGCATACCTCCTGGCACGTGGGCGGGCCGGCCGAGGTGTTCTTCAGTCCGCGCGATCGCGGCGAGCTCGCCGCCTTCCTGCGCGCCCTGCCCGGGTCGGTGCCGGTGCACGTCATCGGACTCGGCAGCAACCTGCTGGTGCGCGACGGGGGGCTGCCCGGGGTCGTCATCAGCACCCATGGCGCACTCGAGGCCCTCGAGCGCCGCAGCGAGACCGGCGTGTATGCCGAGGCGGGCGTGGCGTGCGCCCGAGTGGCACGGCAATGCATCAAGTGGGGCCTCGGGCCGGCCGAATTCTTCGCCGGCATTCCGGGCACCGTCGGCGGAGCGCTCGCCATGAACGCCGGCGCGTTCGGCGGGGAGACCTGGGCGCACGTGGAAAGCGTCGAGACCATCGACCGCGGCGGTGCGGTGCACGCGCGCGCGCGCGCGGACTATGCGGTCGGCTACCGCAGCGTGCGCGGCCCCGCCCCGGAATGGTTCCTCGCCGCGCACCTGAGCTTCGAGCGCCGACCCCAGGCGCATGTGAGCGAGGTGCGGGCACTGCTGGAGAAGCGTAAGGCGACCCAGCCGATCGGCGCTTGGAGCTGCGGCTCGGTCTTCACCAACCCGCCCGGAGACCATGCGGCGCGCCTCATCGAGAGCGCGGGCCTGAAGGGCTTTCGCATCGGTGACGCGTCGGTGTCGGACAAGCACGCGAACTTCATCATCAACCACGGCGCGGCGACCGCCGCCGACGTCGAGCGCCTCATCGGCCACGTGCGCGACACGGTGGCGGCGCGCCATGGCATCGCACTGCAGCCCGAGGTGCGCATCGTGGGGGTGCCATGAGCCGCCTGCGCTACGACCCGACGGCGCTGCGGCGCGTCACCGCGGCGGGCGAGTTCGGGCGCGTGGCGGTGCTGTGCGGCGGGGACTCGAGCGAGCGCGAGATCTCGCTCCTCACCGGTCAGGCGGTGCTCGAGGCGCTGCGCGGCCGGGGCGTGGATGCGCACCCCTTCGATCCGCGCGACCTGCCGCTGGGCGAGCTCACCCATCGGCGCTTCGAGCGGGTGTGGATCGCCCTGCACGGCCCGGGCGGGGAGGACGGGACACTGCAGGGGGCGCTCGAGTATCTCGGCGTCCCCTACACCGGCAGCGGGGTAATGGGCTCGGCCATCGCCATGGACAAACTGCGCACCAAGCGCCTGGCGGGGGCCTGCGGGGTGGCCACCTGCGAGTTCGTGGTGCTGCGCGGGCCGCAGGACTTCGACGCCGCGCTCGAGCGGCTGCGCCTGCCGCTCATCATCAAGCCCGGCACGCAGGGCTCGAGCGTCGGCATGACGAAGGTCACGCAGGCCGGGGAGCTGCCGGCGGCGTACGCCGCGGCGGCGCGCCTCGAGCCGCTGGTGTTCGCCGAGCCGTGCCTGCCGGGCCCGGAGTACACGGTGGCGCTCCTGCAGGGCGCGGCGCTGCCTTCGATCCGCATCGAGACGCCCCAGACCTTCTACGACTACGAGGCGAAGTACTTCCGCGACGACACGCGCTACTTCTGCCCCTCGGGCCTGGCAAGCGCCGCCGAGGCGCACCTCGGCCGCCTGGCGCTCGCCAGCTTCGAGGCGGTGGGTGCCTCGGGCTGGGGACGGGCGGACTTCATGATGGACGGCGCCGGCCGTCCACAGCTGCTCGAGGTCAATACCGTACCGGGTATGACCGGCCACAGCCTCGTGCCGATGGCGGCACGCGCGGCCGGCATCGACTTCGCGGAGCTCACCTGGCGGGTGCTCGAGACGAGCTTCGCGCGGCGCGCGGGGGAGGGCTGATGTTCAACCGCCGTGCCCACAACCGCCGCAAGCCCGCGCCGCGCGCCCGCCGCGAGCTGCCGGCACTCAACTGGCGCTACCTGGGCGCCGCCGCGGCCGTACTCGTCGCGCTCGGAGCGGCGATGGCCGGCGCGGCCGCCCTGTTCAACCAGCCGATCCAGACGGTGGCGGTGCAGGGGCGCTTCCAGCGCGTGGCCCCCGGCGACGTCGAGCGGGTGGTCAAGGCGAGCCTGCACGGCGCGGGACTGCTGTCGGTGGATCTCGCCGCGGTGCGGCGTGCGCTGCACACCCTGCCGTGGGTGGATGCGGTGAGCGTGGAGCGCGCCTGGCCGCGCGGGCTCACGGTGCTCGTCATCGAGCAGAGTGCCGCCGCGCGCTGGGGCGAGCGCGGCCTGCTCAATACCCGGGGCGAGCTCTTCGACCCCGATGCGGCGCGCATCCCGCCGGAGCTGGCGCAGCTGGAAGGCCCGCCCGGCAAGGAGGGCCTGGTCGCGCAGCGCTATCTCGGCGCCGAGGGGCGGCTGCAGGCCGCGGGGGTACGGATGACCGCGCTGCGACTCGACGCGCGGGGCGCCTGGGAGTTCGACCTGGCGAACGGGGTCACGGTTCGGCTCGGGCGGCGGCAGGTGGACGAGCGCTTCGAGAAATTCATGGCGACCGCGCTGAAGCTCGTGACCCAACGCGGCGAGGACATCGCGTACGTGGACATGCGCTACAGCAACGGTTTTGCGATCGGCTGGCGCAGCGGCGCCGCGGCGCGTGGCACGCACGGGGGCGCTCACGATGCCTAAGCGCACCGACCGCAATCTCATCGTCGGCCTCGACATCGGCACCTCCAAGGTGGTCGCGCTGGTCGGCGAGGTCGGCGGTGACGGGGCGATCGAGCTGCTCGGGCTCGGCTCGCAGCCCTCGCGCGGGCTGAAGAAGGGCGTGGTGGTGAACATCGAGTCCACCGTGCAGTCGATCCAGCGCGCCGTCGAGGAGGCGGAGCTCATGGCCGGCTGCGAGATCCACTCCGTGTACGCCGGCATCGCCGGCTCGCACGTGCGCAGCCTCAACTCGCACGGCGTGGTGGGGGTGCGCGACAAGGAGGTCTCGCAGGGCGACGTCGAGCACGTCATCGACGCCGCCAAGGCGGTGGCCATCCCCGCCGACCAGAAGATCCTGCACGTGCTGCCGCAGGAGTTCATCGTCGACGGCCAGGAGGGGATCCGCGACCCGATCGGCATGTCCGGGGTGCGGCTCGAGGCGAAGGTGCACATCGTCACCGGCGCCGACTCGGCCGCGCAGAACATCGAGAAGTGCATCCAGCGCTGCGGGCTGGAGGTCGATGACGTGGTGCTCGAGCAACTCGCCTCGAGCTTCGCGGTGCTGACCGAGGACGAGAAGGAGCTCGGCGTGTGCCTGGTGGACATCGGCGGCGGCACCACCGACCTGGCGGTGTTCGCCAACGGCGCCATCCGCCACACCGCGGTCATTCCCATCGCCGGAGACCAGGTCACCAACGACATCGCGGTCTCGATGCGCACCCCGACCCAGTACGCCGAGGACATCAAGATCCGCTACGCCTGTGCGCTCTCGCAGCTCGCCAACCCAGACGAGAGCATCGAGGTCCCCTCGGTCGGGGAGCGCCCGGCGCGGCGCCTGGCGCGCCAGACCCTGGCCGAGATCGTCGAGCCGCGCTACGAGGAGCTGTTCGCGCTGGTGCGCGAGGAGCTGCGCCGCTCCGGCTTCGAGGAGGTGATCGCCGCCGGGATCGTGCTCACCGGCGGCAGCGCCAAGATGGAAGGGGCCATCGAGCTCGCCGAGGAGGTATTCCACGTGCCAGTGCGGCTCGGGGTGCCGCAGAGCGTGCAGGGGCTCGCCGACGTGGTGCGCAATCCGATCTATTCCACCGGCGTGGGGCTGTTGCTCTACGCCCGCGACAACGCTTTGCCCGCACGCCGCGGGCGCTCCCTGGGCGGCAACGCCAAGTCGATGTTCGACCGCATGCGTTCCTGGTTCCAGGGGAATTTTTGAAGCTGACAGCGATGAACAACAACGACGACTCTCAACCAACCGTTTGTATTCGTGTAAGGAGCGATGAACATGTTTGAACTGATGGACGCGTACAGCCAGAGCGCCGTCATCAAGGTGATCGGCGTGGGCGGCGGCGGCGGCAACGCCGTGGCGCACATGGTGAGCGCCGGCATCGACGGGGTCGAGTTCATGTGCATCAACACCGACTCGCAGGCGCTGAAGCACGCCAAGGTGAAGACCGCCCTGCAGATCGGCTGCAACATCACCAAGGGCCTCGGCGCCGGCGCCGACCCGGAGGTGGGCCGCCAGGCGGCGATGGAGGACCGGGACCGCATCATCGAGCTCATCGAGGGCTGCGACATGCTGTTCATCACCGCCGGCATGGGCGGGGGCACGGGCACCGGCGCCGCGCCGGTCGTGGCGCAGGTCGCCAAGGAGCTCGGCATCCTCACCGTCGCGGTGGTGACCAAGCCCTTCGAGATGGAGGGCGGCAAGCGCAGCTTCGTGGCCGATCACGGCATCGCCGAGCTCTCCAAGTACTGCGACTCGCTCATCACCATCCCCAACCAGAAGCTGCTGACCGTGCTCGGTCCGCAGGTCACGCTGCTCGATGCCTTCAAGGCCGCGAACCAGGTGCTGCAGGGTGCGGTGCAGGGCATCGCCGAGCTCATCACCCGCCCCGGCCTGATCAACGTCGACTTCGCCGACGTGCGCACGGTCATGGCCGAGACCGGCATGGCGATGATGGGCTCAGGGGCGGCGAGCGGTGAGGGCCGCGCCCGCGCGGCGGCGGAGGCGGCGGTCTCCTCGCCGCTGCTCGAGGACATCAACCTCGCCGGCGCGCACGGCATCCTGGTCAACGTCACCGCCGGCATGGACCTCTCGATCGGAGAGTTCCAGGAGGTGGGGCAGATCGTGAAGCAGTTCGCCTCCGAGGATGCGACCGTGGTGGTGGGAACCGTTATCGACCCGGAGCTCTCCAACCAAGTGCGCGTCACCGTGGTGGCGACGGGGCTCGGCCGCCCGGCCGCGGCGGTGCGTGCGGCGCCGCCGCAGCGTGAGCGGGAGGCCCCGGCGCGCGAGCGGGAGCCGCGCGAGGCGATGCGTGTGGTGGCGCGGCCACGCGCGACGCAGGACTACCACGTCTACGACTCGCCGTCCTACCACCGCCAAGCCAAGGCGGTCGGCGATGGCTTGCGCGCGGACGAGCCGAAGGGAGATTCGCTCCTGGATATCCCGGCGTTCCTGCGACGTCAGGCCGATTGATGTGATACGGTAACGCGCCTTACACAATGCCCAGCCGGGAGGCCCTCGCGGGCCTCCCCTGTGGCGGGCCTGTCAGCGCTTGCAGGTCCTGTCGCGTTAGCAGTACATGGTCGGACAACGGACCCTCAAAAACTCGATCCGCGCCACCGGCGTGGGTCTGCACACCGGCAAGAAGGTGCTGATGACGCTCAAGCCCGCCGAGGCGGACCAGGGCGTGATCTTCCGCCGCACCGACCTCGCCCAGCCGGTGGACATCCGCGCCACCGCCGAGAACGTCGGCGACACCCTGCTCGGCACCACGCTCGGGCGGGGTGAGTCGCGCGTCTCCACCGTCGAGCACCTGCTGTCGGCCTTCGCGGGACTGGGGATCGACAACGCCATCGTCGAGGTCTCCGCCTCCGAGGTGCCGATCATGGACGGCAGCGCCGGGCCCTTCGTGTTCCTGCTGCAGTCGGCGGGCATCGAGGAGCAGCGCCGCCCGAAGCGCTTCATCCGCGTCACCAAGCGCGTGCGGGTGGAGGACGGTGACAAGTGGGCGCAGTTCGACCCCTTCGATGGCTTCAAGGTCAATTTCGAGATCGAGTTCAATCACCCGATCTTCAAGCGCCGCGCGCAGCGTGCCTCGATGGATTTCTCCACCACCTCGTACCTGAAGGAGGTGAGCCGCGCGCGCACCTTCGGCTTCATGCGCGATCTGGAAACGATGCGCTCGCGCAACCTCGCCTTAGGCGGCAGCCTCGACAACGCGATCGTGCTCGATGACTTCCGCGTGCTCAACGAGGACGGGCTGCGCTACGAGGACGAGTTCGTCAAGCACAAGATCCTCGATGCGATCGGTGATCTGTACCTGCTCGGGCACAGCCTGATCGGCGAGTTCTCGGGGCACAAGTCCGGGCATGCGCTCAACAACAAGCTCCTGCGCACGCTCAGGGCCGACACCTCCGCCTGGGAGGAAGTGGTCTTCGAGCGCCACGCCGACGCCCCCATCTCCTATACCGAGGCCCCGGCGCTGCACCCGCCCGGGGGCTGAGGGGCGCGCCTCAGGCGCGCGGCAGCACCCGCACCTCGATTCCCTTCAGCCGCGGCCGCAGCTCGCGCGCGGCCGCCTCGAGCTCCAGCAGCGCAAAGCGCAGCCGCGCGCACCACGCCGCGGACTCGACGAAGACCACGAGCGTGTCCGCGCGCTCGGTGAGTCCGGTCACGCGGGCGCCCAGGCTCGCCGGCACGTGCGCCGCGAGCCATTCCTCCCAGTCGCGCGTACGCTCGCGCTGTTCTGTGACGGCGCTCACGGCGGGCACGCCCCGCTGCAGCAGCTCTTTGACAGAACGTGGCCGTGGCGCAGGGCGTGAAGTCGGAGCGGTCCCACTGCTCATCGGTCGCCGGCCGCGCTTGTTTCGTCGGGGGTTCTTCGGCATATTGACTTCGAGCTGACCTTAGCAAACCCGCCGAAAGGCGGGGACGCAAAGCCACCGGTCTACAGCGAGGAGCCATGACAGCGGGGTTGCCAGCGGGGGTTTTACACAAGAAAAACAGGGATTTTGAAGCCCGGACACGTTTCGTGCACTCGTGCTGCGTTGCCTGTCCGCGTCTTTTCAGGCCAACGGCGTTTTCGGCATGAACATAATCTTCCTGTCGCGGCGCGAGGGCCGCGCCCGCTCGCTCAACCTCGCGCATCCGCTCACCTGGGGGCTGCTTTCCAGCGCGGCGGCGCTCCTGCTCGGCAGCGTCTTCGCGTTCGGGCTCTACCTCGGGCGCGGCGACCACCAGCGCTTCGCGCTCAGCGATACGCTGCGGCTCGGCGGCGTGCTCACCCAGCAGAAGGCCCAGATCGCCGAGCTGAAGCAGCAGCTGCAGCTGCGGATCGACGCCATGGCGATGCGACTGGGCGAGGTGAATGCGCACGTCATCCGGCTCGATGCGCTCGGCAAGCGCCTCACCGAGATGGCCGATATCTCCAGCCGTGAGTTCAACTTCGACCACGAGCCGCCGCGCGGCGGGGCGGCGGAGGGCGAGGGGCTCAGCGCCCAGATTCCCGACCTGTCGCGCATGCTGAGCGAGCTGGAGCAGAAGGTCGACCTGCGCCAGTCCCAGCTCGCCGCGCTGCAGAACGCGATCCTGGCCCGCGAGCTCAAGGCCGAGATCCACCCGCAGGGCCGACCGGTCGAGGAGGGCTTCATCTCCTCGTATTTCGGCGAGCGCGAGGATCCCTTCGATGGTCGCGAGGCCTTCCACAAGGGCGTCGACTTCGCCGGCACCGCCGGGCAGACGGTGATCGCGGTGGCCGCGGGCATCGTCACCTGGGCGGGCGAGCGCACCGGCTTTGGCAAGCTGATCGAGATCAACCACGGGGATGGCTTCGTCACGCGCTACGCGCACAACGAGCGCACGCTGGTGAGCGTCGGCCAGACCGTCAAGCGCGGCGATGCGCTCGCGCTCATGGGCTCGACCGGGCGCTCGACGGGCCCGCACGTGCACTTCGAGGTGCTGCGCAACGGCCGCCAGGTCGACCCGCTCACCTTCATCGGACACTGACGCCCGCCCCCCTCCCTTGAATTGCCACGCCCGAGAACCAATTGGGCGTGAGCGGCGTCTATTGCGTACAATACGCCGCTCCGCACGCCGGAAAGCGCCATAAGTGCTTGTCGGCACTGGTGTTTTTCCCTCTAAGGTCGGCTCTTGCGTCAACTCCTCACCCGCGTCTTCGGCAGCCGGAACGAACGCATCGTCCGCGGTTACGGCCACTACGTGCGGCAGGCCGCCGCGCTCGAGCCGGCGGTCAAGGCCCTCAGTGATGAGCAGCTGCGCGCCAAGACGGACGAGTTGCGCGGGCGGCTGAAGAGCGGGGCGAGCCTCGATGAGCTCCTGCCGGAGGCGTTCGCGGTCGTGCGCGAGGCCTCGCAGCGCACCCTGCACATGCGCCACTTCGACGTGCAGCTGATCGGCGGCATCGCCCTGCACAAGGGAATGATCGCCGAGATGCGCACCGGCGAGGGCAATACCCTGGTCGCGACGCTGCCGGCCTACCTCAACGCCCTCAGCGGCGAGGGCGTGCACATCGTCACCGTCAACGAGTACCTCGCGCAGCGCGATGCGGACTGGATGGGTCCGATCTACCGCTTCCTCGGTCTCTCGGTCGGGGTCATCAAGAACGCGCAGACCCCGCCGGAGAAGCGCGCCGCCTACGGCTGCGACATCACCTACGGCACCAACAACGAGTTCGGCTTCGACTACCTGCGCGACAACCTGGCCTACCGCCTCGAGGACCGGGTGCAGCGCACGCTGTCGTTCGCGGTGGTGGACGAGGTCGACTCCATCCTCATCGACGAGGCGCGCACGCCGCTCATCATCAGCGGGCCGGCCGAGGAGAGCACCGAGCTCTACCTCAAGATCAACCAGCTCGTGCCGCGCCTGACCCGCCAGCAGGCCGAGGAGGGCCCGGGGGATTACTCGGTCGATGAGAAGACCAAGCAGGCGCACGTCACCGAGGCCGGCCACGAGCACGTCGAGCAGCTGATGGCGCAGGCGGGGCTGCTGAAGGAGGGCGAGAGCCTCTACGACCCGGCCAACATCCGCCTCATGCACCACCTGAACGCGGCGCTGCGCGCGCACGCACTCTACAAGCGCGACGTCGAGTACATCGTGCGCGGCGGCGAGGTGATCATCGTCGATGAGTTCACCGGGCGCACCATGCCCGGGCGGCGCTGGTCGGATGGCCTGCACCAGGCGGTGGAGGCGAAGGAGGGGGTGCGGGTGCGCGAGGAGAACCAGACGGTCGCCTCGATCACCTTCCAGAACTACTTCCGCCTCTACAAGAAGCTGTCCGGCATGACCGGCACCGCCGACACCGAGGCCCCCGAGTTCATGCAGATCTACGGCCTGGAAGTGGTGGTCATCCCCACCCACCGGCCGATGATCCGCAAGGACAACGCGGACTTCGTGTACCTGACCCAGGCCGACAAGTTCAAGGCGATCATCGAGGACATCCGCGACTGCGTGGCGCGCGAGCAGCCGGTGCTGGTCGGCACGACCTCGATCGAGACCTCGGAATATCTCGCCGGGCTGTTGCAGAAGGAGGGGATCGCGCACCAGGTGCTGAACGCCAAACAGCACGAGCGCGAGGCGCACATCGTCGCGCAGGCCGGCCGGCCCGGCACGGTCACGATCGCCACCAACATGGCGGGCCGCGGCACCGACATCGTGCTCGGCGGCAACCTCGAGGCCGAGTACCACGCCGCGCAGGCGCAGGACGAGATCACCCGCGAGAGCATGCGCGGCAACTGGCAGGCCCGGCACGACAAGGTGCTCGCCGCCGGCGGACTGCACATCGTCGGCACCGAGCGCCACGAGTCGCGTCGCATCGATAACCAGCTGCGCGGCCGCTCGGGCCGCCAGGGCGACCCCGGCTCGAGCCGCTTCTATCTGTCGATGGAAGACAACCTGATGCGCATCTTCGGCGACCCGAACCGCACGCAGCGGTTGCTGAAGATGGCCGGCATGAAGGAGGGCGAGGTCATCGAGAGCGGCATGCTGACGCGGCAGATCGAGAAGGCGCAGCGCAAGGTCGAGTCCCACAACTTCGATATCCGCAAGAACCTGCTGCTGTTCGATGACGTCGCCAACGACCAGCGCAAGGTTGTCTACCAGCAGCGCACCGAGATCATGGGACGCGAGGACCTCGCCGATGCGATCCACGGGCTGCTGGCCGATGCGGTCGGCACGCTGCTCGATCAGTACCTGCCCAAGCAGGGCACCCCCGCCGACTGGGACGTCGGCGCGCTCCGCGAGGCACTGGCGCGCGACTTCAATACCCGCGTCGACCTCGAGGGCTGGCTGCGCCGCGAGCCGGAGCTGGAGGAGGCGGTGCTGCGGGCACGGGTAGTCGAGGCCGTCGACGCGAGCTACGACGCCAAGGTCGAGCGCTACGGCAAGGAGATCATGCGCCACGTCGAGAAGCAGATCATGCTGCAGAAACTCGACCACCACTGGCGCGAGCACCTCGCGGCCATGGACTACCTGCGCCAGGGGATCCACCTGCGCGGCTACGCGCAGAAGGACTATCGTTACGAGTTCAAGCGCGAGGCGTTCGAGCTCTTTGCGGCGATGCTCGATCGCATCAAGTACGAGACCGCCTCGCTGATGGCGACCGTCGAGGTGCGCACCCAGGAGGACATCGAGCGCGAGGAGGAGGAGCGACGCGTGCGCCTGATGCGCGCGCTGCAGGCGCAGCATGCCGAGGCCGGCTCGCTCCTCGCCCCCGGCGAGGAGCCCCCCGCCCCCGAGCCGCGCGCCCGTGGCGGTGCCAGCCCGCCGCCGCCCGCGGAGCCGCAGGGCACCTTCGTCCGCCAGGAGCGCAAGGTCGGGCGCAACGAGCCCTGCCCGTGCGGCTCGGGCAAGAAGTACAAGCACTGCCACGGGGTGCTGTCGAGCGTCGAGTAAGGCCGTGCCCCTGCCGCGGGTGCGCGTGGTCGCGGCGGCCCTGTTTGATGCGGCCGGGCGGGTGCTGCTGAGTGAGCGTCCGGCCGGCAGGCACATGGCCGGCCGCTGGGAGTTCCCGGGCGGCAAGGTGGCCGCGGGCGAGAGCGAGCCGGCGGCGCTGGCGCGCGAACTCAGCGAGGAGCTCGGTATCGAATCCGGGGCGGCGTGCTGCGCGCTGCGCGTCAATCACGACTACCCGGACCGCACCGTCGAGCTGTCGCTGTGGATCATCGAGAGCTACCGCGGGGTGCCGCGGCCACTCGACGGGCAACGCCTGAAGTGGGTGGCGTGCGCGGCGCTCCCGGCCGAAGACCTGCTCGAGGCGGACCGTCCGTTCGTCGAGCTGTTGCGCGATCGCGGCGCGCGCTGAAGTGCGCGGCCGCACGCGTGTACAATCTGACCTCCGCCGTGAAGGTTCGCCAATGGCCGCACAGAACGATCTGCCCGACATCGAGCTCGACGCCAAGGGCCTGTACCGCGAGGACGTGTTCACCGACCGCCGCGCCGGCAGCATCCGCCGCCTGACGCCGGTCACCCTCGACGGTTCGACCGATGCCTCCCGCCCGGTGCTGTTCTCCGGGCAGACCCAGCTGCTGACGCCGGCGGGCGTGCTGCCGCTCGGATTCGAGATCGAGGCCAAGACGCTCGAGGAAGCGCTGCAGAAGTTTCCCGACGGGGTGAAGGTCGCCCTCGAGCAGGCGATCGATGAGGCCCGCGAGCTGCGGCGCGAGGCGGCCTCGCGCATCGTCGTGCCCGATGCGGGCGCCGTGCCGGGGCCGGCCGCGGGACCGGGCGGCGGCAAGATCAAGTTTCCTTAAGCGCGGGAGGGCAGGCGCGGCCCGTTGCTACACTCCGGCCGATGAAGCGCGCCCGTCTCATTGCCGGCCTCCTGGCCGGCGCTCTCATCGCCTGCACCGTCACCGAGATCGACACCCGCAGCACCGTGCCCGGCGCCGGTCCGGGCGGTAAGCCCATGCCGACCGTGACCGATACCGCGGTCGGCCTGCCGCCGGCGCCGCGTACCCTGGTCTACCCCATTACCGCGCGCGTCGCGGTCAGCGATGACTACCACGGCACGCGCGTGCCGGACCCGTATCGCTGGCTCGAGCAGCTGGACTCGCCGCAGGTGCAGCAATGGGTCGCGAGCGAGAATGCGCTCGCGCAGCCGCGGCTCGCGGCGCTGCCGCAGCGCGCCTGGTTCAAGGCGCGCCTGGCGCAGCTGTGGAGCTACGAGCGCTACGAGTTGCCGGTGCAGCGCGGCAACCGCTACTTCTTCCTGCACAACGACGGCGAGCAGAATCAGAGCGTGCTCTTCGTCGCCGAGGGCCTCGAGGCGGTGCCGCGCGCGCTTTACGACCCGAACCTCGCGCGCCAGGACGCGACCGTGGCGCTGTCGGAGTTCCAGCCCTCACCGGCGGGTGATCTGCTCGCGTACGCCCTGTCGGAGGCGGGCTCAGACTGGCAGGTGTGGCGCTTCCGGCGGGTGAGCGAGGGCACCGATCTGAGCGATGAGCTGCGCGACACCAAGTTCTGGGGCGTTTCGTGGGCGCGTGACGGCTCGGGGGTGTACTACAGCCGCTATCCGGCGCTGGCGAACGGCCGTGGTGATGACGCCGGCCGACCGGCGCTCTACTTCCACCGCCTCGGCACCCCCCAGGACGAGGACCGACTCATCTACGCCATCAAGGACGAGACTACGCGCCTGCCCAAGGGACAGGTGACGGACGACGGTCATTACCTGGTCATCACCCAGGTGGAGGGATACGCGAAGAACGGCGTCGTGGTCATCGATCTCAGGCAGCCGGGCACCCCGGTGCACGAGCTGTTCGTGGCGTGGGATGCGCTCTACGAGTTCATCGGCTCCGAGGGCGATGAGCTCTACTTCCACACCACCCGCGACGCCCCCCTCGGGCGGGTGGTCGCGGTCGACGTCCACGCCCCCAGCGCGCTGCGCACC
This sequence comes from Gammaproteobacteria bacterium, assembly GCA_019247195.1. Classification (GTDB taxonomy): domain Bacteria; phylum Pseudomonadota; class Gammaproteobacteria; order Steroidobacterales; family Steroidobacteraceae; genus 13-2-20CM-66-19. Next base: position 14,356 of record JAFAPI010000198.1, read on the forward strand.
GTCGTCCCGGAGTCGGCGGCGGCCATCGAGGAGGCGACCTTCGTGGGCGGGCGGGTCATCGTGCGCTACGTCGAGGATGCCCACGGGGTCGCGCGCATCTACCACCCCGACGGGCGACTCATCGGCAGCGTGCCGTTGCCGGGGCTCGGGGGGATCGACGGCTTCCGCGGCGAGGGGCGGCAGCGCGAGACTTTCTTCAGCTACACCGACTATCTGACCCCGCGCAAGATCTTCCGGCTCGAAGTGCCCTCGGATCGCGTGACGTTGTGGCGCGAGCCGCCGCCGCCGGCGGACGCCGCGCAGTTCGTCACCGAGCAGGTGTTCTACTCGAGCAAGGACGGCACGCGCGTGCCGATGTACCTCACACACCGCCGGGACATGGCCCGCGACGGTAACCAGCCATTTCTGCTCTATGGCTACGGCGGCTTCAATATCTCGGCGACCCCCGCGTACCGGCCCGCGGTGATGGCGTGGCTCGAGGCCGGCGGCGCCTTCGCCGAGGCCAACCTGCGCGGCGGCGGTGAATACGGCGAAGCCTGGCACCGCGCCGGCACCCTCGAGAACAAGCAGCATGTGTTCGATGACTTCATCGCCGCGGCGGAATACCTGATCGGTGAGCACTACACGCGCAGCGCCCGCCTCGGGATCCATGGCCGCAGCAACGGCGGACTGCTCATCGGTGCCGTGCTCACGCAGCGCCCCGAGCTCTTCGGCGCCGCCCTCCCCGCCGTGGGTGTGCTCGACATGCTGCGCTACCAGACCGCGAGCGTGAACGCACGCCAGTGGTCCTCGGACTACGGGCTCGCCGAGGATCCGCAGCAGTTCCGCGCCCTCTACGCATATTCGCCGGTGCAGAACGTACGCAAGGGCACCTGCTACCCGCCCACGCTCATCACCACCGCCGACCACGATGACCGGGTGGTGCCCTGGCACAGCTACAAGTTCGCCGCCGCCCTGCAGGCCGCGCAGATCTGCGGCAATCCGATCCTGATCCGCATCGAGACCCGCGCCGGTCACGGGGCGGGCAAGCCCACCTGGATGCAGATCGAGGACTATGCGGATCAGCTCGGCTTCCTCGCGCACCATCTGGGGGTGAACGTGGAGGCCGCGGCCCCGGGAGGCTAGGGTCGCAGGATCGCCCGCAGCTGCGCCGACTGCGGATCAAACACCGCGACCAGGCGCCGGCTGCCGCCCCACAGGATGAGGATCGCCTTCGCATCGGGCGCCAGCCCGAGTCCGCGCAGTTGCCGCTCGAGACCGGGCCGCTCGGTGCGCGCGACGAACTGGGTATCCGCGATACGCTCCAGCCGCTCACGCAGGGCAGTGCGCCCGGCCGCCCACGGCCGGTAGTAGCGCGGCATGTCGATCACGTCCTCGCCGTTGCCGAGCACGACCGAGTTGACGATGCGGCTCGCCTCGGCCGCATCCTCCGGCAGGGGCGCCCATACCCAGCGGGGCCGGCTGTACCAGTGAGGCGCCAGCGCCGCGTTCGCGCGGCGGGCGCGCTCGGCCTCCTCGGCCGAGATGTCCGAGCCCTGCACCATCTCCAGGCGGTCGGTGGAGAAGGTGTAGTAGAGCGGTCGGCCGTGCCAGAGCGTAATCGAGCCATAGCCAAGCGCGATGATCTGCACCGCGACAATGAGCGAGATGTCGCGCGCCAGCTCGCGGCGCGGGTTTTTCGGGTTGGCCACCACCAGCGTGAGCGTCGGCCCGAGTCCGAGGTCGACGATCGCGACGATGATCAGGATGCGC
>JAFAPI010000004.1 GCA_019247195.1 Gammaproteobacteria bacterium
CCCAGGCTCTCGGCGAGGGAAAAGAGCTCGCAGCGCTCGAGCGCGCGGCGCGCCGCCGGGAGCCCGCCCTTGAGTACCGCGGTGACGATGCCGCCGTAGCGTCCCTGCATCTGGCGCCGCGCGAGCGCGTGCTGCGGGTGACTCGGCAGGCCCGGGTAGTGCACGCGCTCGATGGCCGGGTGCCCCTCCAGGAACTGCGCGATGGCGAGGGCGTTGGCGCAGTGGCGCTCCATGCGCAGCGCGAGGGTCTTGATGCCGCGCAGCGTGAGGAACGAGTCGAAGGGCCCCGGCACCGCCCCCAGCGCGTTCTGCAGGTAGGCGAGCCGCTCGGCGAGCGCGGCGTCCTCGCGCAGCACCGCCGCGCCGCCGATCGAGTCCGAGTGACCGTTGAGGAACTTGGTGGTGGAGTGCATCACGACGTCGAACCCGTGCTCGAGCGGGCGCTGCGCGTACGGGGTGGCGAAGGTGTTGTCGCACACGGTGAGGATGCCGCGCCCGCGCGCGAGGCCGGCCACCGCGCCGAGGTCGACGATCTTCAGCAGCGGGTTGGTCGGCGTCTCGACCCAGATGAGCCGGGTATCCGGGCGCAGCGCCGCCTCGAGCGCCCCGAGGTCGGTCAGGTCGACGAACGACACGCTGTAGCCGGCCGAGCGCTTGCGCACGTTCTCGAGGAGGCGGTAGCTGCCGCCGTAGAGATCGTCCATGGCGATGACGTGCGCGCCGGCATCGAGCAGCTCGAGGAGCGTCGCGCTCGCGGCCATGCCGGAGGCGAAGGCGAAGGCGGCCGCCCCGCCCTCGAGGTTCGCGAGACTCGCCTGCAGGGCATCGCGGGTGGGGTTGTGGGTGCGCGAGTACTCGTAGCCCTGGGTCACCCCGGGGCTCGACTGCACGTAGGTCGAGGTCGCGTAGATGGGCGGCATCACCGCGCCGGTCAGGGGATCGGGGCGCTGCCCGCCGTGGATCACACGGGTGGCGAAACGCGGCGTCTTCTCGTCGCTCATGCGCGCAGGTCCCTTCGTCGAGTCGGTGTGGTCACTGGCGGCGGCGCAGCCAGTTGAGCAGGTCGATGCGGGTGATGAGACCCTGGAACTCCGCGTCGTGCATGACGATCGCCACCATGCCGCGGCGGAAGATCTCCAGCAGCTGGGTGATCGGCGCATCGACCGGCACCGTGACCAGGTTCGAGCTCATGGCGCGCGTCACCGGCTCGGCGAAATGCGCCGGGTTGCCGACCACCTCGAGCAGGATGTCCTCCTCGTCGACGATCCCGACGATGCGCCCGTCCTGCATCACCGGCACCTGCGAGACGTCGTAGAGCTTCATGCGGCGGTAGGCCGCCATCACCGTCTCGGTGGCATTGACGGTCACCGCGGCGTGCTCGGTGTGGCGGCGCGCGATGAGATCGCGCAGGTCACCGAACTGCTCGCGCTCGAGGAAGCCCTGGTCGAGCATCCAGTAGTCGTTGTAGACCTTGGAGAGGTACTTGTTGCCGCTGTCGCACACGAAGGTGACGACGCGGCGCGGCGTGCGCTGGGCGCGGCAGTAGCGCAGCGCCGCCGCGAGCAGCGTCCCGGTCGAGGTGCCGGCGATGATGCCCTCGCGCGCCAGGAGCTCGCGGCAGGTGCGGAACGCCTCCGCGTCCGGGATGCTGAGCGCCTGGCGCACGCGCGAGAAGTCCGCCACCGGCGGCACCGTGTCGCCGCCGATGCCCTCCACCAGCCACGGCGTCATGGCCTCGGGCAGCCGGCCGCTGGTCGCGAAGCTCGCCAGGCCCGAGCCGACCGGGTCGGCGAGGATCAGCTCGACCTGCGGCGCGGTGCGCGCGAAGTACTGCGACAGCCCGGCGATCGTGCCGCCCGTGCCCGCGCCGCACACGATCGCATCCACGCGCTGCCCCATCTGCTCCCAGATCTCCGGCGCGGTGGTCTCGGCGTGGGCGCGCGCGTTCGCCGGGTTGCCGAACTGGTTGACGAAGTAGGCGCCGGGGGTCTCGCGCGCGAGGCGCTCGGCGAGGTCGCGGTAGTACTCGGGGTGCCCCTTGCTCACGTCCGAGCGCGTCATCTGCACCTCGGCCCCCATCGCCTTGAGGTGGAAGATCTTCTCCTGGCTCATCTTGTCGGGGATGACGAGGAGCAGCCGGTAGCCCTTCTGCGCCGCGACCAGCGCCAGGCCGAGCCCGGTGTTGCCGGCCGTGGCCTCGATCAGCGTCGCCCCGGGCGCCAGCTGGCCCGAGCGCTCGGCCGCCTCGATGAGGTACAGGCCGACGCGGTCCTTGATGGAGCCACCGGGGTTCTGGTTCTCGAGCTTGAGGAAGAGCTCGCAGGGGCCGGTGTCGAGGCGGTGCACGGCCATGAGCGGCGTGTTGCCGATCATCGCCAGCACGTTCGGGTAGGTAGGCAGGGCCATCGCTCGCTCGCGCGGGAACGGACCGCGGATTGTACGCGCCCGGCGCGGCGCGTTCAGACGGTGGCGGTGATGAGCCCCGCCTCGACCCAGGTACGCAGCAGGCTCGCCGCCTGCCGTGCCGCCTCGGCCTCGCCCACCGCTTCGCACAGCCGCGTGCACAGCTCCCCGAACGGCCAGCCGCTGCGCGCCGCATCGAGCACCTCGGCTTCCGCCGCCGCAACTGAGCGGTAGTAGCTGGTGAGGCCCTGCCGCCACAGCAGCCAGGGCGTGGCGGACTCGGCGACGCTCGCCGCCGGGCGCGGCGCGCCGGCAAGGAGTGCCTGCCAGGTCTGCGGCACGTTCCAGTGCAGCCCCAGGCGCTGCACGCTCGGGTGCCAGTCAAAGCGCAGCTGCGCCCAGCGCTCGGGCGCGATGTGCTGCAGATGCTCGTGCGTGAGCGCGGGGGCGTCCGCGGCGTCGAACACCAAGGTCATGGTCCATTCCCAGCGGGCCAGCTCGGCGAGGATCGGCGCGCCGACGTACTCCTCGTGGGTGGCGAGAAACTGCGGCAGCTGGTCGCCGTAGTAGCGGATGGAGAAGAAGGGCGAGTCGTGGCCGCGCACGTACTCCTGCGCCAGCGCACCGAACTCGTCCTCGCCGAGCAGCAGCGCGAGCGCGGGGTAGTTCGCCGCGAGCGCCTCGGCCAGGCGACTGACGTAGGCGCCGCGGTAGATGCCGAGCCGGGTGTCCACCGGCACGCGCTCGCTGCCGGACACCCTCGCCTCGATCGCCGGGTCGCCGCGCAGCAGGTGCGCCTGGAACTGCCGCTGCAGTGCCTCGAGCGTGCTCACGCCGACAGGGCCGTGCGCCGCTGCGGCTCGCCGAGCGTGCGCGCGGCGAGCCGGCGCGCCTCGCCGAGCTCGGCGCAGAGCTCCTCGAGCGGGGGGATGTGATCGTCGCGCTCGATCATCGTGGAAACCGGCCCCACGTGGCGCAGCGCCGCGGCGTACAGCCGCCACACCGGATCGGGCACGGGGTGATCGTGGGTATCGACCAGATAGTCGCCGTGGTCCTCGTGCCCGGCGAGATGGATCTGCTGCACCCGCTCGGCCGGCACGGCGTGCAGGTAGGTGAGCGGATCGAAGCCGTGGTTGACCGCGCTCACGTAGATGTTGTTGACGTCGAGCAGGATCAGGCAGTCGGCGCGCGCGGCGAGCTCGGCGAGGAACTCCCACTCGCTCAGGCGCGAGTCGTGGAAGCTCACGTAGCTCGAGACGTTCTCGAGCAGGATGCGCCGGCCGAGCACGTCCTGCACCTCGCGCACCCGCGCCGCCACGTGCGCGAGCGCCTCCTCGGTGTAGGGCAGCGGCAGCAGGTCGTGGGTGTTGCGGCCGGCGATGCCGGTCCAGCACAGGTGATCGGAGATCCAGGCCGGCTCGATGCGGTCGGCGAGCGAGCGCACCGCCTTGAGGTACGCCCGGTCGAGCGGCGCGCTCGAGCCGATCGAGAGCGACACGCCGTGCATCGCCACCGGGTAGCGCTCGCGGATGCGCGTCAGGTAGTGCAGCGGCTTGCCGCCGCCGACCAGGTAGTTCTCGGTGAGCACCTCGAACCAGTCGACGGGCGGGCTGCCGGCGAGGATCGCCTCGTAGTGATCGACCCGGAGGCCGAGACCGAAACCGAGCGGCGGGCGGGTCAGCATGGGGAAAGGGCGGGCCGGACGCATCCTGCGTCCGGCCCGCAGTGACTCACTTCATTTTCGCCTTGGCAGCATCGCACTCTGCCTTGCTCATCTCCAGGAAACCCTTGCCCTTGCAGGAGTTCTGGCCCTTGCAGGCGTTGTTGGCGCTCTTACACGCCGAGTGTCCCTTGCAGGAGTTCACACCCTCGCACTTCACCTTGCCTTCGTCAGCGGAGGCGGTGCTGATCGCGGCGGTGGAAAACATCACCGCTGCAGCCGCGGCCAGGGCAACACTGGACAGCATTCTCGAGGACATTCTGCTCTCTCCTTAATATTTGAGAACGTGGGACGCCGCGGATTGTACGCCCGCCGGAGGCGGCGGCGTGACCGTGCGGCGACCCGGACCCGGTGCGCCGACGCGAATGCCCCCGCCGCCCAAGGGGTTGCGGCTATCCAGTAGACCGGCGAGCGCGACACTGGATTGCAGGCCCGCGCCGCATCGCTGCACATCCAGTAGAATGTGCTCACTTGCGCCCTCCTCCTGAGGGCGCGCTCCACCACCACCAGAACCCATGAGTGACGCAACAACGGACGTCGCACGCGAGGCCATTTCCCTGCGTGGGGCGCGCCAGAACAACCTGAAGCAGCTCGACCTCGACATCCCGCTGCACGAGCTGGTGGTGGTGACCGGCGTGTCCGGCTCGGGGAAGTCCTCGCTCGTCTTCGACACGCTGTACGCGGAAGGGCAGCGGCGCTACGTCGAGACCTTCTCCCCGTATGCCCGTCAGTTCCTCGACCGTATGGACAAGCCTCAGGTCGAGTCGATCCGCGGGATCCCGCCGGCCATCGCGATCGACCAGACCAACCCCGTACGCACCTCGCGCTCGACCGTCGGCACGATGACCGAGCTCAACGACCACCTGAAGCTCCTCTACGCCCGCGCGGCCCAGCTCTTCTGCCGCCGCTGCGGCGAGCCGGTGCGGCGCGATACGGCCGCGAGCATCTATGCCGACCTGACCGCGCGCGCAGCCGCCGCCGGCGACCCGCGCCTGCTCCTCACCTTCCCGGTGCCGGTGCCCGCCAACTTCCGCTTCGAGGAGGTGCGCGAGCTTCTCGCCCGCCAGGGCTACACGCGCTTCCTCGACCCGGTCGCGGCCCCCCTGCCCGCGCCGAAGCCGGGACGGCGCAAGAAAGGCGCCCCCCCGGCGCCTGCGGTCATCCTGCAGGTGGTGCAGGACCGGCTGCGCGTGGGCAGCGCGGACCGCGCGCGCGTGCTCGAGTCGCTCGAGGCGGCGCTGCGCGTCGGCCGCGGGCGCGTGAACCTGCAGGTGCTCGACGAGGCCGACCCGCCGCAGCCCACGGCCACCTGGCGCTACTCGAGCGAGCTGCACTGCGCGCACTGCGACCTCGCCTACCGCACCCCCACGCCGAGTCAGTTCTCCTTCAACTCCCCGCTCGGGGCCTGCGAGACCTGCCGCGGCTTCGGTCGCACCATCGGCATCGATTACGGGCTCGTCATCCCGGACGAGAGCAAGTCGCTGCGCGGCGGAGCGATCAAGCCGTGGCAAACCAAGTCGTACGCGGAGTGCCAGCAGGACCTGGAGAAGTTCGCCAGGCTGCGCGGCATCCCGCTCGATACGCCGTGGCGCGAGCTGCCGGAGGCGGCGCGCGCCTGGGTGATCGAGGGTGAGGGCGCGTGGACGCGCCGCGTGTGGTATGGCGTGAAGCGCTTCTTCGCCTGGCTCGAGACGCGCGCCTACAAGATGCACGTGCGCGTGCTGCTGTCGCGCTACCGCGCCTACACGCCCTGCACCGCCTGCGAGGGCGCGCGCCTGCAGGGCGAGGCGCTCCTGTGGCGTCTGGGCGATGCCGCGCTGGCGGGGGAGATCCTCGGCGACACGGCGCGCTTCAGGCCGCGCGAGACCGAGTGGGACGCCGCGACGCTGGCGCGCCTGCCCGGGCTCTCGATCCACGACGCCGTGCTGCTGCCGATCGAGCGCGCGCACGCGTTCTTCTCGCGCCTGACGCTCCCCGCCCCGCTCGATGAGGCGACCGAGCTGCTGCTCGCGGAGGTGCGCGCGCGCTTCCGCTACCTGGTCGACGTCGGTCTGGGCTACCTGACGCTCGACCGCCAGTCGCGCACCCTCTCCGGCGGGGAGGTGCAGCGCATCAATCTCACCACCGCGCTCGGCACCTCGCTGGTCAACACGCTGTTCGTGCTCGATGAGCCCTCCATCGGCCTGCACCCGCGCGACATGCAGCGCGTCATCGGCGTCATGAAGCGGCTGCGCGACGCGGGCAACTCCCTGGTCGTGGTCGAGCACGACCCGCAGATCATGCTCGAGGCGGATCGGCTGCTCGACCTGGGGCCGGGCGCCGGCGAGGCGGGCGGCGAGGTGGTGTTCTTCGGCACCCCGCACGCCATCCGCGCCCACCCGCGCTCCCTGACCGGCGCCTACCTCGCCGGCCGGCGCAGCGTGGTCGCGCCCCCCGAGCCGCGACGCCCCGCGCGCGGCGAAGTGGTCGCCGAGGCGCGCACCAACCGCTGGCTCGAGCTGCGGGGAGCCTGCGAGCACAACCTCAAGGCCATCGACGTGCGCATCCCGCTCAAGCGCCTGGTGTGCGTCACCGGCGTGTCCGGCTCGGGCAAGTCGACCCTGGTGGAGGACGTGCTGTACCCGGCGCTCCTCAAGTACCGCGGCCGTCCCACCGAGGCGCCGGGACAATTCTCGGGGCTGGCCGGCGCGGAGCTCATCGACGACGTGGTGATGGTGGATCAGAACCCGATCGGGCGCACCACGCGCTCGAACCCGGCGAGCTATGTCGGTGCCTTCGATGCGGTACGGGCGCTCTTTGCGCTCGAGCCGGCCGCGCAGGAGCGCAAGTACTCCCCCGGCACCTTCAGCTTCAACTCCGGCAACGGCCGCTGTCCGACCTGCAGCGGCAACGGCTTCGAGCACGTCGAGATGCAGTTCCTGTCGGATGTCTACCTGCGCTGCCCGGACTGCAACGGCAGCCGCTACCGCGAGGAGGTGCTCGAGATCCGCCGCGAGGGCGCCGACGGACGCCGCCTCAACATCGCCGAGGTGCTGGGGCTTACGGTGAGCGAGGCGCGGGCGTTCTTCGCCGACGCCCCCGAGGTCGCGCAGCGGCTCGGGCCACTCGCCGACGTGGGCCTCGAGTACCTGAAGCTGGGCCAGCCGGTGCCGACCCTCTCCGGCGGGGAGGCGCAGCGCCTCAAGCTCGCCGGGCACCTCGCCGCCGCCGGCTCGGTGCTCTCCAGCACCACGCACAAGGGCAAGCTCTTCCTCTTCGACGAGCCGACCACCGGGCTGCACTTCGAGGACGTGGCCAAGCTGCTGCGGGCCTTCCGCAAGCTCCTGGTGGCCGGGCACTCGCTGCTGGTGATCGAGCACAACCTCGACGTCATCGGCGCGGCGGACTGGATCATCGACCTCGGCCCGGAGGGTGGCGAGCGCGGCGGGCAGATCGTCTGCGCCGGTACACCGTCCGAGGTATGCGCCACCGCGGCCTCGCACACCGGCCGCGCGCTCGAGGCGTACCGGCGCGCGCTCACGCCGGCCGCGACGGCCGAGGTCGCCGAGCCGGTGGTGCCCTATCGCGCGCGCCCGCCGCACGCGGTGGTCATCCACCAGGCGCGCGAGCACAACCTGAAGAACATCGACGTGCAGATCCCGCGCGACAAGTTCACGGTGGTGACCGGCGTGTCCGGCTCGGGCAAGTCGACCCTCGCCTTCGACATCCTCTTCAACGAGGGCCAGCGCCGCTACCTCGAGTCCCTCAACGCCTACGCACGCCAGTTCGTGCAGCCGGCGGCGCGCCCCGACGTCGATGCCATCTACGGCATCCCGCCCACGGTGGCGATCGAGCAGCGCACCAGCCGCGGCGGCCGCAAGAGCACGGTCGCGACGCTGACCGAGATCTACCACTTCCTGCGCCTGCTGTACGTCAAGCTCGGCACGCAGTACTGCCCGGACTGCGACGGGCGCATCGAGCCGCAGAGCCCCGCCTCGATCGCCGCGCGGCTGCTGCGCGATTACCGCGGCCGGCGCATCAGCCTGCTCGCCCCGCTGGTCATCGCGCGCAAGGGCTACTACACCGACCTCGCCAAGTGGGCCGCCAAGAAGGGCTTCCGCCAGCTGCGCGTCGATGGCGAGCTGCTGCCGACCGCGCCCTGGCCGCGGCTGTCGCGCTTCGCCGAGCACACCCTGGAGCTGCCGGTCGCGGAGCTCGAGGTGAGCGTCAAGCAGGAGGCGGCGCTGCGCGCCGCGCTCGCCCGCGCGCTCGATTTCGGCAAGGGACTGGTGCACGTGCTGGCGGAGAAGGCGCAGAAGGTCACCGTGTTCTCCACCAAGCGCGCCTGCCCGGGCTGCGGGCGCAGCTTCGCCGAGCTCGACCCGCGACTCTTCTCCTTCAACTCGCGCCACGGCTGGTGCGAGAGCTGCTACGGCACCGGCGTGGAGATGGAGGGGTTCGACGAGGAGCAGAGCGGCGAGGAGGTTTGGTGGAACGAGTGGTACGAGCGCGAGCCGCAACCCTGTCCGGCCTGCGCCGGCGCGCGTCTCAACCCGACCGCGCTCGCGGTGCGCTTCCGCGAGCGCTCCATCGCCGCCCTCGCCGGCGCCTCGGTAAGCGCCAGTCAGGAGTTCTTCGCCCGGCTGCGCCTCGGGCCGCGCGAGCGCGAGATCGCGCGCGACCTGCTGGCCGAGATCCGCTCGCGGCTGCGCTTCCTCGAGCGGGTCGGGCTCGGTTACCTGCAGCTCGATCGCGGCGCACCGACGCTCTCGGGCGGGGAGGCGCAGCGCATCCGCCTCGCCGCCCAGCTCGGCTCGAACCTGCAGGGCGTGTGCTACGTGCTGGACGAGCCGACCATCGGCCTGCACCCGCGCGACAACGAGATCCTGCTGCGCTCGCTCACCGAGCTCGCGGGGGCGCACAACACCCTCGTCGTGGTCGAGCATGACGAGGAGACGATCCGACGCGCCGACCACGTGCTCGACCTGGGCCCGGCCGCCGGCGTGCGCGGCGGGGAGCTCGTGGCCGCCGGCACCGTGGCCGAGCTCACCCACAATCCGCGCTCGGTCACCGGGCGCTTCCTGCGCGAGCCCCTGCGGCATCCGCCGCAGCCGCACCGGCCGGTGCAGGCGGCGACCCCGCGCCTGCGGCTCGAGGGGGTGAGCCTGCACAACATCCGCAACTGCGACGTCGAGATCCCGCTCGGGCGCCTGGTGGTGGTCACCGGCGTGTCCGGCTCCGGAAAGTCGACGCTCGCGCGTGACGTGCTCTATGCCAACCTCAGGCGCCTCCTCGCCGAGCCGGGCGCGCGGCGCGCCCTGCCCGGCTGCCGCGCGCTGCGCGGCAGCGAGGGCCTCGACCGGGTGCTCGAGGTCGACCAGACGCCGATCGGCAAGACCCCCCGCTCCTGTCCCGCCACCTACATCGGCTTCTGGGACGACATCCGCCGCATCTTCGCCGCGACCAGCGAGGCGCGCCTGCGTGGCTACAGCACCAGCCGCTTCTCCTTCAACACCGCCGGCGGGCGCTGCGAGGCCTGCGAGGGCCAGGGGGTGAAGACCATCGAGATGAGCTTCCTGCCGGACGTGAAGGTGCTGTGCGATGTGTGCGGCGGACGGCGCTTCAACGCCGAGACGCTCGCCGTGACCTGGCGCGACAAGAGCATCGGCGACGTGCTCGCCATGGAGATCGACGAGGCGGTGCCGTTCTTCGCCGCGCACGCGCGGCTGCACCACGCGCTGAAACTGCTGCAGGACGTCGGACTGGGCTACCTGACGCTCGGCCAGCCGAGCCCGACCCTCTCGGGCGGGGAGGCGCAGCGCATCAAGCTGGTCACCGAGCTGGCCAAGGTGCGCGAGGACGTGCGCAAGCTGCGCCAGCGGCCGCGCCATACCCTGTACGTGCTCGATGAGCCCACCGTCGGACTGCACATGGCGGACGTGGAGAAGCTCACCCAGGTGCTGCACCGCCTGGTGGCCGCCGGCAACAGCGCGGTGGTCGTCGAGCACAACCTGGACGTCATGGCCGAGGCCGACTGGATCATCGACCTCGGCCCCGAGGCGGGCGCGGCCGGCGGGCGCGTCGTCGCCCAGGGAACGCCGGCGCAGGTTGCGCGCCGCCACCGCCACTCGCACACCGGGCGCGTGTTGGACGAATTCCTGCGCTCGCGTACGCTCGAGGTCGCCGCCACCGGCTAGGAAGGGAACGCGATGCGCGCGCTGCTGCCCGGTCTGCTCGGACTTCTCGCCCTCAGCGCCACCGCCGCGACGCCCGACGAGTACCTCGCGCGGCTCGGCGGCGAGTGGGACCTGACCGGCCAGACCCTCGGCAAGCCGGTGCACTACCGGGTGCACGGCCGCTGGATCCTCGCCGACGCGTGGCTCGCCTGGTCACTCACCGATACCGTGCGCCCGCCCGGCTACCAGGCGCAGGTGCTCTTCAGCTACGACGCGCGCGCCCGGGATTACGTGGTGCACTGGCTCGACCAGTTCGGCGGCGCGGGCGCACGCGTGGTCGGCACCGGCCACCGCGACGGCGACCGGCTGGTCTTCAGCTTCCCGTACGCGGAAGGCGAGTTCCGCGACACGCTCGAGCTCGCCGCGGACGCGACCCGCGGCACCTTCCTCATCGAGTCGCAGGCGAAGGATGGCAGCTGGTCGACCTTCGCCGCCTACCAGATGCGCCGGCGCGGGCCGGCGCCGGCGCGCTGATGGCGCACGATCTGGTGTGCTGGAAGTGCGGCGCCTCGCTCGCGGCGCTGTCGCTGCCGCTGCGGCGCCTCGAGGAGTGCCCCGCCTGCCGCGCCGAGCTGCACGTGTGCCGGATGTGCGTCGACTACGACACGCGCCTCGCCAAGCACTGCCGCGAGCCGACCGCCGAGGAAGTGAACGACAAGACCCGCGCCAACTTCTGCGATCACTACAAGCCGCGGCCCAAGGCGTACGTGCCACCCGACACCGCCGCGGCGGCGCAGGCGCGCGCCGCGCTCGACAAGCTGTTCGGCAAGGGTTGAAGGCCGCGCGCGCGGCTAGGTCTTCTTGACGCGCTCGCTGAGCCGCTCGAGCAGGCGCGAGAACGGCGAGTTCTTCTGCACCTGCACGCGCAGGTGCCGCACGCCGCTGTCGTTCAGCGTCTCGCCGCGACCGTTGTCGATCGACAGCTGGCTGGCACCGAGGATCTCCAGCGTCTCCTCCAGGGTCTGTGCACCGCCGCGCTCCTTGGCGGCCACACGCCCGCGCGCGCGGCGGTTGGGGGCGGGCGCTGCCGGGGCCGCCGGGGCGGCGGGCTTACGCCCCGCCGCGACGCGCGGCACCGGCCGGCCGGGCACCTTGCGCGCGGCGGGCTCGTTGAGCAGCGGACGCGTGGGCACCCGCGGCGGGTCGTCGATCAGCTTGAACTCGCCGCTGTGACTCGCGGGCCTCGGAGCGGGGGCGGCGAGCAGCGCCGCCTCCTGGTCCTGCTCGGTGGCGCGGGCCTTCTCCTGGGGGCTGACCGGCACGACCGCCACCGAGGTGAACTCCGAGCGCACGTAGTGCGCGACCTGCTTGGCCGAGATCGCGTCGCTGAAGAACCCCAGGCGCAGCCCGTACCAGCGGCGCGCATCGCGGCTGCCCTCGACGGTGTAGAGGGTGTAGGCGCTGAAGATGGCGAGTGGCGGCACCTTGTCGAGCTCGACCGGCTGCACCGACCACTGCAGCTGCACCGCGAAGAGCACCGGCGCGTTGCTGCTCACCGCCTCCTTGAGCGCGAGCCGCGTGCCGGTGTCATCGGGCTTGAGCATCGGGATCGAGCCGTGCGCCGGGTCGGCCGGCGGCGCGCTCACCGGCTCGACACCCTCGGCGCGGCGCACCTCGAGGAGCTTCAGCACCTGGGTGTCGGTGAGGGAGGACTTCGGCTCCTCGGCCGGCGCCGGCGCGGGCGGGGGCGGCGGCGGGGCGCGCATCACGCGCGTCTCGCCGGTGGCGCTCGAGTCGGTGAGGGCCTGCAGCACTTCCTTCACGTTCGAGTCCACGAACACATTCTTGGTGGTGGTGTCCCCGGCCTTGCGCTCGGGCATCGCGGGGGAGCGGGCGGGGCTCGCGGGCGCCGCGGGCGGGGTGCGGGCAGCGGGCCGCGGAGTGGGCGGCGGCGTCGCGGCCCGCGCGGGCGGGGTGGCGGCC